>NZ_JAWOBT010000110.1:0-10039 GCF_046484155.1 Alkalibacterium sp.
GGATGATAAACTCTCCTCAACTTTCTAACAACACGCTGTACTGGAAACGAGTGGATCGTGATCCTTTTCTAGAAGAAACAAACGAAAAGGCGACTATTTTATTGAAAACCATTGAAGTGACTGAGCGCTTTTAAAGAGAAAAGGGAATGACGCTGCCTTACTATGACGTAAGGATAGCGAGTTCATTGAACAGCGAGGATGGCCGGAAATACGGTCTAGGTTCCAGTGGGGCTATAACAGTCGCAACGATTTTAGCTTTGCTTGAATCAGTCGGGTATTCTCTAAGTGATGAGGAGATATTTAAACTAGCTGCAATTATTCACACGTCTCTACATAGCCGTGGCTCACTTGGAGACTTAGCTGCAGCCACCTATACAGGCTGGATCGCTTACTTCAGTCTGGATAAAAGTTGGCTGAAGGAAAAGCTGACTGATGCGAGTCTCACTTCACTTCTCGAGTGTTCATGGCCTGAACTGAAAATCGAACGGCTCCCCTCCCCCAAAAAATTAAATCTTATCGTTGGCTGGACAGGGATACCGGCTTCGACAGAAACCTTTGTCACTTCTATCGAGCAAGACCGAAAAGGAATAGACGATCAAGCGTTTCTGATAGAAAGCAAAACCTGTGTGCTGGATTTAATTGACGGCTTAAAAGCAAACGACACGCAACAGATATATGAATCTATTCGTTACAACAGAGAGTTGCTGCTTGATATGAGTCAAGCAAAAAACATCACCTTAGAAACGCCTCCGCTTCAAACGCTTACCCATATTGCTTTAAAATATGGTGCAGCTTCAAAAACGTCTGGTGCTGGAGGTGGAGACTGCGGAATTGCCCTGATCGATTCAAATCTCAAGAAAAGACAGATACTATCGGAATGGCGAGCAAATAAAATTGAACCTCTCTCTCTTAATGTGTATGATAAATCTAATCAATAAAATCTGGAGTGTGCTTTATGCCGAAAACCAATAACCGTAAAAACGAACATGTCTCATTATCAGAAAAATTTTATGATCAGAATCACTCTTCGTTCAACGATATAAAATTTGTTCATCACTCTTTTCCACAATGCGATGTCTTGGATGTGGATCTTTCTGTTTCTTTAGATGATCTGCAATTCTCATCCCCTTTCTTTATCAATGCTATGTCCGGTGGGAGTGAATGGACCGGGAAGGTCAACGAAAAACTAGCTGTCATTGCCCGAGAAACAGATCTGGCAATGGCTACTGGCTCGGTCAGTGCTGCCCTTAAAGACCCTTCTCAAGCCGGATCATTTAAAATTGTTCGCCAGACGAATCCGAATGGTCTCGTTTTCGCAAACTTAGGTGCCGGACACGGTTTAGAGAACGCCAAACGCGCCGTAGATTTACTCGGTGCAGATGCGCTTCAGATTCATTTGAACGCACCTCAGGAAATCGTTATGCCAGAAGGGGACCGTGAATTTTCAAACTGGATAGAGAATCTTCAAACTATAGTTAACGGCTTACCTTTACCCGTCATTGTAAAAGAAGTGGGCTTTGGCATGTCTAGAGAAACAGTGGCATTGCTCGAATCTATCGGTGTTAAACTTATCGATATAAGCGGAAAAGGCGGCACCAACTTTGCTAAAATAGAAAATTACCGCAGAAAAGACTTTAAATTGGATGATTTTGAAGAATGGGGACAATCCACAGTCGTCTCTCTTCTTGAAGCACAAGAAAGTGTCAAACTGGCTTCGATCATCGCTTCTGGAGGCATCAGACGGCCGATGGAAATCGTTAAGTCATTAGCACTCGGCGCTTCGATCAACGGGCTTTCGAGTCAAATCATGCATATGGCATTGGATGATGTGGATGACGCAATTCTGACCATTAATCATTGGAAAGAAGAAATCAAACGCATCATGACTTTACTCGGCGCAGAATCTATTGATGAGTTAAGAAAGACGGATATAATCATTTCGGGGTCTGCTGCACAGTGGTGTGAAGCTAGAAATATTGACAAATCCAGCTATGCTTTTCGCTCGGAAACTCGTTAAAAAATATAATCTGATTTCAACTGAAGAAGGCTGCTTATGAATCGTTCAAACTTAACCCATTTACTGTTTATCTATGCGTGGATCCCCTTATATATACTTATTCAATTGACTTGGGGATTTTTCCAGACGTCATTGGGATTCGCCTTGTTCCTCTTTTATTTTAGGGCACCCCATGATTTTTATCATGGAAGCATCCGGACCAAGTGGTCATCGTTCAACGGGATTTCTCTCGGCTTATTTATCTTCACGCCGAATGATCGTGAAGATAAATTGCTAATACGCACCCAAAACGATGAAAACCGTTTGAAAGAACAGTGTGACCGACTGTCGGTCCACGAATATGGACATACCTATCAGTCCATCCTTTTAGGCCCCCTATACCTTTTAGTTATCGGTATCGTTTCCTGGTCTTGGGCACGGATGGAAAGGTATAAAAATCTCAGAAAAAAATACGGTGTGCCTTATTCATTCTGCTGGACAGAAGAATGGGCCAACTCTTTAGGCGAAAGAATATTGAAAGAACCTTCTATTCATCATTAACGAAAAAAAGTCATGAAATTAATCATGACTTTTTTTCGTTTTTTTGTAAACAATTCATGCCACTTTAAAACTCTCTTTTTACAACATCCAGAACAAAGTCATTGCAAGCACACCTGTGATCATGGACCAGAGCAAACTTTTTGTTTTATAGGCTACGATCAAGACAAGCACAGATGGAATGAGTTTGATGTTACTAAGCGGCTGTAACGAAAAAGAACCTTCCCAAAAAAATATGTCCGAAGCTATTAAAGATGCAAAGATCGAAACAGGGATATATGACATCCAGCGACTGAATGACGGAGAAATCTCTTTTTTACTCAAAAGTAAGATCGGTAAAAACCTCGGAATATAAGTAACTATGGCCATTCCTAAAATCAGCAACCCTATTTGACTAGTCATCGATCCTCACTCCTTTTTCAACGGTTCTATTTTCTATATAATAACCGACAAAAGACGCAATGATCGTCGCTAAAACCAAAGCGATATTGTGTTTAAGCAGTATCGTAAGCAAGACGGACAGCACGACAGCGACAACCCCAGCGATAATGTGTTCTTTTGAAACGAACTGCAGCACCATCATACATAAAAACATCGCGATCAAAGCATAATTCATGATCAGTGTGTTAATGGTGACCTGACTTCCAATAATCCCACCTAATACCGTGCTCACTACCCAGGCCGAATAGTTGAAAAGATTGGTGAACAGGGCCTCGTTCGTTGTCCAGTCATCCTTCTGAAACTTGGAGTAATTGATACCAAATGATTCATCGGATAGCGTATGACTAAAGATACTTAAATAGCTTAGCGGTTTCTTTTTGACGTATTTAGCAATGCTTGCCGACATCAAAACGTGTCTCAAATTCAAGAAGAAGACCATCAATATGATTGAGGGAACTGTCGCACCTAAGGCTATCATACTTCCTGCTAAAAACTGAGCAGCTCCCGCATATACAAGACTACTCATGAGAAAGATAGCCAACACATTGAATCCGGCATCATATAAAACAATACCACAGGCAATTCCCAAGCCGAGATAACTTGCCATGATCGGCATGCTCGCCTTCATTCCATTAAGGATCGATTCCTTTCTCATCTACCTTTCTCCTTTCTGAATTCTTCGAAAAAGTTATCACATCAGTATAGCATACCTTTATCTGCAAAAATAAAAGAGAAGCGCCAGATACCGAACGTATCCAATCGCTTCTCCTTCGTATTACCTTTCAAGGTTTCTCTTATTGAATGATTTCATGAATCAGTGTCGGTACTTCAGCAGACTCTGCCAGTTTAATGTTGTCTAAGATTTTAGTTATTACTTCTTCTTTGATCTCTTTATTGGAATAAACCGTCACTAATGCTTCATTTTTTTCGACAGCATCTCCGATTTTTTTGTGCATATATATCCCTGCAGCTAAATCGATGTCACTTTCTTTTGTTTCACGACCAGCGCCCAGCATCATCGCAGCGATACCGATCTGATCGGCGACGATTTCAGAAACCTTACCGGATTCTTCAGCTAGAACATCTTGTGAATATTTGGCTTTCGGTAGAACACCTTCTGGATCATCAGCAACTGCAGCGTCGCCGCCCTGTGCATCCACAAATGTTTTGAACACGTCCAAAGCTTTGCCGTTGTGCAGGTTTGCTTCGAGTTTAGCTCTTGCCTCTTCCAGAGAAGAACCGACTCCGCCTAAATAAGCCATCTGACTACCTAAAACCAAGCAAAGTTCCGTTAAGTCTGCGGGCCCATTTCCTTTAAGCGTATCGATCGCTTCTTTCACTTCCAGGCCATTACCGATGGCATTACCCAGTGGCTGGCTCATATCGGATATAACAGCCATAGTGTTTCTACCGACAGCCTCACCAATATTCACCATTGTTTCAGCCAATTCTTTCGCTTGTTCAACGTTCTTCATAAACGCACCGGCGCCTATTTTAACATCTAATACAATAGCATCCGCACCTGCGGCTATTTTTTTACTCATAATCGAACTTGCTATCAGTGGAATCGATTCTACTGTACCCGTGACATCACGCAAGGCATACAGCTTTTTATCTGCGGGAGTTAAATTACCCGATTGTCCAACGACAGCCACTTTGTTTTTATTGACTAATTCGACAAATCTTTCCTGAGAAACTTCAACGTTAAATCCCGGGATGGCTTCTAATTTATCGATCGTTCCACCCGTGTGACCCAGTCCACGTCCACTCATTTTCGCAAAAGGTACGCCGACACTGGCAACTAATGGCGCTAAAACCAGTGTCGTAGTGTCACCTACGCCCCCAGTTGAGTGTTTATCAACTTTGATTCCTTCTATGGAAGATAAATCGATTTGTTCACCCGATTCAACAATAGCCATAGTCAAAGCACTGCGTTCCTCATTATTCATGCCATTAAAGTAAATGGCCATTGCCATCGCACTCATTTGGTAATCAGGAATAACTTCTGACGTATAGTTTGTTATCATCCATTTAATTTCATCCTCTGTTAAAGCCTGATTATGTTGTTTCTTGTCAATCAAATCGATCATTCTCATCAGTTTTTCACTCCAGTTCTTGTTAGTTATATAGATTAGTTTAGCATAAATCTTTTAAATAAGAAGGTATTTTGACTAAGAGACGATAAGAATCCTCCAATAATCTTCAGGATTACTATACGATTTTTTAAAAGAGTGGTAAAATTAAACATGAGGATTCTGAACACATTACAAAAGGAGAGATTTCATGACTAGTCAAAAATTGAATACCTATTTAGAAGAAAACTTGAAAGAACTCAAAGATAACGGTCTTTATAACGAAATAGATGTCCTTGAAGGTCCTAATGGCGCAGAGATCATGATCAATGGAAAAAAATTGATCAATATGTCTTCCAATAATTATCTGGGTTTTGCGAATGACGAACGCTTAAAAGCTAAGGCGATCGAAGCCACAGAGACATTCGGTGTCGGCGCTGGTGCAGTTCGTACCATCAACGGTACACAAACGATTCACGAGGAACTAGAAACTAAAATTGCCGCATTCAAGCAAACCGAAGCCGCTGTTGCTTTCCAATCCGGATTCAACTGTAACATGGGGGCTATTTCAGCTGTCATGAATAAACATGACGCTATCTTGTCAGACGAGCTCAACCACGCTTCAATTATTGATGGGTGCCGTCTGTCAGGGGCTAAAGTTATCCGTGTGAACCACCAGGATATGGATGATCTACGCGCCAAAGCAAAAGCAGCCACAGAAAGTGGTCAATATGAAAAAGTAATGTACATTACTGACGGTGTCTTCTCAATGGATGGCGATGTCGCTAATCTTCCAGATATTGTTAAAATTGCCGAAGAATTTGACTTGATCACCTATGTCGACGATGCCCACGGATCAGGCGTTATGGGCAAAGGCGCTGGAACAGTCAAGCATTTTGGTTTACAAGACAAAATCGATTTCCAAATGGGAACCTTGTCTAAAGCCGTCGGTGTCGTCGGTGGTTATGTTGCCGGCACACAAAATCTCATCGACTGGTTGAAAGTCCGTGCACGTCCTTTCTTATTCTCAACGTCACTAACACCTGGAGCTTGTGCTGCATGTATTGAAGCCATCGATATCATGTCTAGTTCTACTGAAGAAAATGAACGTCTGTGGGAAAATGGACATTACCTTAAAGAAGGACTCAAAAAATTAGGCTTTAATATCGGTAATTCAGAAACCCCGATCACCCCATGTATTCTTGGTGAAGAAAAACTGACTCAAAGTTTTTCTAAACGTCTGACTGAAGAAGGCATCTATGCTAAATCGATCGTCTTCCCTACTGTGCCTCGCGGCAAGGGTCGAGTGAGAAATATGCCTAGTGCTGCTCACACCAAAGATCACTTAGATCAGGTGCTGGAAACATACGAAAAAGTCGGAAAAGAATTAAACGTCATCAGCTAACTAAACAACAAAGAGTGAAAGAGAAATGAACACACTTGTTCTTTCTCTTTCTTCTCTTATTTTTAAAAATTTGAAACTGTCGGAGGATTTTTTGTGAAGAAAATTATAATTACTGGAGCTTTAGGACAAATCGGTTCTGAGCTGACTATGAAACTAAGAGAATTACATGGAAAAGATAATGTTGTTGCAACAGATATCAAAGAACCCAAAGATTCTAAAGTCGTAACTGATGGAATTTTTGAACAACTCGATGTAACTGATGTGGACCGCATGAAAGCATTAGTCGAAAAATATGAAGTGGATACCTTTATCCATCTCGCTGCCTTACTTTCAGCCGTTGCTGAAGCAAAACCGAAACTTGCCTGGGATTTGAATATGGGCGGATTACTTAATGCTCTAGAAATTTCTCGTGAATACAACTTGAAATTTTTCACCCCAAGTTCTATCGGCGCATTTGGCCCTGAAACACCCAAAAACCAGACACCTCAAGTCACTATTCAACGTCCGACGACGATGTACGGTGTAACGAAAGTAAGTGGCGAATTACTCGGTGATTACTACTTCCAGAAATTTGGTGTGGATACCCGCAGTGTTCGCTTCCCTGGATTGATTTCTCACGAAACTTTACCAGGCGGCGGAACGACAGATTACGCCGTGGACATTTATTTTGAAGCATTGAAAAATAACGCCTACACTTCTTTCATAGATAAAGGGACATACATGGATATGATGTATATGTCTGACGCTGTTGATTTAATTATTCAGCTAATGGAAGCCCCAAGTGAGCAGCTCAAATATCGCAACGCCTATAACGTCAGTGCGATGAGTGTGGCACCTGAAGATATTGAGCGCGAGATCCAAAAACACATCCCAGAGTTCAAACTGACTTATGATGTAGATCCGGTCAGACAAGCCATCGCAGAATCATGGCCAAATGCCATCGATACAAGTGCAGCTCAAGAAGAATGGGGATTCTCACCTCAATTCGATTTAGAAAAAATGACGACAGACATGCTGGAACAATTGAAGAACAAAAATATTTAATTACACTTTTGCATAAAAAGATTACGAAACCCTTTAGTCCATATCCCAAAACATAAAGCAACTCCTGACACTATTTAAGTATAGTGTCAGGAGTTGCTTTTATCTATCGGATTTTTCATGTTATGAACAGGGCTAGAAAGGTATACTAGTAAATAAATTTTTTAATTAATTATATATCTAGAAGAAATTTGTTCCAGATAATCCTGCAGCAGACTGAATATACTACAGATTACCCAGTAAACCAGCGCAACTAAAATATACATGGTCATATAATCGTGCTCTCTTCCACCTACTATCCTGGCGTTTTGAAAGATTTCGTTCACCGTTATCATAGCGGCGAGTGACGTCCCTTTTATTACATCCAGCAATACACTACTTAATGGGGGGATAGCTATCCGAACTGCTTGCGGTAAAATGATTTTTTTCATTGTTACGTATGGATTCAAGCCCAAAACGGCTGCCGCCTCCCACTGTCCTTTGGCAACAGAAGATAGTGCAGAACGGAGTATTTCAGAAATATAGGCGGCAGCATTTAAGCTGAAACAAATAATAGCAGAGGTTAGTGCGTTAAATTGAATCCCCGCAAAAGGAAGTCCGAAATATATTAGAAACAGAAAAACTAATGTAGGTGTTCCTCTCATAAAAGAAATATACAGTCGAGCTGCCCATCGTAAAACTTTAAATTCTGACAATCGCATTAGCGCAAGTATCATGCCAATTACTATCCCAAGCATCGTGCTTGTCAGTGCGATACCGAGTGTATAAGGAACGCCTCTTAAAATGAAAGGAAGAGATTCTAGAGCTAATTCGGGATCGAATATATATTGCCATTGTATAGACTGCACTATCTAGTCCTCGATTTCGATGGTCATGACATCAAAATCCTGCTCAACTGTTACATCTTCACCATAGTAAAATAGTTCAGATAATTCACTCAATGTGCCATCTTCGTGCATTTCTTGTAAAGACTGATCGATTTGTTCAGTCAAAGTGTCGTTTCCTAATTTCAAAGAAAAGTTCGTATAGCTTGGATTAAAGAAAAGTTCTTCATGAATTTGTACGGGGATATCAGGAAATACGGTCAATGCCATTTTCTGTCCATAGAAATCATTAACAATGAGATCCGTTCGCTCGTTTGCAACATCCCACAAGTACTGGTCATTAGTTGCATTATCATAAATAACTAATTCAGCACCGTATTGTTCCGCTATTTTCATGTATGTAGTGGTTGCGGCTCCAGCTGCACGTTTACCATCAAGATCTTCCATTTCATTGATACCCGAGTTGTCTTCTTCACGTACAATCATTGACATATAGGAGTATTTGTATGGCGTAGTATAATTGTAACGATCTGCATTCTCTCCTGCATGACTTATACTTAAAGCCGCTACATCAATCTGTTCACTGTTCAATGAAGTCAGCATACCATCAACATTCATTTCAGTGAAGTCTACTTCCAGATCTAAACGTTCCCCAACTTCTTTAAGGATCTCCACTTCAAAACCAGTCAATTCATTCGTATCTGCATCATGGTAAGAATTAGGAAAGTATGTACCTGATGTAGCTGCGCGAATGACACCCTCTTCTCTTATCTTATCCCAATTATCGCTCGAATCTTCTGCTGCTCCTGTCCCATTCGAGTTGCACGCTGCGAGAAGCACTACACTTCCTAAAAATACACTTTTCAATTTCAATGACCCATTCATATTTTCGTTTCCCCTTCCTATTACTTAAAAAATCATAGCAATTCCCTGAATTTAAATCAAAATTTAATGAAAAAGCAGACCAAAATACTTAATCTATTCAATTTCAACTCTCGAATAGATGATTAAACCAGTGTTTATCTTTATTATAAATAAACAATTTTGTATTATAATATAATTCGGTACTTGGTTTCTATTCATGTCCTTTTGTAGCGATGCCTAAACCATAGGTATAATTCAACCTCCACGATTCTTATAATACAGATGTATTTATTCATTTCGAATATGAGTTGGGCTTATATTCATCTATTGATATACTTTCTTTAAACCACTATGAGACGAGGAGAAATAATGATAAATACAATCGACCGCACTAAAGATGGGCTATACTATGCCGAACAAATCAAAAATGGATTGTTGTCCTCTGAGGAACTGATACTATCCAGCTTTCAAGAAATCAAGAGCAGTAATCCACTGTTGAATGCCGTAATTAGTACACGAAAAGAAAAAGCGCTGCAGGAAGCGTCAAACCAAAATTGGAACGGCAAAATCTTTGGGGGTGTTCCTGTCCTGTTAAAAGAACTCGGACAAAACTTAGAGGGTGAACCAGCCAGATCCGGTTCAAAACTATTAAAAGACAATAAAGCAGTCCGTACCAGCCATTTTGTTGATCGACTGATCAAGGCCGGTTTTATTCCTATCGGCTCAACAAATGTACCGGAATTCGGATTTACGAATATTACACATTCAGATTTATCTGGGCCTGTACGAAACCCCTATAACACTGACTTGAATGCAGGAGGATCAAGTGGAGGAGCAG
>NZ_JAWOBT010000123.1:0-23134 GCF_046484155.1 Alkalibacterium sp.
TTAGATGGCAAGATCGCGACAGGGACAGGGGATTCTAAATGGATCTCATCCGAGCAGTCGAGAGAACATGCGCATCATTTAAGAGGGTATCTTTCGGGCATCATGGTGGGGATAGGAACCGTATTGAAAGACGATCCCCTCCTGACCTGCCGTGTACCTGGTTACACTGATCCAACGCGGATCGTACTGGACAGCCAGCTGCGTATCCCGCTTGAATCCAAGATTTTAATGGATCAGGACGAGGCGGCAACGCTGATCATCACGACAAAAAAAGCACCAATAAGTAAAAGAAAACAACTGAAAGAGTTAGGTGTCGAGATCATGATCGTTCCTGAGCGTAATGGAAAAGTAGACCTGAAAAAAGCCCTGGTCTTACTTGGGGAAAAAGGGATAGACAGTATCCTGCTTGAAGGTGGCGGCACACTGAATGCGGCTGCTTTAGAAGCCGGCATTGTAAACAAAGTGAACATTTATATCGCACCAAAAATCATCGGGGGCGCAAACGCCATCTCTCCAATCATGGGTCGGGGCGTGGAAACAATGAAAGACGCGTTCGCTATTACATCGATGCAGATCACACAACTTAATGAAGATTTATTTATAGAAGGTTATATTCAGGAGGGAAGCTAAATGTTTACAGGTATTGTAGAAGAAATCGGCGAACTAAAGAACATAAAAAAAGGTGCTAAATCAAGCGAGATAACGATCAAAGCCAATAAGGTCATGGAAGACACAAAAATCGGAGACAGCATCATGACCAACGGTATCTGTCTGACCGTCACGAGCATGACGGATCACTCATTCACCGTCGACGTGATGTCGGAAACACTGAACCGGACGTCTTTAGGTGATATGTCCAGCGGAAGTAAAATCAATCTTGAACGGGCACTGAATTTACAAACCCGTTTGGGCGGACATATGGTGAGTGGCCACATCGATGGAACAGGCGTCATCTCCGAGTATAGAAAAGATGATAATGCGGTCTGGGTGACGATTCAGGCGAGTCCGGATGTGCTGCGCTATGTTATCGAAAAAGGCTCGATCGCCATCGACGGCATCAGTTTGACGGTAGCGGCAGTATCCGATACGGACTTCAAAGTTTCGATCATCCCGCATACCGCTGAAGAAACGACACTCCTCAAGCATAGGACCGGCGACAAGGTGAATTTAGAGGTCGATTTAATAGGGAAATATGTCGAAAAATTATTAGGTTTATCTCCGGAAAAAGACGTCAAAAAAAATCCATTAACAGAAGCACTTTTAAAGAATAACGGCTTTTCATAAAAAGATAGGAGTGAATAGATGTTTGATAAAATCGAAGACCTATTAGAAGATTTAAAACAAGGGAAAAACGTGATCATCGTCGATAATGAGGACAGAGAAAATGAAGGAGACATCGTTTGTGCCGCTGAATTTGCAACACCTGAAAATGTCAACTTCATGACTAAATATGCACGCGGCTTGATCTGTATGCCCATGACGAAAGATTACACAAAAAAACTGGGTCTCTCTCAAATGAGCTTATACAATACCGATGATCATACGACCGCTTTCACCGTTTCTATCGATTATAAAGATACCCTGACAGGGATATCCGCGATGGAACGATCAATGACAGCCGTCAAAGCAGTCAAAGAGAACAGTCGACCTGAGGACTTCAAAAGACCGGGACATATGTTTCCGCTGGAAGCGGTCGACGGAGGGGTATTGGCAAGAACCGGTCATACCGAAGCAACGGTCGACTTGATGCGTTTGGCAGGACTTAAACCTGCAGGCCTATGCTGCGAAATCATGAATGACGATGGTTCGATGGCCAGAAGAGATGACCTGATCGAACTTGCCAAAGAACACCAGTTGAAAATCGGAACGATCACCGACTTGGTCGAGTACAGAAAAGCAAATGAACAGCTCATCTTCAGAGAATCAAAAGCTAAACTGCCCACTAAATACGGCGATTTTGATATTTATGCTTACCAGCATAAATTCACCGGTGAACATCATGTCGCTTTAGTCAAAGGAGATGTGTCCGACGGTGAACCGGTATTATGCCGTATTCATTCAGAATGTCTGACCGGCGACGTCTTCGGCTCAAAAAAATGTGACTGCGGGCAGCAGCTCGATACGGCCTTGACTAAAATATCGGAAGAAGGCCGGGGCGTCTTGATCTATATGCGTCAGGAAGGTCGAGGCATCGGGCTGGTCAATAAAATCAAAGCTTATGCATTGCAGGATCAGGGGCATGATACGATCGAAGCTAACCTGTTACTTGGGTTACCTGTTGATGCGAGAGAGTATTATGAATGCAAACAAATTTTTGACGACTTAGGTGTCAACCGTTTGAATCTGATGACAAATAATCCCCTGAAAATATCTACGCTTGATAGATATGGGTTGAAAATAGAAAATAGGATCCCCATTCAAAGTGAAATACATGACGAAGATAGATACTATCTCTCTACCAAAAAAGCAAAATTCGGTCATTATTTAGATCTTTAAGGTAGGAAGTAGACTAGTTTAAATACAAAAAACAAATACAAACTGGAAGGAATGGATGACAATAATGAATACAATCGAAGGACAGTTGATTGCAAAAGATTTGAAAATAGGGATCGTGGTAGCGAGGTTCAATGATTTTATCGGGTCGAGATTACTTGAAGGAGCAATCGGCACACTAAAAAGACATGGGGTAGAGGATTCAGATATCGACGTCGCCTGGGTCCCCGGCGCGTATGAGATTCCGCTGGTCGCTAAAAAAATGGCGGGCTCCAAGCGTTATGATGCCATCATTACTTTGGGCGCAGTGATAAGAGGCGCAACATCACATTACGACATCGTGTGTTCAGAAGTAGCTAAAGGCGTCTCTTCAGCAGCTGACAGTACGGGAGTACCCGTGATGTTTGGAGTGCTGACAACCGACACGATCGAACAGGCTATTGAACGCGCTGGAACAAAAGCCGGCAATAAAGGCTCTGATGTAGCTGTTGGCGCTATAGAAATGGCAAACTTGTTGAAGAAGCTTTCTTAATGGAACGCTTAAAAAATGTGAAGACCATCATCCTTGATTACGATGGAACCCTTCATGACAGCAGCAAAATCTATATTCCCGCCTTCATGAAAGCCTACGACTATCTAGTGGACCATGACAAAGCCCCTGAAAAGAAGTTTCAGGATAATGAAATTACACGCTTTCTAGGCTATAGTAAAAAAGAGATGTGGGAGTTGTTTATGCCCCATTTGGAAGAACCCTATAAAACTGAAGCGTCGGCAATCATCGGACAGACAATGGCGGATAAAATCAGCAAGCATGAAGCCTATTTATATCCGGGCGCACTGGATACACTGGCGTATTTGAGCGAAAAATACACGCTGATCTTTTTGAGTAACTGTTCCATTGATTACATGGAATCGCATGCCGAGATGTTTGATTTGAAAGAATATTTTACGGATATGTACTGCACGGAAATGTATGATTTTAAAAAGTCCAAGAAGGAAATAGTCGAAGGCCTGAAAGACAAGTATCCAGCCGATTATGTGGTTGTCGGAGATAGACAACAGGATCTAAAAGTGGCGGAGCTGGACTCGACCTATGCGATTGGCTGTTCCTACGGATTTGGCCAGGAAGAAGAACTCAAACAAGCAGATATCCTGATCGGGGATATAAGTGAACTGAAGAAGTATCTTTAATGGAAAAGGCATGATCAGAATTCTTATTCTGGTCATGCCTTTTATATCAGGGCAAATAGAAGACTTGCACTTACAACGCCAACTAAGAAACCTTCCAGATCACCTTCTCGTTCAGAAGGAAGTTCGTGTTTCACTACGTTTAACGTCATGGCTCCTGTCACAAAAGCTTCCACACTTCCGATGAAGTATTCTGGAAAATCGGTCCATTGACCGATGACAAATCCGATAAAAATGCTAAAAGACAGGAAATATCTGCCGTAATGGTCATAGGCCTCTTCATGGTGAAAGCGGAGACTCCAGTCATTGGTTATAAAATGAAGCGAGAAGGCAAGGAAAAAGATGAGAAGAGACGTATCCACATTCTCAGTGTACGTCAGCAAGTAACCCATCATCATATTATAGTTTGAGAAGAAACCGATATCTGCCCAAAAGAGAGCAGATTCAATGACGTTAGGTGCTTGAAGATCTTCGACTTCATACGCACGCGCAATGAGACGGTCAAATGTATAAATGAACACCAAACCACTAAGAGCAACTATATATATAGCATATTGCATGGCGTGTCCTTCTAACCAGTGAATTTCTTGCTCGGCGATTTCTTGAGTTTGCGCGACTTGAGGCCATAAATTCACGAAGACGTAGGCAATCTCGACACCAGCGGCAAAAGAGATGAAACGGCGCAAGCCAATTCTTTTAAATTTCAAATGAATGGAGAAAAAATGGATCATGACAAAAGCTAACATAAGTGAGCCAGATAAAAGCATAAAGTCGCGTCAGACTATGCTGACACTTCCCACCTTTCGTCTAAATAATATGAAGTTACCTAGAGTTTACCTTATTTTCACTAAAAAAACGATTATAGTCCGTTGGGAAATTAGTACGTACAAAAAAGATGACGTTTTGCGTTTTGAAGAGTATGCTATAGCTAAAGATACTGCATGGAGATAGGATTATACATAATCAATGACACAAAAGAAATGCATAAATAGATCTCAGTTTAAGAAGGTGAGGACAACAGATGCTTACAAAAGGACAAAGAATGGAAGCGCAGGTCCAAAGCGACTGGATGGTGCTGAGCAACCCAACGTCTTCGGAACGTCAAAGGCTGATGAATGAATTAGGCTTGCCTTTACGCTTTTTTGAACTGAAAAATGAAAAAGAGATGGCCAGCTTTCACTCATATTACACGCACTTGAATGAAGAAGGATTTATCCTGCACATTCCTCTTTGGGAAGATTCAGATTTCTCCAGCTTGAATAAGGCGATTGATTCACTTACGAGTTATTTCACGCCGAGAGTGACCCTTGTTTGGACTGAAGAAAACCAGCACGAACAAGCCGTGGCAGCAATAGACAGAGCCGTATCACCCATAAGTTATATATACGATAAAATTATAGAAGAATACACGAAGCTGTCATTTGTGCTGGATAATCTCCAGGATCGGATTGTGGAGGTGGAGAATATAGCTAAAGTAAAAGCGGATCGGGAGGTGCTGCTGCAAATAACGACCTTGGAACAGGAAGTCGTTATCGTGTCAAGTCGACTGGATTCTTATGAAGAAAGCTTGAGTCGTTTCTTGAACCATCCCTTGGTAAAAATGAATTTGAGTGTAAATTACAGAGAAGATATCCGGTTAGCTATAAAGAAAGCTCATTTCCGCATTCACTTATATAAAGATCTCATTGAATCGACGAGTGGACTCCTTTCGGATAGTATCGATAACAAACTCAATACGATTATGGAATATTTACAGACATGGGCACTGGTCATTTCGATCCCAACCTTGATCTTTAGTTTGTTTGGCATAAACACTGGAGGCTTGATTGGGAGAGAGACACCCTATGAATCGTGGATAGTCATTTTAATTGCGATATTGTTAGGCATAGTGACTGCCTGGTGGCTCAGGAGAAAAGAATTCAAGTAAAGGGGTCGTGTTAGAATAATAGGCGAGCTTCGGTTAAACTATACTTAATAAATGAATAAAGGAGGCATATCAATGAACGGTAAAAAATTAAGGAAATCCTCGACAGATCGCATCATCTCAGGCGTATGTGGAGGTATTGCAGAATTCTTTGGCATTTCGTCACTAGCTGTAAGACTTTTATTTATAATAATCCCGTCTAATTTAATTCTCTATATTATTCTTGCGATTATTATGCCTGAAGAATAGTAATAGAACCAGAGTGGAAAACGAAGAGCCCTATAAGAGTATGGCGTAATAGCCTTCGTTAATAAACACCCGAGCTAAATTAAGTTTTTTATTTATTCGAAATTCTATAACACGTTTATCTAAATTTTTTTACTATTCCTTTAAAAATCCCGTAAAAGTTACATTCAAATTCTAAGTTCATAAAAGCAACCCGCTTTTAAGCACCTAGAAGGTTTATAGATAATTATAACCCTTCCTTGAAGATAAGTAATTAAATTTGAAATTTACATTATGGAGGTTGGTTTATTTGAAGTTTAAAAATTTAGGTGAAAAATCGGTGATAATTGAGGCAGGACAACCACTATCTTTTTCTCATGACACACAATTTGGACCTTGTTTTAAATGGAAGGATAAAGAAAGTGGCTCGTTCAAATTTAAAGACCGTGACGGTGCTGGAAATGTTTTGGACTACTCTATGGTGAGTTCTCTAGACAACGCAATTTTTGACCCTGAAACTAGAATATTCTTTTGGTCTCCGAAGGGTAAAAAAATCGGTAATACAGTAACTGTTGATTTCGATGTAACTGCAGGAAACCAAAATTACAGAACCCAAGTGATGATTACTATTAATAAAGGAACTTTTATCCCAACCCCATCTCGTCACCAACATGCTAAAGCTCTTACTAGAACCCTAATGGATAAAAGAATAAATTCCAACTTAACTATTGGCATTTATAACTCTTGGGGGGAAGGTAGATCTACCTTTTTAGATTTGATTGAAACCGAAATGCTAAAATACAATATAAAAAAAGATGATCTAGTTCAATCACAAATTAACCAAGTTCATGTTGTAAGGTTTAACGCTTCAGAATACAATGAGCAAGAAAAGATTTGGTTTTCATTGCTAAAACAACTTTTCAACAAATTTAAAGAAGAAAGAGGTTTTACAGCAAAAAAACAATATTGGAAACATATTATACTCAGGGAATTTAAAGAACAATGGTCTGTGCTTCTACTAGCTACTCTACTAGCCACTTTACTGACATTTTTTATTTATTTTATAATCTGGGTATTCAATATAAATATTGTTACCGATAGTGAATTTGTTGCCGCTTCTTTACTGGGTTTATCGTCAATTGCAACTTTCTTTATTTATAAAGTTGCAATTCCAATATTCAAAAAAACTAATACCTTATTCTCTAATTCAACATACGATGAGTTAAAAACAAAAGTAAAGTATCCCAATTATGAAAGCCGCCTAGGAACTAGAGAAGAAGTGAAAAATAGCTTAAATGACTTGATTAAAATATGGATAAAGGATTCTAACGATAGAATTGTTGTGATGGTCGACCATATAGATCGATGTTCAGAAGAAAGTATCGTTCAATTATTTGAGTCTTTAGATTTATTCAAGTCTAATCAAGAGTACGAATCAATAAACTTTATAATACCGCTTAACCTTGAATCTGTGTGCTTAGCTTTAGCTTCCAAGAATTTATATGCAATTGATGTAGAAAATCCGAATAGAACAGATAAAGTTACTTTTGGGGAAAGGATTTTAGAGTCTTATGTAACTTTTCCTTATACAATGCCACCAATCACTCACTATGAAGATATCATTAGAGGTTTACTAGCCTCAGGTGATGGTAGCTGGAGAGAGGAACATAAAGATGCTTTGGATGAAGATGCATTTTTGTATGATGATGAAGACATAGAAGTATTAGAAGATTTGATTCAAAAGATTAATATGGATTACCTTCCACTCAAACCTATGGAAGTAAAAAAAATTCTTAACCTGTTAATACTATCGAAAGAAGAATGGAAAATAAGAAAAGAATTAAAACGGGATCTCAAGTACGGTAAATATAAAAATTTCAGCTTACTTGATTTCCGTCGTGAATTTATTAGTTGGTTCTTTCTGGAATATTTTTTCCCTAGCGAAGCAGCACGGATAGTAAATTACTTGAGCTGCCATAAAGAAGAATTCCTTGATAAGAAATTTGTGGACTTAAAAACTGAATTATATCCGCGCCCTGGTAAGAAAAATTTTAGCGCATACAATTTATTTATTTTTTTAGATACAATTAAATTAGATGAAATTGGGCAAGAATATATTCAAGTGTCTCATGAAATTTTAAAAAGAATCATCCTGGCTACCAAAGAAAAATAATTGCTGAAAGAGCTGTTTCGGTTGGCGGAATCTGTCCCATGAAAAATGAGATTTCCAGCTCTATCCGCTTCTTAATGACACTCGGAACAAATATGTTGCGCCCAATACTACAGCAATGAGCGCATTAAACAATGATTGGCCGGCATGAGCCCGGTGCAATACCAGATTCATGCCGGCCAATTAGTTGCATAACTAAAACTCTAACTTTGAGGGGTCACTACCGGAGGTACAGCTTCAATTAACGATCTTGGAACAGGAGGTCGTTATCGTATCGAGTGGACTCCTTTCAGACAGCATCGACAACAAGCTCAATACGATCATGGAATATTTGCAGACTTGGGCACTGGTTATTTCGGTCCCGACATTAATTTTCAGTCTGTTTGGCATAAACACTGGAGGCTTGATTGGGAGAGAGACACCCTATGAATCGTGGATAGTCATTGTAATCGCCATACTGTTAGGCATAGTGACTGCCTGGGGGCTCAGGAGAAAAGAATTCAAGTAAAGGGGTCGTGTTAGATTAATAGGGAACTTTCCGTTAGACTATACTTAACAAATGATTAAAGGAGGCGTATCAATGGACGGTAAAAAATTAAGGAAATCCTCGACAGATCGCATCATCTCAGGCGTATGTGGAGGGATCGCCGAATTCTTTGGCATTTCGTCACTAGCTGTAAGGCTTTTATTTATAATAATCCCATCTAATATTCTTCTTTATATTATTCTTGCGATTATTATGCCTGAAGAATAGGAATAGAACCAGAGTGGAAAACGAAGAGCTCTATAAGAGTATGCGTTGAGTAACGTCAGAATAAAAAAATGCATTCACTGGCTGAATTATAAACGGCCAGTGAATGCATTTTTTGTTTTTCTCTTTTCATTCGTACGCTGCAGGTCATTTGAAACAGATCGATGAGTGCTTATCTATGTCGAATAGAGTAGAGAGCAAAGTTTAGAACCCATTAAACTTAATAGGGCTTCAATTAGATGGAAGGATTTAAATTTTTTGTGAATAAATGAATGATCTTTTCAACTTCATTTTTTTTGTAATTTTTTTTATCACACACTAAATAAAAATCTTGATAGAGGGAGGCGTCTTGGATCGTAATTGTTTCAAGTGTCTGATCATTAAGTTCTTCGAGAATAGAAATAGCGTAAAGAAAACCAATGCCTTTGTTTTCTGCAATGTAATTTTTTAATAGGGCGATATTACCGATACGCGTTTTCTGCTTGAACTGTTTACAGGACAGTCCTTGCTTTAGCATAAAATGTTCGACACTATCACACACACCAGAACCTTGTTCGCGTGATAATAAGTTCTCAGAAAATAAGTCGGCTAAGGCTACTGTTTTACCGGCTAATGGATGTTCAGGCGAACATGCGAGAACCACATTGTCGCGGTAAAAAGGGCGCGTATAATACTTATCTTTATCAATAGGTCCAGAAATGAAAGCATAATTTATTTTGTTTTCTTCGAGTAGATTTAATAGTTGGGTGGTATTGTCGACGACTAAATCGATTTTCAGATCAGGAATGTTCAGAAGTTCTGTATAGGAAGGAATATAGTACTCCCCGATCGTTCGGCTAGCTCCTAGTGTAAAGTGGGGCGCAGGCATTTTACCTGATAGGTGGAACTTGATATCATCAATTTCCGCTTCCAATTCTTCTATTTTCATTTTTAAGTATCTTCCATTAGCTGTCAAGGTTATCTGCCTATCTTGATAATTGACAAGTTTAATATTCAAATGGTTTTCAATATATTGAATGTGTTTTGTAACAGCCGGTTGACTAAGCGATAATTTTTTTGCTGCTTTAGTGTAATTGAGTTCTTTTGCAACCATTAAAAAAGTTTGATAACGGTAATCTAGCATCACGTGTTACTCCTACTTTCTCTCTTATAAATCTATTCTTTAGTAACTATACCATGACGGATATATAGGAACAACATGCCAACATTAATAATATATTCACAATCTTTTAATAATTAATTGTGAATACACCAACAAAGTAAGCGCTTTTATTGAATCGACTGACACAATACCATTCTTTACAGGTATGGAATCATTCTTAAATGCTATTTTACAGCGTTTACAATATCGAGTATTATTATAAACATAAAGAAAATAACGGACTCATTAGTGAAAACATTCACTTTATTGTAAAAGGTTATTGTTTACTTAATATCTTGTCTGCGATTTTCTAATTATTATTTGGAGGTATGGGTATGGCTCAATCAAGTGTGATAGTGAAAAGAAAGTCAGTTTCTTATGTTCAACCATTACTTGGCGTTGGATTAGTTATAACGATGGCGTTATTTAGCGGTTATCTAAATTCTTTATCGGCTAGTCTTCCTTTGTATTTATTTGCCGGACTTATTTTAGGATACACGTTGACCCGGGGAAGATTTGGTTTTGCCGGAGGGATAAAACGGATCTATATGAGAGGTGAAGGAAGTTTATCAAAGGCTGTGCTGCTCTTACTGTTTGTCACAGCATTAGTGACTATGGGTATACAATGGCAGGCCGCACAGAATGGGATATTGCCTGCGTATCTTGCAGCTGATGGCGCACCTTTCATACCAGGTACAACGAACGTTTATTTCACTAATATTGCAACCATTGTTGGTGGTTTTATCTTCGGTATGGGGATGATGTTAGCTGGGGGTTGTGGATCGGGTACGCTTGCTGACTTTGGAGAAGGTTCAGGAAGAGCGTTGATAGCCTTTATCTTTTTTGTCATAGGGACTTCGCCTGGACATTTCATGAGACAAGTCGTCGATGCTACGACTGTTGGTAAATTTGGTATTCAATTACATCTTCCGCAAGTGCTGGGGTATTTTGGCTCACTCTTATTGGTTGGAAGCTTATTGGGAGTATTGTATTGGATAATCGTCAAATATGAAAACAAACGCAAAGCTGAAGGAACGTACATGGATCCTAAAGGAGATTATGAGGAATTTGAAAAACCTCTAAATTCTGATGAGCAAGCGCCATTCTTTAGCTATCAAACATATCATAAGCTTTTCATACAAAGATGGAGTTTCACTTTGGGCGCTTTGATTTTGGCTTTTGGAGCTTTGTTCGTTTTAGTCACAACCAACAAAAACTGGGGCGTGTCTACTGCCTTATTAACATGGAATGTCGCTATATTTGAACAATTAGGTATTCATTTACCAGCCGAGTATTTTGGCTCGCATATTGATAAAGTTCAAGCAGGACTGCTCAATGATGGAGGAACCATTCGTAATATCGGGTTGTTTTTCGGATGTACGATTGCGTTCTTGTTAGCCAACCGATTTAAATTTGATTTTAATTTCAATAAGAAAGATGCCGGATATTTTGCACTTGGTGGATTAATGCTGGGATTTGGCTCACGATTTGGATTGGGATGTAATATTGGGGCGATGTATGCTTCGATTTCCAGTTTTTCGATCTCAGGCTGGTTCTTCTTAGCAGCTATGACATTAGGTGGTATCGTCGGAATGAAAGTATTTGCCGGAAAAGTTTGCATATTACCGCATCGCATGAGAAAATGAATTAAACAGGTAATAAATTAACCAGAGAACAAAGTAAACAGAGAACAAAGCAAACACAGGAGGAATTTAATAATGAGTAAAAAAGTATTAATTGTTGGTGGCGTTGCCGGAGGAGCATCCGTTGCTGCTCGCGTAAGAAGATTAGATGAACAGGCAGAAATCATTATGTTTGAAAAGGGACCTTATGTATCATTTTCAAACTGCAGTATTCCCTTCCATATAAGTGGTGACGTTAAAGAATCGCAAGATTTGGTCTTGATGTGCCCGGATGGATTTAAAACACAATACAATATCGATGCTCGTGTGCACAGTGAAGTAATGAGCATAAACCGCGAAGATAAAACAATTGAAGTGAAAAACCATGAAACAGGAGAATCTTACGTTGAGTCTTACGATGTACTATTCTTATCTCCCGGAGCCAAAGCGATCCTGCCACAAAGCATAAAAGGTATTAATGATGCACATGTCTTTGTGATGAAGACTGTTCCTGATGTAGAAGCTTTAACAAGTTACACAAAAGCAAATAATGTAAAAGATGTAGCAGTCGTTGGTGGAGGATACATCGGCTTGGAAGTAGCAGAAAACCTTAAAAAAGCTGGTTATGCAGTCACAATAATTGAGGCTCAAAATCAAGTAATGGCACCGATGGATTATGACATGGTCCAAATGATAAACAGAGAAATCATGAAAAATGGTGTAGATTTAATTTTAGAAGATGGCGTTACAGAGATAGCCTCTGACCGTGTCATCCTCCAATCAGGAAAAGAAGTCAAGGCTCAAGCAGTTGTGATGGCTATTGGTGTACGTCCTGAAACGACGTTAGCTGTCGATGCTGGTTTAGAACTGGGTAAGACGGGAGCCATAAAAGTCAACCATCATTATCAAACGACTGATCCGGCTATCTATGCTGTGGGTGACGCGATTGAAAGTACCTGTTTCTTTACACACAAAAAAACGGTATTGACATTGGCAGGTCCAGCTCAGCGACAAGCGCGTGCAGCAGCTGATCATGTATATGGTAGAACCTATTTAAATACAGGCGTGATAGGATCTTCAAGTTTGAAAATGTTTGATATAAATGCAGCTAACACAGGATTAAATGAAAAACAACTGAAAAATGCCGATATCGACTATGATTTTGCTTATATCATTCCAAAAGATAAAGTTGGCATTATGCCAGACGCAGAAAATTTATTCTTTAAACTGATTTTTGCCGTGCCATCTGGTCAGATTTTGGGCGCACAAGCAGTTGGAAAAGGTAATGTGGATAAACGGATCGATGTGATAGCAACAGCAATCATGTTAAATGCGAACCTGGAACAATTGAAAGAACTTGAACTCAGTTATTCCCCTCATTTCTCGACAGCAAAAGATGTTGTCAATCATGCAGTACTGGTAGGATTGAATATTCTCAATGGCGAATTCAAGAAAGTACCGGTAACAAAAGTAAGAGAATTGGTTGAAAATGAAGCAATGATCATCGATGCTCGTGAGGAAGATGAATACGCACTGAGTCATATTAAAGGTGCAGTCAATATTCCTTTAAGTCAGTTCCGTGATCGTTTGGATGAGATTCCTAAAGACCAGCCGGTTTATGTACACTGCCGCTCAGGTCAGCGCAGTTATAACATGGTTCGTGCCTTAGGGCAATTAGGTTTTCCAAAGGCATATAACATTGATGGTTCTTTCCTTGGAATAAGTGAGTACGAATACTTCAATGACGTCAAACAAAACAGAACACCGATCGTTACAAATCATAATTTTGCTTAAATAAAATGTCAAGTTGTAATTTTGCTTAAATAAATGTTGAGAAGAAAAATTCTGTACGAATTTTTCTTCTTTTTCGTTTTATGTATCAGTAAATTTTTTATTACGGAGGAAACAATGAATCGGCAAAAAATGCATACTCGTCTCGAACGTGCTTTAACAGTAGGAACATGGCTGATCATATTACTGGTTTGGGTAATAGCGACTCAAGCTGAAGGTCTATCGTCGCATATTTTACCTTCACCTCAAGAAGTGTGGAACGCATTTATTCAAATCCTGCAGGAGGGCTATAACCAAATCAGCTTATGGCAGCATTTAGGTGACAGTTTCAGAAGATTATTCGGGTCACTATTTTTAGCAGTGATAACAGCGATCCCCTTAGGGCTATTAAGTGGCTTTTTCCCTAAGTTCCGAGCAATCATCGATTCCATTGTTCAATTTTATCGTCCCATCCCACCATTGGCTTATTATGCCTTACTGATTTTATGGATGGGAATTGAAGACGGATCAAAAATCACGTTATTATTTTTAGCAGCATTTGCACCTATCTATATAGCCTGTGTAGCTGCTGTGAGCAGTATCAATCGCGACTATATTCTAAGTGCTAAATCGCTGGGTGCTTCACAGAAAGATGTTTTTCTTAAAATTATCCTACCAGCTGCCATGCCTGATATATTCACCGGGGTGCGGACCGCCAGCGGTTTTGCGTATACCACTTTAGTAGCGGCCGAAATGACTGCTGCTACATCCGGGATCGGTTGGATGGTTATCGATGCCTCAAGATACTTGAAATCAGATGTCATGTTTGTCGGCATAATTTTGATGGGGTTGACCGGTATTGCAATGGATGGAACGTTTATCTTATTAGAAAGAAAATTTATTTTTTGGAAAGGAAAAGAATAAAATGTTTAAAACAAGTATATTTAAAAAAAGTTTGTTTTTGATGACAAGCATGGCGGCTTTAACTTTAACGGGCTGTTCAAGCCAAGATGAAGCGGTAGCTAATCAACCGGAGGAAATCACTATAGGTTATTTACGGGTACCGAACGACGAGATGGTTGCTTTATCTTCAGGACTATATGAAGAGTATTTTGAAGACAAAGGAATTGAAACGAATTTTATCGTGTTTGACTCTGGTGTGGATGCAAACAAGGCATTAGCTTCCGGAAGTATTGATTTTGCTTCAATGGGAAATACGAACGGGGTGATCGCATTAGCCTCGGATATTGGGACTGAATTGATTTGGCTCCATGAAATTTTAGGAGAAATTGAAGGCTTGGCAGTGAGAGAAGATTCTGGGATCGAAGAGATTTCAGATCTCAAAGGCAAAAAAATCGGAACGACCTTTGCTTCGACATCACATTATAGTCTGCTTCAGGCTTTGAATGATGAAGGCATTGCCAATGACGTAGAATTGCTGGATATGCAGACGATGGATATTGTAGCGGCTTGGGAAAGAGGCGATATCGATGCGGCTTATACGTGGCAGCCGTCTCTGGGTAAATTACTGGAAGATGGAAAAGTGATTTTATCTTCCGCTGAAGTAGCAGAAATGGGACATAAAACGGCGAATGTTCTACTGACACGAAAAGAGTTTTCGGAACAACATCCGGAGGTAGTCGCTGATTTTATCGAAGCGACTATTGCTGGGGGAGAAGTTTATAGTCAAGACCCAGAAGCAGCAGCGGAAATTGTGTCAGAGGCACTAGAAATCGATACTGAAGATGCACTGACTCAGATGGAAGGATCACTTTGGCTTTCTCCCAGTGAACAGATAACCCAGGAATATTTAGGCACAAGCGATCAGCCCGGAGATTTTTCTGAAGTGATGAAAGAAACAGGAGACTTTTTACAAGAACAAGGTTCGATTACAACGTCTCCTGAGCAATCAGCATATGACGAATTTATAAATCCTCGATATATCGAAATGGTTTTGGAAAGGTAAAGAAGTGCTATGAGTGAAAACAAACAGCTTGTTAAGTTAGAAAATATTTATATGGTTTATGGCGAAGGCGCCCAGCAAACAACGGCCCTGGATAACATAAATCTGGAAGTGAACAAAGGCGAATTTATCTGTGTGCTTGGACCATCGGGATGTGGCAAGAGCACATTGCTAGAGATCATTGCCGGATATCAATTTCCAACAAAAGGAAAAGCTTTTTTTCAAGATAAGCTGATCAAAGGACCGGACTGGCATAAAGGCGTCGTTTTTCAATCGCCAACGCTTTATCCCTGGTTAACGGTCGAAGAAAATATAACCTTTGGACCGAGAGTAAGAGGACTGGACCGCGAGAAAATAAAAGAGAAAGCCGAGCATATATTGAAACAGATCGATTTATCTGCAGAAGCTGAGAAAAGTATTTTCGAACTATCCGGAGGGATGAAACAGAGAGTGGCTCTAGCTAGAGTCTTGGCAAATGAGCCGGAAATGATTTTGATGGACGAACCTTTAGGAGCCTTGGACGCTCTGACTCGGTTGAATATGCAGGGGTTCATCAGGAATTTATGGAAAGAAAATAACAATACCGTACTGATGATCACCCATGACGTTGATGAAGCCATGGCTTTAGGGACGCGAGTAGTCGTCATGTCCAAACAGCCAGGTAGGATCTTGAAGGAAATTGAAATGGACTACACGTTTTCTGCGTTTCGATCGGATACGCATCGAATAGAAATGGACGAGGACTATTTAAAAACGAAAGAAGAAATCCTTGATCTGATCAGCCAAGACTAATATTTAGAGAGAGTCCGACAAAGAGCGGTACACTTTCCAATAGTCTATTCTTGATTTAATGTATTGAAAAAATGCGTTCCACAGCTGTTTATCTTTCAGCTGTGGAACGCATTTTTTGATTTTTAAAGTTTAACCGTAAATATCGCCATCCGGTTTCGCCAAATGATCGATGCTGTACATTTCCTGCTCAGTCAATTCGAAATCGAAGAGCGTCAAATTATCCTTCTGGCGAACTGGCGAGCTGGAACGTGGAATCGGCATAAAGCCTGACTGTACTTGCCAGCGTAAAATGACTTGGCCAATCGATTTACCGTAGTTCTCACCGATAGCTTTTATGGTTTCATTTTCAAGCAAGTCATCCGCCATACGGTTGCCCAGGGGACTCCAGGACTGTGTCAAAATATCGTACTCGTTATTTCCTTCGATCAGTTTGTCCTGGATGAAATAAGGGTGCGTTTGTATCTGGTTGATACTTGGGATCACACCCGTTTCATCGTTCAAACGTTTCAAATGATCCGGGTGGAAGTTGGATACACCGATTGAGCGGATGAGTCCGAATTTCTGTGCGTCGATCAAGGCTTGCCAGGCTTCCACATATTTGTCCTGCGCCGGATCGGGCCAGTGGATGAGATATAGATCATAATAATCCAGCCCGGCACGGTACAGCGATTCCTGAATAGCCGGGATCGCCAAATCATACTGATGATAAGCTTCCGGTAATTTTGATGAGATCAAAACCTCAGAGCGGTTAAGTCCGCTTTCTCGCAATGCTTTGCCGACCGTAGCTTCATTTTCGTAGCGATAAGCGGTATCCAAAAAGCGGTAGCCATTATGTAGGGCTTGCTTGATGGTCAAGACACCTTTGGCTCCTTTTAACTTATCCGTTCCAAATCCAATAACGGGGACTTTCAAACCATCATTTAACGTATATGTTGGAATGGTATGCATCTTATTCTCCCTTCTTTCCTAATGGTAAGGCTAGTTTAACCTAAAATAAAAACGGAAACAAATATAAGGAGATAGTCAGGTTATAAGATGAAAACCAAAGCAAGGGTCATGAGTATGAGTGACACAATAATACTTATTGAAGCAAGAAAACTTGCCAGCGAGCGTTCGGTCCCATACCCGATAATATTGATCGTGGAAACCGTTCCGATCGGTGCCAGAGCGAGCAGAACAAGTGAGAGGCGGACGATATCTGGTAACGGCAGGAAAAAGTAAAACAGCGACGCCAGCACTACGCCTATAGTATAGCGCGTAAACAGTAAGGTCATCACTTTTTGCAGGGATTCTTTATCGATGGCTATATCTAAATATAAGCCGACCATAAACATAGCTAGAAAAGCATTGCCGCTGGAAAATAACCGGAACACGGATAGGATGTTTTCCGGCAACGCGATGCTGGCGAGTGCCAATATAAACATTATTATATAAGTAGTAAAAGAAGGTGAACGGAATAAACCTAACAATGTTCTGAATAGGTTTTTTTCTGATCGATCCTGATGTGTCATTTTATCCACAAGCACGGGCGTTCCACCGAATATCATCAATGCATTGCCCATGTCGAAACTGCCGATATAAGGAATTGCAGCTGGGAAAAAACCTTGCACAAACGGAATCGTGAAATTCCCGATATTGTATCCAGCTTGACTGAACATCATCAGTGACTGGTTGGGAGCATCTTTTTTCCGCCATAGGTAACCGCCAAACATGACGAGACCGAGATTGGAAAGCAAACCTAGAGAAATCATGATAAATAAAATAGGTTCAACAGTTACAGCGTTGAAACCAACGACGATTGTGGCAGGTAAAGTCAGGTTTAAAATAATCTTCTGTAAAACAATACCATCCGTCGATTTTAGGATTTCAGCTTTTTTAAATAGATACGCTACTAAAATAACGAGTAAAAACTGCAGCGATTGGAGCAATACTGCTAACACTTCATTCCCACCTTTCTGATCACTATTTAGTATAACATGTTTCAAAAGGAGCTGATTTTTTTGAGGAGAGAAGGATATGAGTTGTCTTAATGCTTATAATACGATAAACGAATAAATGAGAATCCAATTTGATTTACATTATTATCTTTATTTTTAGACGGGGCTTCTTTATACTTTTACAAAAGGGGAGATGGAGATGCAGGGGAAACATGATGAAGCAAAAAGATGGCAGGTGCTGCTTGGTGGCGTTTTAATGCAGCTCTGTATCGGAGGCATTTATACATGGAGTTTGTTCAATCAACCACTGATCGATGCATACGGCTGGGAACGAACGGAAGTGTATACAGCTTATTCTTTGATCGTCTTTATTTTTGCCTTAGTGACCATTTTTTCTGGTCGGCTGCAGGACAAGATCGGACCAAGAAAAGTCGCAACCATCGGGATACTCCTTTTTAGCGTGGGGCTAATTGTAGCTTCGACGGCACGCTCCTTGCCTATGCTTTATTTAGGATACAGTGTGTTAGGGGGGATAGGGGTAGGAATGGTTTATGTTTGCCCCCTGTCCACGTCGCTGAAATGGTACCCTAAAAAGAAAGGAATGGTCACGGGTATCATTGTCGGTGCCTTTGGGCTAGGCGGCTTTGTTTTTAATTTTATTTTAAGTTATTTGATTCAGAGAATCGGTGTGTCGCAAACCTTTCTGGTGCAGGGCTTAGTTTATGCCGTGGTGGGCCTGATTGGTGCGCAAATGTTGAGGGTCCCTGAAGAATCGGAGAACAGCAAACATATCCTGATAAACGAAAATGACTTTAAGCCTACATCCATGCTGAAGACCAAGGCCTTTTATCTTTTATGGGTCATCTATTTTATCGGTAGCTTAAGCGGGCTCGTTGTCATCGGGTTGGCCCAGGATATTGCGCGCGATGTGGTGGGGCTTGCTCCCCAAATTGCCGGTTATTCTATCGCCGTTGCCGCAGTCGCGAATGCACTGGGGCGGATTGGCTGGGGCGCTTTATCCGATGTCTTTGGCAGACTGAAAGTTTTCAGTTTATTGTTCCTGATTACAGCTTTGTCAATGCTGACGCTCGGTTTATGGACACATCAGGCTGTCGTCTACTTCATTGTGCTCGTTTTGATAGTCAGCAGTTTTGGTGGTTTCTTAGCAACCTTTCCAGCCATTACGAGTGATTACTTTGGTTCCTTTTATTTCGGATCAAATTACGGTTTGATTTATCAGGCTTATGGTGTGGCGTCATTAGCGGGGCCCGTTCTGCTCGGCTTAACGAGTCAAGATACTCAGGCATTTCTCATAGCCAGTATGCTTGCTGTTGCTGGTCTCGGTTTAACCCTAATAGTGAAACCACCTGTAGCCATAAAATAAATACGATATTCATTTAAAATCATGTATATAAACAAAAAAAGACTGATAATTCAGTCTTTTTTTGTTGTTTATTATACTCAATTATACAAAACAGTTATTATTGTTCAAGCGCTTTCACATATGCTATACTAAAAATGAAAAGAGGCAGGAACGAAGGAAAGGAGAATGCAGTATGTTATTCACAGAAGTATCTGATGAACATGCAAAAGACAAGCATCCGGCGGAAATTTTAGCAATTGTAACGGGTATTAATAAGAAAGTTATTTGGGAAGGTGTAAAGGAACACGGTTATCAAGCTATTTTAGATGATCCGTCTTTACTGGATATTTCAGAAGAAGATCAAAAACGTATTATTGAAGCACGCAAACTTGGTTATCTGGATGCGACACTTTTATAGAACTACATTTAAGAGCTACTCTTAAACATAGAGTAGCTCTTTGTATAACCTGAAAAATGACTGATCGAATGACAGAGGAGTTGAATTAGCAGGACTTGCTTAAGAGTGGGAAAAGGCTAGCTTAGATTGGTTAATAAAGATTCGGCATGCTCAGACGGGAAATCCGGCGAGTGGTGCTAAGAAGACTGAACTTCGGCATGCTCAGACGGGAAATCCGTCGAGTGGTGCTAAGAGGACTGAACTTCGGCATGCTCGATAAAAATATGCACGGAGTAGGCTCAAGTTAGTGCCGATTTTCAGTAATCAGCACTGCTTCACGTATAGTCACTAATAAACAAGATGAATTAGGTTGTGAAATAGAATAGCCTATGTAATATCAGCATTACAGGATAGAATCAGCCTTGTTCAAATCAATAAGATAAATAGAAGTATCACGAAGGTCACTGATGATTCTATTATCATCTGAAGGAATAAGAGTGAAAGTAGGAAAAGGAGACAAAGCTGTCATGGCATTTATACTAAACAAGAACTTGTCGGTTCATTCAGTTGATTTGAATGTAAAGAATTTAGAAGAGATGATGATTTATTACAGAGAAACGATTGGTCTATCTATCCTTGAAGAATCTGATAACTATGCCTCGTTCGGTGTGGAAGCTGATAATCAGATTCTGCTGAATTTAATAAAGACAGACGCATACGTGTCGCAAAGTAAAAAAGCCGGACTCTTTCATACGGCATTTTTAGTTCCTGAGCGTAAAGACCTGGGCAATATCTTATTTGCCTTACTGAAAAAAGAAGTGCCCATCGAGGGAGCCGCCGATCACGGCTATAGCGAAGCCGTCTATCTAACTGACCCTGAAGGTAACGGTATTGAAATTTACAGAGACAAACCCAAAGAAGATTGGGATATATTAGAAAATGGCATGATTAAAGGCATCACAGCAGAAATTGACATTGATGGGGTCCTAGCTAGTCGGGAGGATCAGCTGGTCGATATTTTGCCCGCAGGAACATGTATCGGTCACGTTCATTTATCCGTGACTGATTTAAATGATTCTCAACGTTTTTATATCGATATTCTAGGGATGCAACTGAAATATGAGTTTGGAAGCCAGGCCCGTTTTATCGCTTCTGGCGAATATCACCATCATGTTGGTTTGAATACCTGGTTAGGAACGGATATCGAAAAAAGAGATCCGTATGATTTAGGTTTGACTCGCTTCACCTTGGGCGTTAAGAGTCCAAAAGAGTTGTATGAATTAAAAGAGTATCTGAGCACCCGAAATGTAGACATTGATGACGAAGCGGAAACGTTTGTCACAATCACAGACCCGAGCGGAATACGAGTCACTGTCACCACGTCTGAATAATCGTTTTGCTCTGCTTTTGCACTCATGAAGCGGAGCTCTTTTACTCAATGCCTAGATTTTGAATTTGACGGCAACTTGGATACTGATAAACACTATCATTATCAGTTGATGCAAAGGTCTATCGCTAGTATGCTCTATTCCCAAGAATCTCGGGACTTTAGTCATGAGAGGTTCAATTTTAAATGCTATAATATCAATAGCTATAACTTTCTTGAAAAAATATCAATCTTATCATGCAAATGTTTTTGACGTGCAAAAGAAACATGGTATTATGAATGTGCAGTAAGTCACAATAAAAAAGTAGGAGGAATAAACGATGGTAAAATGGAATAAATTATTATTAATTACAGCAAGCATGGGGTTACTTGCAGCCTGTGGTGACGATACAGAGGATGAAGTAACAGATGACACAGAAGAAGTTGCTGAAGATACAGAAATGGAAGAAGAAACAGATGCAACAACAGGCGCGACTCAATCAGTTATTGGCAGTGCAGATGATTTAGAAGAAGCCATGTCAGCTAACGGTGGATGGATCGTTATCTTTGAAGGCGACGTCGAAACAGATCAAGAACTAGTCTTAGAAGAAGGTCCAACGAACGAAGGCGAAAGTGAACGTAAATTGGCATTGTACACTCAAGATGATGACCGTAATGTCTTGGAGCAATTTACTTTGACAGCACCAAGTTTAATCGTTCAAAGTGAAAATACACGTATCCAAAATGGAACATTTGCGGGTGACGTTTACGTTGAAGCGAACAACTTCCAATTACCAGGTGGGACGATCGATGGCGACTTGATTTTCGCAAGTGAAGAATATCAAGAATCAGCTCAATTAGAAGAAGGCGAAGTAACAGGAGAAATCCGCGTCGAAGAATAATTGATCTTAAATCCCATAAATAGGAAAGAGGCCGGGACTTTCGTCCTAGCCTCTTTCGCGCTTCCGCATGATTCTTCATGAACGTGCGTCAAAAAGCAGACTCACCCCTCCATTTTATCATAGCCGCAGCTGCTTCAGTAACTTACAGATAGGGTATGTGGTATTCACTACGAGTCTGAACAATTTTTGTCCCCCTCCTGTTTTCACTAGCGTAACCATAGAATAGACATAATGTAATTTTGTTGACGGTTTCAAAATTTTATTATATAGTGAAATCTAGAAATGAACAGATCAGAATGTCCGAGCATGTAAAATCTCTCCTTCTGTCTTGTTCATTTTTTAATACTTAATCAATCTTGCACTAGGAAAGGTAAGGGATAATTATGAGTTTATTGAGAAAGAAATTCGCAGCAGGTGCTGCATTTTTAGCATTAGGTGGTTTTTTAGCGGCATGTGATACTGATGACGACGCAGCGGATGACATGGAAATCGTTGAAGAAGGCGAAGATGTAGTAACAGCTGCCTCTATCACAGATGATGCAGACGAAGTAGTTGCATCATTAAGCACTGAAGGAAACTGGATCACAGCTATTATAGCTGATGTTACAGTTGACGAAGATATCACAGTGGCAGGAACTTTCTACGACGGCGGAGACGAAGCTGAAGCAGAATACCGTAAATTAGCATTATATGCTCAAGATGAAGACCGCAATGTAACGGATGAATATACTTTAACAGTACCAATGATGACTGTTGAATCGCCAAATTTCCGCATCCAAAACGGAACAGTTGACGGGGACGTTTACGTTGACGCTGAAGGTTTTGAATTGGAAGAAGCGACAATCACAGGTAATCTTACTTTTGCTTCAGAAGATATAGAATCATCAGCCACAATGAATGGTACGGTTGAAGGCGAAGTAAGCGTAGACGAGTAATCGTTACACTGTAAGCTGTAATCATAGTTAGTCCATTAATACTCTTAAATATTGACGTTTTACCTATTGGACATAGGAGAGAAGAATGACCATCAAGTGAAATCCATAAAATAGGACAGTTCTTCAGATTGATCTGAAGAACTGTCGTATTTTATGGATTTCACTTGATGGTCATTCTTCTCTCCTATGTCCAAT
>NZ_JAWOBT010000060.1:0-19205 GCF_046484155.1 Alkalibacterium sp.
AAAAAATAGTAGCCGAGCTTGTCATCATGTGCTCCAAATGACGAACTCACGAAAAAATAGTAGCTGAGCTTGTCATTGCGCGCTCCGAATGACAGACTCACCAGAAAATAATAGCTGAGCTTGTCATCATGCGCTCCGAATGACAAGCTCACGAAAAAATAGTAGCTGAGCTTGTCATCATGCGCTCCGAATGACGAACTCACGAAAAAATATAATCTGAGCTTGTCATCACACGATCCGAATGACAGACTCACTAAATATAAAAGGAAGCTTTGGTCACCAAAGCTCCCATCCTGAAAATCTTTAGACCTAACAGAATGAAACGACGGATCTCGAGACCCGTCGTTATCCAATTCCAATCAAAAAGAAAAGACTATTCGCCCTTTATCTTCTGAAAAAGAAGGATGGAGGAGAATAGTCTTTTATCTTTTTTAATTGACGTTCGAGTGGTCGACTGACCAGGTTTCGCCTTCTTCCATTAGGATATGGCCGGATTCATAAGGTTCGTTGTCGAGCGTAATCAATACGTCCTCGACGCCGTAGTATTCGCCGATCGTATTGACGATGCCTTGTAGAATCATTGCCTCAACACCGGAACCGGCATTCATATCTGTCAATTCAACGGAGAAGTCGGCATGCACCACCCCGTCCTGACGGAGATACATGAAGTTTATGTCCACGCCATCAGCGATAACTTGGGCCGTTTCAGTATCAGGTGCCTGTCCTTTGAGGATTTCTGCGATCGCAAGTCGTGCGGGCTCGTTCGTATAGAGCTCCATGGTGACTGGCGTGCTGTCCAGTCCCATGGCTTGATCATCAACACTGTAAACAGTGAGCTGGATTTCTTCAGGTGTATCTTCGGATAATGTATTCAGGGTAGACGAGATAGTGTCTTCTTCGTCATCCACGTGGAAAACACGCTCAACTAAACCGAAGTCTTCGCCGTAATACTCAATGATCTCACTACCATTATCGAACAGACGTGTCACTTCGAGCGTCAAAACAGTGCCGATAGGCAGGTCCTTTTCAATATTGACCCCTGTTATTTCTGCCGTGGAACCGCTGGGACTTTCCCAGGAGTGACCTACTTCGAGAGGCTGCTGCAGGATGATCTCGAAATCTTCCTGTTCGCTGGCTAAACCGGTATCGTCAAAATCTTCCCGGAAATAGGTCTCAGCTCGTTTGAAGACCTCTCTCACTTCTTCATCCGAATAGGCATAAATCGTTACGACATCAGTGCCACCAGTTGATTCAACCATTTGTAGCGTGTCATCTTTAACAAACTGGGGATAGCGGGTAAAGGGTGCAAATTCATTGCCCTGCCCTTCATAATCGAGTAGCGTATCCTCGAGTTGAGGGAACCAAACAGTCACATCTTGTTCTATTTCAGCCTCAGTCTCGTCTTCGTCCTCAGGATCCTCTTCAGGATCCGTATCAGTATCTTCAGTGTCGTTTTCGTCTACGGGGATTTCTTCTTCCGTGTCAGGGGTTTCCGGTTCAGTTTCATCGCTGAAAAACCAGCTGCACCCGGATAAAAGAAGTCCGGAAATGATTAGAGAAGAGGTAAGTGTAACAACTTTAATTGCCGACATTTTGAACCACTCCTTTCTCACCTTATAAAATCAATTCATTTAAAAATCTAAAGCCAATGCCTGGCGGTAAATCTCGCGGGAAACATCCAGTGTCTGATCGCCGCGTTCAGATATTGCCTCTTTACCGTGAGCCTCAAGCTGATCGACCAAGGTATCGATATCGGCTGCTTCGACGCCGACTTCAGCTAGATTCGTCGGCATATCGAGAGATTTGAAGAAAGCAACGGTTTTGAGGATGGCCGCATCGATTTTTTCTTCCTCAGTGCCTTCGGTGATGCCCCAGACTTTTTCGGCATACTGGACCAGTTTGTCCCATTTTTTATATTTTCTGACGATCATTACAGCCGGTAAAATGGCCGATAAACTGCGTGCATGATCAGTGTCATTCAAGACCGTGATTTCATGTCCCAGGCCGTGTGTCGACCAGTCACCAGGAACGCCGCGGGAAATGATGCGGTTCAAGGCTAAGGTCGCTGTCCACATGTAGTTGGAACGCAGAGCGTAGTCATGATTATCTTCGTCGACAACGTCCGGTCCGATTTGGATAAGGACTCGCAGCAATCCTTCCGCAAATTCATCCTGCACCATCCCGTTGACAGGGTAAGTGAGGTATTGCTCGATGATATGGATAAACGCATCCGTTACGCCATTTGCCAACTGGCGTTTAGGTAAAGTATACGTCAGTTCCGGTTCCAGGATCGAAAATTGCGGGAAGACACGCCAGTCACTGAAACTGATTTTTGCTTTTTCTTTTTTGAAATTGATAACAGCCCCGTCGTTCATTTCTGAAGCCGTTGCGGGAAGCGTGAGCACCGTTCCGAATGGGACAGCGGACTTGATCGGTAGTCCTTTACCCACACCTTTGCCGAAAATATCTTTGGGATCCCCATCGAATTCGACGGCTGCGGCGATGAATTTAGTACCGTCGATGACAGAACCGCCGCCGACAGCTAGAAGATAATCGTATCCTTCTGCTTTGATCTTATCGACAGCTTTGATACATGTTTCATAAGTCGGATTCGCCTCGATTCCTCCGAATTCGCCCACGTCATAGTCTTTCAGTGCGTCCAGCACGCGGTCGAGCGTTCCGAAACGTTTGACACTGCCACCACCGTACGTGATCAATACTTTTTTATCTGATGGAATATGTTTAGCTAATTCTTCAATCTTGTTTTTTCCAAATATCACTTTTACTGGATTATAGTAAACAAAATCGGACATTGCATTTGTCATGAAAAGACCTCCTTTTATAGTTACTTAAGTATAGCATAACTTCATAATTCTCTATAAAGAGAAGCAAGTGCTTGCTTGTTTTTTTGGTGTTTTCAGATATCGAGCAAAGACTAGTGGATACTTTCAATAGTTCGATTTACCTGTTCTTTTTAGTTTCCGAAGTGGTCGAATAGTGTTAAAATGAATGTGAAGTGACGGAGGGTCAGATAGTGATCATCTTGTCAGCTGAAAAGTGTGGAGGGATAGCTTTGGCAAATGAAGATACCGACTTGAAACACACGCCGTTATACTCGTATTATCAGGGTAATAATGTCAAACTGATGGATTTTGGCTCATGGGCCTTACCGATTCAGTTTTCGGGATTGAGTGACGAGCATAAAGTCGTGAGAGAACATGTCGGACTGTTTGACGTTTCCCATATGGGAGAAATAAAAGTTTCAGGTAAATGTGCCACCAGATGGTTGAACAAGCTGATCACGAATGATGTGTCAAAAATAGATGTGAATCAGGCTGTTTATACTTTGGTCACAAACGAAGATGGGGGTATTTTAGACGATATCATCATCTTTAAAATGAGTGAATCGGAATACTTACTTACGCCCAATGCATCAAGAACCGCTAAAATATGGCAATGGTTAAATGAGCATAAAGAAGAAGACGTTGACTTGAAAGACTTTTCAGCGGCAATAGGTCTGATCGCGATTCAAGGGCCGAAAGCGAAAGATGTCGTGGCGGAGGTATTCGGAAAAGAAGCGCTGGACATTAAGAATTATCACTTTTTACCGGATGTCTCGACAGCGGAATTCAGTGATGTCTTACTCTCCCGCACAGGTTATACTGGGGAAGACGGATATGAGTGTTACGTGAAATGGGATGAAACCGAAGCACTTTGGAAAACGTTCTTAGCTGTCGGTGAAGCGTACAATATCAAAGAATGCGGATTGGGCGCGCGTGATACGTTACGTCTGGAAGCGGGCATGCCGCTTTACGGACATGATCTAACTGAAGACGTCACTCCTCTGGAAGCGGGTCTGCGTTTTGCGGTGAAATGGGACAAACCAGAACCGTTTATCGGCCAGAAAGCTTTGGAAGACCAGAAAGAAACGGGGACGACTTATTTATCTCGGGGATTTGAGGTCTTAGGTAGAGGCATTGCGCGTGAAGGGCATCTAGTTTTTAATAATGATGATGAAGAGATCGGCGTGGTGACCTCAGGCACACAATCACCGACCCTGGGAAAAAGCATTGGTTTCATGCGCATCAAAAAAGCCGGTATCAAACTGGGCGATACGGTCAAGATCCAGATCCGCAAAAATAAAGTGGAGGCAAAGGTAACGAAGAAAAACTTTTTAAAAAACTAATTAATAAAGGAGAATGCACAATGACAGACATAGCCAAATTGTTTTACACAAAAGAACACGAATGGATCGAGGTCATCAAGGATGACTATGTACGTATCGGGATCACTGAATATGCCGTTGAACAATTAGGTGATATCGTTTTTGTCGAATTGCCGGAAGTAGGCGCAACCTTATCTGAAGAAGATGAATTTTCAACGGTTGAATCCGTAAAATCCACCTCTGAGATTTTTGCACCCGTTGAAGGTTCCGTTGCCAAAGTTAACAGTGCACTGGAAGATGAACCTGAAAAATTGAATGAATCACCTTATGAAGAGGGCTGGCTCATAGAACTTCAATCAACTAATGCCGTAGACACATCTGAATTATTAGATGAAAAAGGCTACCAGGACTATCTAGACACACTATAAAAGTATCCAGGTAGAAAGAGGAGGCTGAAACCCTCTCCTTTTTCTACCTTTTCATTAGAAATATCCTTTAAATAGTTACCTTAAAGAGATTGTCGTGGAAAAACCACACGGGGAGTGATCAGTTTGGATAAACAGCACCGTTATTTACCGACAACTAAACAAGACCGAAAAGAGATGCTGGAGACCATCGGCATCTCATCGATTAAAGAACTATTCTCGGACATCCCTGAATCTACTCGCGCAACGAAAGAGAAAAAGATCGAACTGGAAGAGGCATTAAGTGAACAGGCCTTGATCCGACACATGAAAAATTTGGCCGAAGTAAACGTTACGACCGATACCCACGCCTATTTCATCGGTGCCGGTACATATGACCATTACATTCCAAGTGTCGTCAACCATGTGCTGCTCCGTTCGGAATTTATGACGGCTTACACCCCCTATCAACCAGAGGCCAGTCAGGGCGAACTGCAGGCCTTGTTCGAATTTCAAACGATGATGTGCGAACTGACCGGCATGGACGTCGCGAATTCGAGTTTATATGACGGCTTTACATCTTTGGGTGAAGCCTGTAACCTGGCGACCTCGGTGACGAAGAGACCTGAGGTGCTGTACTCAAAAGCACTCCATCCTCAGGCAAAAGAAGTGATCCATACCTACGCATACGGCATGGAGTATGAAGTCAACGAAATCGGACTGGCTGCCACGCAAACCGATCTAGCTGCGCTGGAAATAGCCTTAAGCGATCAGACCGCGGCCGTCATTATCCAGTACCCTAACTTTTACGGGACCATCGAAGATTTAAAAGCGGTGAAGGCGTTGTGCGAAGCAACCAAGACGCTCCTTATCGTCATGGCCAACCCGTTAGCCTTAGCCGTACTCGAATCACCAGGAAAATTAGGAGCAGACATTGTCGTTGGAGATACCCAGCCGCTTGGCCTGTCGATGAGTTACGGCGGCCCGCACTGTGGTTACTTTGCCGTGAAGAAAAAATACATGCGTAAGGTGCCGAGTCGTATCGTCGGGCAAACCACAGACCAGGACGGTAAACGCGGCTTCGTCATGACGCTGCAGACACGTGAACAGCATATCCGTCGTGAAAAAGCGACCTCCAATATGAGTTCCAATCAGGCTTTAACGGCACTTGCCAGTGCGGTCTTCTTATCGACCGTAGGCAAAGTCGGCCTGCAGGAAATGGCCCAGCTGAACATCAACCATGCCCATTACGTTAAGAACCAGTTGAAAAACAAAGGCTTAGAAGTGTTATCCAGTGATGCCTTCTTCAATGAATTTGTGGTCAAATGCAGCGAGCCGGTCGAAGACGTCTCTAAAAAACTGCTGCAACAAAGCATCGTGTCGGGTTACGACGTTTCAAACTATCTGGGGACTGACAATGCCCTGCTGCTTTGTGTGACCGAAAAACGTACGAAAGAAGAAATGGATACGCTGATCGAAGTTTTGACAGGGGAGGGGAAATAAATGAATACAACTTACGATGACTTGGTATTTGAAATTTCCAAAAAAGGCAGACAGGCATTTAGCCTGCCCGAATCTTCTATCGAAACAACCGATTTAAGTGACGTTATACCGGCCCATTTACAAAGAGAAACGCCGGCTGAATTGCCGGAATTATCCGAACTCCAAGTGATGCGTCATTACACGGCTTTATCGAACAAAAACTTTGGGATCGAAACCGGCTTTTACCCGCTCGGCTCATGTACGATGAAATATAATCCGAAGATCAATGAAGATATTGCCCGCTACAGTGGGTTTGCCAACATCCATCCACTGCAGCCGGAAATGACGGCACAGGGCGCTTTGGAGATGATGCACCGCCTGGAAGAAAACCTGAAAGAAGTGACCGGCATGGATGCTATTTCACTGCAACCGGCAGCGGGTGCTCAAGGTGAATGGTCCGGCCTGCTTATTTTCAAAGCGTACCATCAAGCAAACGGCGAAGGGGACCAGCGCCGTAAGATCCTGGTCCCTGACTCTGCTCACGGAACCAATCCGGCCAGTGCGGTCGTTGCCGGATTCGATGTCGTTGAAATCAAGTCCAATCAGGAAGGTCGTGTAGGCGTGGAAGCGCTGAAAGCAGCCATCGGACCCGATACGGCTGGCTTGATGCTGACCAATCCGAATACGTTAGGTTTGTTTGAAGTGGATATCGTGGAAATTGCTGAGATCGTACACGAAGCAGGCGGCCTGCTTTATTACGACGGAGCGAACGCCAATGCCATCCTAGGCAAATCGACACCTGGAGAAATGGGCTTTGATGTGGTGCATTTGAACCTGCACAAAACATTCAGCACCCCTCACGGCGGTGGCGGGCCCGGATCAGGACCGATCGGCGTGGTCGATTACTTAACAGACTTCCTGCCGTCTCCACGAATTGAAAAAGACGGAGGCACCTTTAAACTGACTTACGATCATCCGAGATCCATCGGACGTGTGAAAGGTTATTACGGCAACTTTGGCGTCAATGTACGGGCTTACGCCTACATTCGATCCATGGGGGCAAAAGGCCTGCAGCAAGTGTCTGAAGACGCGGTTTTACACGCCAACTACTTGAAAGCGAGACTCGAACCTTACTTTGACACCCCGTACAAATCGATCTGTAAACATGAATTTGTACTGAGCGGAAACCGTCAGAAAAAACTGGGCGTCAGAACCACAGACATCGCTAAACGACTGCTCGATTACGGGTTCTATTCACCAACCGTTTACTTCCCGCTGATCGTCGATGAATGTCTGATGATCGAACCGACTGAAACGGAAGCGAAAGAGACCTTGGATGCCTTCGCGGATGCGCTGATCGAGATCGCTAAAGATGCGGAAGAAAATCCGGAGCAAGTGACGGGTGCACCATTCACCAAATCAGTCAGACGTTTAGATGAAGTCGCGGCGGCCAGAAAACCGATCGTCATTTATCAAAGAGAGACAGACGAAGGTGGACATTGAATTTCGTTGTGAAAAGTTGTTATAGTCAAGAGAGTCAGAAAGTAACGGGGAGGTCAAAAGATGGATCTTAAACTTTCAGGAAAAACAGCGCTCGTCCTGGCATCAAGTTCAGGACTCGGCAAAGCCATTGCGAACGAACTGGCCAGAGAAGGTGCCAACGTGATGCTGACGAGTAGGAACAAGGCGACACTGGAACAAGCAAAAAATGAGATCGAAGTGAATGCGCGAGGGAAAGTAGCTTATATGATTTCAGATCTAACAGATGCCAGAAGTATCAAACATCTGGTGGAAAATACACGAAAAACATTTGGAAAAATAAATATTCTGGTCAATAATACGGGTGGACCACCGGGAGGGTCGCTGGAACAACTCTCCGATTGGGACTGGCAGGAAGCCTTCAACCTCACGCTTTTAAGTTATGTGCGGACGATCAAAGCGGTGTTGCCGGATCTGAGAGAAACAAATGGACGTATCTTAAATAATGCGTCCTCATCGATCAAACAACCCGTAGAAAATCTCATTCTATCTAACGTTTTTCGCATGGGCATTCTAGGTTTGTCAAAAAGTCTCTCTCAAGAATTAGCCAAAGACGGTATTCTGGTCAATACGATCGGCGCCGGACGGATCGATACCGACCGCATAGTGGAATTGGACAGCAACCGGGCTGAACGAGAAGGTAAATCGGCGGAAGAGGTCAGAGCTTCCGTCGAAGATACCATACCGCTTGGACGTTACGGTCAGCCCGAGGAACTCGCGAAAATAGCTGCGTTTTTAGTTTCCGATGCCAATACGTATATCACCGGACAGCAGCTGCTGGTCGATGGCGGAATGACTAAAGCGTATTGAAATGGGAAAGGGCCCGTCATTTCGACTAGAGATTGTACTTGGGATGACGAACTCACGCTGATATAGACTATTTGATAACTAAACCGGAACAGTGATTCTTGCTGAGCAACCGGTACCTCGTATCAATATATATGGCGGGTCTTCTTTAAATATGAGGTTCTACTGCAGCAAGTTCGGATGAAATCATTGGAAAAGCAAAGAATGATGAGCATTTATTGCTGATGACGACGTAACTCTTGGACATAATAGGAGGGTGTAAAAATGAGTAATACGAAAAAAATAATTCTAACAGCCATTGCTATCATTGGAAGTCTTGTGGCTGCTGTATCCGGCTTGTTTATCTCTTTCTTTGTGGTCGGGAAAAAAATAGACGAAGCTTATTCAAAGGAAGAAAACGAGAACAACTAGAAAAGCATCGACCACATTGGATCGAGGCAAGCAAAATTGACGATACTGGTTAATCACAAGAAACTAAACAGTGAGATTTGAAATTTTAAAGGGTTAGACTTGTGGCTGCGTGAATTATATTAGTCACGCAGTTTTTTTAAAAAAGGATCACCCCGAAAGGGAAAAACGATGATCGAAAGAATCAAAACAGGTCCGGAATCTTTCCGGACGATTACATATAAAGAATACGAAGTGTGGATTTCAAGTTTGAATCAGCCACCCGGCAAAAAAATCAGTTCCGTATGAAAATTAATAATTCAAATAAACCTTGAATTATAAAGGAAAATAGAGTAAAATTAAAAACATTGAAAATAGAATAAAAGATAGAGGTGCGAAGAAAAAGAGTACTGTTTGGAGGCCCGACAGCCGATGAAAAACAGGAAAGGGTTCTTTGCCGAAGGAAGGTGAGCGTCATCTCATTCATCCTGGGCATACGTTTAAAAAGCGTATGACTGTCACGCTTGCGTGGAGCACTATCCTTGAACATGCGATTATTAAAGCATCTGAGGAATTGTGTCCTTGGGTGCTTTTTTCTATGTAAAAAATTATGGATTGGAGAACACGATGAAAAAACTAGCTAGACCATTCAGTTTGATACTTGTACTCGCAACACTCATGTCGCTCATACCGACACCCGTTTTTGCCCAGGAGGCGAACGGAAATCTCGCACAATCAATGGGGCCTTTGACGTTGATTCCGCCCATTGTTGCCATTATTTTAGCGTTTGCTACAAAGAATGTGGTCTTGTCACTCTTCTTAGGCATCTTTACCGGCACAGTGGTCATTCAATATGCCGGGGGAGCCAACATGCTACTAGGCTTACTCTACGGTTTCACGGATATTGTCGACTACCTGTTATCTTCATTAGCTGACCCTTGGAATGCAGGAATCATTTTGCAAGTTCTCGCTATAGGAGGACTGATTGCACTCATCACTTCTACCGGTGGGGCAAGTGCCATCGCTGAAGGTTTGGCTAAAAAAGCTAAAGGACCAGTCAGCGCTCAGCTCATTACATGGCTGCTCGGCCTAATGATCTTCTTTGATGATTATGCGAATGCCCTGATCGTCGGACCTATCATGCGTCCGGTTTCTGATAAAATGAAAATTTCCAGAGAACGTCTGGCTTTTGTTATCGATGCCACAGCAGCACCGATCGCAGGGATTGCTTTGATCTCAACCTGGATCGGTTATGAAGTAGGGCTCATCAACGACGCCTATCAGTCGATCGGCCAAGATGTCAATGCCTATGGGATCTTTTTACAAACCATCCCTTACCGTTTTTATAACATACTGATGTTGTTCTTCGTTTTAATCACATCAGTCACATTAAGAGAGTTCGGACCTATGCGTAAAGCACAAAAACGTGCAAGAGACTCGCATGAACTCATAGCTAAAGGTTCTTATAGTGAAAACCAGGATGAAGAGCTGGAAGTCGTGGTAAAAGGGAAAACATCGGCCTGGAACGCCTTGATTCCAATCGGGTCGCTTATTCTCTTCAGTTTCATCGGCTTTTATACGAACGGCCGTCAAGCGATATTGGATTCTGATAATACAGCAGTGATTCAAATCATTGAAAACTCACCTTTTTCTTTTGAAACACTGAGAGAAGTTTTTGGTGCTTCTGACGCGTCCGTCGTTCTTTTCCAGGCCGCACTGATTGCGAGTATTATCGCGCTGACCATGGGTGTCACACAAGGACACTTCAGCATCGGTAAGGGCATTGATATCTGGGTCAACGGGATGAAAACACTGATGATTACCGGAGTGATTTTGATTCTTGCCTGGTCACTGTCAGGTGTCATGGGAAATCTCGGCACAGCCGACTATCTCGTCTCCTTACTCAGCGGTACGATGCCACCAGTCTTATTGCCAACCGTCATCTTTTTACTCGGAGCGATCATTTCGTTCGCCACCGGGACATCGTACGGAACAATGGGTATTTTAATGCCCCTGGCGATTCCTTTGGCAACAGCCATGCAGCCGGGAAATCCGGATTTTGTCATCATGTCGACCGGAGCCGTCTTGACCGGCGCTATTTTTGGAGACCATGCGTCACCCATTTCAGATACAACGATCCTGTCTTCCATGGGTGCCGGCTCAAACCTGATGGATCACGTCAAAACGCAGTTGCCTTATGCAATAGCTGTAGCAGTCATCTCTATTCTCTTCGGGTACATCCCGTCAGCGTTTGGGATGTCCGTGATGCTGGTCTTGCCGATCGCTATGATCGCGATCGTCGCCGTGATCTACATTTTCGGTAAAAAGATAGACACCACAGACAATATTTCAGAAGAATAAAGCTATAATTTAGAAGCTCAGTCATAGAGTGACGAGCATCAGCCTGCCTGACAGCGCTGATGCTCGACGCCCTGTGGACTGAGCTTTTTGTTTGCACTGCTTTAATTTCATGTATATTATATTAATAAGAGGTCCACAAAGAATTAAACAAAATGCCGTTTCGATACAATTAGATGGATCTAGTTATTGGAGTCACTGCTCGATTAGATTTCAGGATGATCATTTTTGCAGAGGGAGGACACCGATGAAATGGGAAGTGTATAAAGGAGACATTACGGAAATTGACGTGGATGCCATCGTTAATGCAGCCAACAAATCATTGCTCGGTGGAGGCGGCGTGGACGGAGCCATTCACCGCGCGGCTGGACCGAAGTTGAAAGAAGCGTGCAAGAAACTGAATGGTGCTGAAACCGGTGAAGCAAAACTGACTCAAGGGTTTGATTTGCCCGCAGACTACGTCATTCATGCGGTGGGGCCCGTATATCGGGATGGAAACCACGGCGAACCAGAGCAGTTGAAAAACTGTTACGAAAACAGCATAGCAGTGGCAAAAGAGAAGGGCTTGCGATCACTGGCGTTTCCTGCTATCAGTACCGGCATTTACGGTTACCCACTAAAAGAGGCGAGCGAGATCGCCACACAAACGGTTGTGGATTTGACCAGAGAAGACTCAGCCATTGAGAAAGTCTTGTTTGTCGCTTTTGACGATGAGACAGAAACAGTATTGCAAGAGGCCCTTAATAAAGCAACACAAGGAGGAAATGATTAAAATGAAAAAATATATTCGATTTGGAGCCATGATTTTAACGTCGACGATTGTCATGTATTTGCTGATGTACTTAAACGTGTTCGAGTTTTCTCATGCAACACTCAGTGAAACCCGCATTTACATGGCAATTCTTATGGGAGCGACGATGGCAGTTATTATGATGCTCTTTATGTGGAGTATGTATGACAATAAAAAAGTGAATGGTATAATCCTGGCAAGTGCGGCAGTGATATTCGGGGTGAGTCTATTTCTCGTTCGAAGCCAGACCACTGTGGACGATGTTTCGTGGATGAAAGCGATGATACCTCATCACTCCATAGCCATCTTGACAAGTGAACGCGCAAATCTTGAAGATGAACGCGTCGTGGAACTTTCAGAAGCAATCATAGATGCCCAAAGAAGAGAAATCGATGAAATGAAATCATTGATTGAAGAGCTGGAAAACGAATAAAAGATCTTCAGTAATGAAAAAGGCTAGAGCAGCCACAAAGATGACTGCTCTAGCCTTTTCTTGTTTTAAAAAACGTCTTTTCTGCCAAAGCGCAGACTCAGCACTTGATATTTCGTGAGCTGGTCATCGCGCCCGCGAAATGACAGACTCAGGGTCGATTTCGCAGTGAGCCGGTCATCAGGGCCGCGAAATGACAGACTCAGTATCGGTTTCCGGGTGAGCTGGTCATCACGACTGCAAAATGACAGACTCAGAATTAATTCGATCATGAGCTGGTCATCACGACTGCAAAATGACAGACTCGGAAATAATTCATCAGTGAGCTGGTCATCAGGGCCGCGAAATGACAGACTCACAAATCATTTCACAGTGAGTTCGACACGTCACTACAAAAAAGCAACAATGAGACCTCAGACATCGTTTTGTCTGAGGTTTCTGAACGGGTTCTATTGATGAAGCGCTAAACCATACATTAATCTTTCGGGAGACTATTGGCTACGCGGAGCAAATAGTCTGACATCTTGAATTTCCGTTCGAGGCCTTTAGCGTTCATATAGCGCACTTTGCCGAAAACAGGGCGTTCTTTCCAGCCGTGGTCGTGCTTGCCGAAACACCAGGCGATGCCGGTAAAACTATTCGGGTCCCGGCCATCGAGATTGTATTTGTTGTTCAGATATAGTGCTCTGGAATAGGCTTCTTCGGGGGACGGACTCCACTCGATGATCTTCTTGCCCCAGTACATACGCATGTAGCCGTGCATTTTGCCTGTGTTCACCATCTCCGATTGCGCGGCGTTCCAGTAGGGATCGCCGGTGTCAGAGGTCTCGAGTTCCTCAAGACTGTACACCGTTTCTCGCTCGTCATCGGCATGCTGGGCCAGCGTTTCTCTGGCCCAGTCCGGTAGACAGGCATAGGAATCATACTGGTCATTATAAAAAACAAAATTCATACTGAGTTCTCTGCGCACCACGAATTCCTCGATGAAGGCCTTCTTGCTTTCCGAAGCAGGCACGTCAGCCAGCTGCTCGTAGATATATAACGGAGAGATCTGGCCGAAATGGAGATAGGGACTCATGTCGGAAGTGATCGCCAGACCAGGCTGGTTTCGCTTTTCATCGTAATCGGGCAGGTGAGTGTCTATGAAATCAGACAAACGGCTCTTGGCTTGAGAAGTGCCTCCTCTGAGCCACTTCACTGCCGGAACGCTCTGGTCACAGCCTAATTCAGCTATCAAGGCAGGGATAGCCGAGATATCCCTCTTTTCATAAGGCAAGTCCAAATCGAGAGAGGCATGAACGGCATCTGTTTTGGGTAACGGTTCTGTATAGGCATCGAGTTGCTTATGGATCTTACTGCGGATCGTACGTGCCGCGTATTCTTCTTTATCGGAAGCGGCTTCCACAGGGACGATGACATTCGTCTCGACTTGAATGAATGGACAGGAGACGGCCTTCGCCACATGGTCACGCCACTCGCGTTCGATACGCAGATAGCCGCGGTCGACGACCAATAAAGCAGCATCTTCCGCCAAAGCGACCGCACCTTTTTCTGGAGAAGTGAGCTGTACGATAAACGCCAAACCACGCGTACTCAACTCTTCTTTAACGTCCTGCAGACCTTCGAGCATAAACGTATAATGACGTGCATTCGCTTCAGGAAAATCAGCGGTCAAGCCGAAATAAACGAGCAGCGGCTTGTCCAGTTCGTTGGCCTGTGCAATGGCATACTCCAAGGCATGATTATAGTCAGCCCGCTGACTGGCCTGCATCCAATAGACGACATAAGGTTTGTCTGCGGGTTCATTCGTGTTTAAAGCAGTGATTCGATCACTCATAATGGCCTCCTTTTCGGATATGTAGGTGGACTTAAATAAGAAAAAAACTATTCCTCATTTAATGTCTGTCGACTTAAATAAGGAATAGTGTAGTTTGCTTAAATAAAATCAAATTTGAGATTCTTCAGGTAATTCCTTTGTGACATCATCCGTTTTGCCTAGGACAAATGTCAAAGCGTAAGAGGCAAGGGCAATGACCAGGGCAACAAACAGTTTGAAAAACCCATTTTCGATATTCAGACCGATCAGTGCATCCGTATTGGCAATCACTGCAATCGGTGAAGCGAGGACAAGGCCAAGAATTGAAGCGTAAGTGAAACTAGGGTAGTGCTTAAAGAAGTAATCGATCACTTTACTGATCAGGATGATTCCCACGATCATACCGAAAGCATAGGCCGTAAGCAGAAGAGTAAAGGGGATCAGGGCCACAATATCGAAGACGGCAAGCGAGCTGGTAAAGCCGTTTATCGTATAGACGACCGCGTAGTAATAGCCCATGATGAGCATCAAAAGTGAACCGCTAATGCCCGGAACGACCATGGCCGCTGCGGAAACGAGTCCAACAAGAAATAAAGCTACAAGCGGACCAAAGCCCAGACTGATGGTTTCAGGACCGCCGCCCGAGATGTCGGCCACGCCCATCCACGAAACGAGGAGGAAAAATACGACAAAGAGCAGGAAATGCACGCTATTTGCTTTGCGCTGTTCTTGTTTGAAACTATCTTTCAGTGACTGTGACAGTATCGGCAAACCGCCGAGAATCAGTCCGACAAAGGCGAAGGCGGTATACAGAGTGTGTTCGGCTAATAACCACCCAATGACCATGGAAAAACCGGCTATCCCGATCAGTGCCCCTATGGCTATGGGACCCAGTATGCGCATGCTTAGTTTGAATTCTTTTCTTACATTTGTAAAGGCGTGAATGATATCATCATAGATACCGAAAGACACAGCCATCGTTCCCCCGGAAACACCGGGTATGATATTTGAAATACCAATAAATAATCCTTTGATTGCTAACCATATATAATGCATGAGAATCTCCTTAAAAAATAATGATGAAGTAACTGATGTCTAGTTTACCATATAATCCTGAATTTTTTCGTAAAAAAATGTGACCAACTTTAGCTTAGTTAAAAACTAAATAAAGAGATCACATAGTGTTCATTAATTAAATTTATTAATATGTTTCCTTACTTCGGAAAGAAAACCTTTATCGGCATTAATGATGAGCTCATCACCGGCAGAAAAGGTAGTATCCAGATGAGGCATAAATTCATTGTCATGTCGTCTGATTTTTATTATGCGTGCATCATAAGGCAGTGTCAATTCTCCTGCCGTCATGCCGTCTAAGTCAGAATCGGATTCAACGTGAATTTCAATTTCAGCCACTTGACCTTCGAAGATACTAGGTCGACGGTTGACTTTACGGTAAAGTAACTCATCGTAGATGGGTTCAGAACCAACAAAGTCAGTAACGACATAGGACACTAAACAAACAACGGCCAGGGGCATAAGATGGGTCACCGTGCCTGTCATTTCAGTAATAAGCATAACAGAGGTCATGGGTGCTTTAGTCACCGAGGTTAAAAACCCACCCATGGCATAAATGATGAAACTGCGCAAGAAGATATCCTCGATGCCCGTAACCATTAAGGCTCCATTACCATATATGGCTCCGAGCAGCGCACCGAGACTTAACGCGGGAACAAATATGCCGCCTGGTAATCCAGAGCCGTAAGAAATTTGAGAGAAAACAAAACGGAAGACGAAGATACCGATCAATAACCAGAGAGTGACAGAGCTGCTGTTGATCATATTGATCACACCTGTTCCACCGCCGAGCATGTTAGGGAAATAGAGCCCCACAGGAATGACCAGCAAAAATGGGATAAACCCAATCAGATAAGGTGGAATCGGTAACATGCTGTAAAGTTTAGGCATGACAAGCAGCACTTCTTTGTATAACCAGCCACCTAAGGCCAATACGATGCCCATCAAGATGAGATGGCCATAGTATTCTAAAGGAAACTCCAGCATAGAGCCTAAGTTTAAAGCCGGTTCTACACCGAAAATTTGATAGGCCACAAAATTGGCTGTGATCGATGCAGAAAAAGCGGCCAGGAGTAAGACGCTGGAAAATTTTTGATGCACTTCTTCTAAAATAAACATGATGCCTGAAACTGGAGCATTAAAGGCGGCTGACAATCCGGCACTGGCTCCGGCAGAAATCAGGATGTTTTCTTGTGATCGATTCCCTTTCAAGAAGTGATTCACACCCTGACCGACAGCACCACCTAATTGAATAGAAGGACCTTCACGACCAAGCGCCAGACCGGAACCGATGGCTAATGCGCCCCCGATAAACTTTCTCCAAATAATGGAAACCCAGTTAAGGTGCAGCAAGCCATACAGTTGTGCTTCAATATCCTGTATGCCTGAACCACGAATATCCGGCTCATGCTTGATAAGCAGTGCGACAATAAAGGCGGAAAGCAGCATCACTCCTACCCAACCGATGATCCAAATAGGGTTCCCGTTTAAAAAATGATAAATTTCAATGACCGCTTCAACTAGTATTTCAACAAATAAACGGAATAAACTGATAACGATGCCTGCTAAAGTACCAACGAGGATACCTCTAGCCACATATGATATTCTTGACCAATCCAATAAATGTAATAATTTCATGACACACCCCAACTCCAAAAAATACATAGTCTTCATCTTATAACATTGCGGCGGAAAAATAAATGAATTCTCACTTTCTTTATGAAATAATGAGAAAAATGTAACTATTTATGAAAAAATAAAATATGGTATACTTGAAAAAGATGAATAAAATCGGTTTAATAGTCATAGATAAACTTTTTCTGAATTGTTTGCGTGAGGGTCATCGAACAACTGTAAACAACTAACTTTTTTCGAGGAGGACGAAGCTGATGGTATTGATGGGAGTAGAAATAACACTGCGGATTTTTGATTCTTATTCACTGAAAGATAAGCGCAGCGTCATACAAAGTATCCTGAGACGCATTGAAAATCGGCATCATTTATCTGTGGCTGAAGTGGATGAACTGGATATGCATAATAAGGCGGTGATCGGTTTAGGCATTGTCGGGAATAACCGGCAACTATGTCGGCAGCGACTGGAAGCCGTACTGAAAGAAATCGAAGAAAATCATGAAGTGGAGATTTTGGACTTTGACTGGTTAGAAGTATAACTGGACAGGGTTCGATTAATGAATAAAATGATAGAGTCTATTAAAAGAAAGGACGTCAGGATGACTAGTACAGAAGCAGATGTTGCGTTTATTAAATGGAACAAAAACAAGGTCGAGCTGATTGAACTGCTGAACGGACACACCAAAGCAGAACTCCTGGACCGGGCAGAGAGACAAGCGGTTGCGGTAAAAAAAAGTTGGAATAAAACTAAAATGGTGAACGCGATAGCTGAAAACACGACCGAGCAGGCGGAAACGATTTACCATCCGATCCTTGAAGAGGTACTGGTCCGTTTACCCGATCTGGAAACCAATATATACCGTGTAAAAGCCTTGACAGATATTGAAGGATTCCTTCCTTTGATCAGGCAGGGCTTCTTCTTCGTTGCCAGAGAAGACGACAGTATCTTGCTGCTGATACCTGAAGAAATTCTATTCAGTGTGAAGGATCGCCTGCATGCAGATAGTGACCGGCCGGAAACGAGCTCTTCTAGTGAAGTTAAAAAAGCCCGAATATTGAACAGCTGGAAAGATAAGGCCGTGGCCATATATGGGAACGTTTCACTCGATCACTTGAAAACGACCTGGAATCGCTACTTTGATGAACCGGTAACAATAGAAGAGATAAACAACTTACTAGATTAAAGACAAACGAGGAGAACATATATGATAAGAATAGTGATTGACTCAGGGATCGATCAGAACGACTTTATGAAAGAAACCTATGATTATGACTTTTTACCTTTAAGCATCATTATCGACGGACAGGATTACTTAGATCAAGTGGACATTTCACTTGAGGAAATTCATGCTCACATGGAAAAAGGACTCTTGCCTAAAACAGCGCAAGTGTCGCCCAAAACCATTATAGAGGCGTTTAACAAAGCCCGTGATCTGGGAGAAGACATCATTTACCTGACCATTTACAGTCAGTTTTCCGGCACCTTTCAAGTAGCCCAAGCAGTGGCAAAAGAGTATGGGGAAAAATTCCCCGATATGAACATTGCCGTGATCGATTCCAAAGGCGGTTCCGGAGGCGGCGCACTGCTGGCTCTTCAGGCGATGGAAATGGTGAAACGTGACGAAGACTTTGATACCATCGTAGAGCAGACGAAATGGAATGCAGAACATATCCAGTATCACTTCACCCTGAATAATCTGGAATGGCTGGTCAAGGGCGGTCGGTTGCCCAAGGCGGCGGGGACAGCCGGGGATATGCTCAATATCAAACCCTACTTATCTGTAAATGAGACGGGGATCTATTTAAAGAAACTGGTCCGTGGTCAAGAGCGCATTTACAAACGGATGATCAAAGAAATGACAGAAGGCGTCGGCTCGTTTACAGACCAGCTGATTACGATCAGTCACGTGAATGACTATGGCGCGGCGCTGAAGCTGGAAGCGATGGTGAAAGCAGCTTTGCCAGAAGCAACTGTTCAAATTTTTGATATCGGCGCGGTACTTGCGGCACATCTAGGCATCGGTGGCGTCGGGGTGTTTTATTTCGATCAGAAACCAGAACATTACGTTTATATAGATGAATAATTTAAAAGGCTTTCTGTTTCTTCTAACAGGAAGCTTTTTAATGTATAAAAAAGCGTATGAGTTGTCGTTTAATGCCGCCTTGGCTATACTAAAGATGTAAAAAATATAAAAAAATACTAGAAAAGGAGTAGGTTAATTATGGATAACATAGCAGATTCGTTTCAAAATGCGCTATCTAATTTCATTAACTTTTTACCCGAATTGTTAATGGGATTAGCACTCATCGTCGTAGCCTGG
>NZ_JAWOBT010000096.1:0-3420 GCF_046484155.1 Alkalibacterium sp.
AAATTCTTAAATGAATCGGGATAATCTGATAAATTCCATGGCATATGCGTTTCATCCTTTCATCTTTAGTGATTTCGTTATATCATGAATAAGTAGAATCGTCTAACATTAGCTATGAAAATGAGGATAAAACCGATGAAGAAAATAGATAAGGCAAAATCATTTCTGTCAGACCAGTTACATCTCTTTAAATGTCCGGTGTGTCAAAGTTCTTTTGACGTGATCGAGGGGTACCAATTAAGCTGCACCAATAAGCACTCGTTTGATCTATCCAAAAAAGGGACGCTGCATTTTTTATTGAAACCTTCCAAATCAGAATATTCCAGACCGATGCTTTTATCCAGACAACGCATAGCCAAGATGGGATTTTGGCAGCCTATGCTGGATACCTTGTATTCTTCGATCGGGAATAAAAAAGGGGTGGTGCTTGATGTCGGATGCGGGGAAGGCGCGCACAGTGCTTATCTCAGGGAAGAAGGCCTTGCTGGTCCAGTGATCGCCTTTGATATTTCAAAAGAAGGCGTAAACCTGGGGGCAGCCACGTATGAGGACATCTTTTTCCTGGTCGCGGATTTAGCGCAGTCCCCATTTGCGACCGCACAATTCGACACGATCCTTAATATCTTGTCCCCATCAAATTATGAAGAGTTTAACCGGCTCTTGAAACCGGGGGGTCAGGTCATTAAAGTTATCCCGGGAAAAGACTATTTAAAGGAATTAAGAGCTTTTCAACCGAAAGAAAACCAAACGTATTCAAATAAAGAAGTAAAAGACAAATTCATGACACATTACCCGAAAGCGACAGAACATCAGGTCCGTTATTCTGTCGAATTAAACGATGAAGAAGTGAAGGATTTCCTTGATATGACGCCTTTAGGCTGGCACATCGAGGCATCCCAAAAGCAGGCAGATTCCCTGCATCGGATCACGGTGGACATGGTGATACTCGTGGGGGAAAAACCACGATAATTGAATAGCGAAACTATATTTAATGGTTTGAAAATCCATAACTTGTGTTTCGTATTGAGAAGTGATATCATCAACTTCATAAGCTATTTTGGTTCATTGGCTTTTATCAGTACACCCATCAGAAGCTGATAAAAACACGTGATATCTGAAAGGCTTCATTAACGTATCTTCTCGCAGTGCTAGTCACCGAGGGGGTACGTTTTTTTCTGTGTAAAAACAGTGATTCTTGAGCAACTTGACTTCTTTCGTCGGGTATGAATAGTGTATAATACGTATAGAACATAGGAGGAGAAGAATAAATGGATATAGTAGTATTAGCAGGTGGCTATAGTCACGAGCGTGAAGTTTCGATGAGCTCGGGCAGTTTGATAGCGAACGCCTTAATGGAAAACGGTCACCGCGTCATTTTACTTGATTTATACTTTGGTACAGATCAGGCAGCAACGTTTGATGACGCTTATAAAAAATTAAGAAAAGATAAGTATGAACATACCGTTAAAAGACAAATTCCGGATTTGAACGCTTTACGTGCACAAAAAGAAAAACCGAACGAAATGATCGGTGAAAATGTGATCCCGATTTCTCAATCGGCTGATGTCGTCTTTTTATCCCTGCACGGGGAGCTTGGCGAGAATGGTCAATTGCAGGCGGTGTTTGATTTATACGACATCACCTATACGGGTACAGGCTACATAGGCAGTGCCCTCGCCATGAACAAGATACTGGCAAAAGAAGTGATGTCCCAGCATGGTGTCTTAACTCCGCAGTGGGAAGTGCTCAGCGAAAACGAAACGCCAACAAGCCCGGTCCCCTGCGTCGTCAAGCCCGATGCCAGTGGTTCCAGTATCGGCGTCTACATTGTCGAAGATCAGGCCGATCTGGACAAAGCCATCACTGACGCCAGAAAATACTCGAAAGATGTTTTGATCGAAGAAATGATCAAGGGTCGTGAGTTTTCTATAGGTATTTTGGAAGATAAGGCTTTACCGCCGATTGAGATCATTCCAAAAAACGGTTTCTATGATTATGAAAACAAATATCAGGAAGGCGCCACGACCGAAATCTGTCCGGCAAAGATCAGCGATGAATTGACGCAAAAAATGCAGGCCATTGCTAAATACGTCCATCAGATTTTAAGGTTGGAGTACTATTCACGTATCGACTTTATGGTCGATGATGCTGGAGACATTTACTGTATCGAAGCCAACACGCTTCCAGGCATGACGCCGACCAGTCTTTTCCCGCAGGAAGCCACCGCAATGGGCATGAGCTACAATGAATTATGTGATAAACTCGCCCAGCTTGCTGCCGATAAACATAAATAAAGGCTGGAATAAAAAGACGGAATAAAAGAGAGGGAGACGGAAGATGAGCCAGCAATTAAAAGAACTGATCCAAGCCAAAGCCAAAGAAATCGGTATCGATAAAATTGGCTTTACTCATGCCGAACCTTTTTACTCTCTGGAAGACAAGTTGATCAAACAGCACGCTAAAGGGTATCATTCCGGCTTTGAACACAAGGTGATCGAAGAACGTATTTATCCGGAAAAAATCTTCGACGAGCCCCGGTCGATCATTGCGATTGCCATGGCTTATCCGTCCAAGATGCAGAACAAGCCTCCGCGTGTCAAAGGTGAGCGCCGGGGTGAATTTGCGCGTGCCTCCTGGGGAACGGATTATCATTTCATTTTAAGAGACCGTATGAATCAGCTGGTCGAGTATATCAAAGAGATTGCACCGGGTGAGTTAGCGTTCAAGCCTATGGTCGATACGGGTGAACTGGTGGACGTGGCTGTCGCTCAGCGAGCCGGTTTAGGCTTTATCGGACGGAATGGCTTACTGCTCACCGAGGAATTCGGTTCGTTTGTCTATTTAGGCGAAATCATAACGAACATCACTTTTGAAGCAGATGAAGAAGTCCCGTTTGGCTGCGGGGAATGTACCCGTTGTGTGGATGCGTGTCCGACCGATGCCCTGCTGGGTGATGGCCGAATAAATGCCATCCGCTGTTTATCTTATCAGACACAAACGAAAGGCTACATGCCGAAAGAATACCGCCGCAAAATGGGACACATGATCTATGGGTGTGATATCTGCCAGATCGTCTGTCCGTACAACAAAGGCATCGACTCGCATTTCCATGAAGAGATGGAACCCGATCCGGTCAACACCACGCCGGAACTCAAACCGCTTTTGACCATTTCCAATCGTGATTTTAAAGACACGTTCGGTGATTTGGCGGGATCGTGGCGCGGCAAGAAACCGCTGCAGCGCAATGCCATTATCGCTTTAGCCAATTACCGGGATTACACCGCAGTACCAGACTTGCTGAATGTCATCGATAATGATGTAAGACCGATGATCAGAGGCACAGCCGCATGGGCGGTCGCTACCATCACGAGTAAACGTCCCAATGAAGAGATCGTTTTGTTTCTTGAGGAAGCGGTCAAG
>NZ_JAWOBT010000009.1:0-49955 GCF_046484155.1 Alkalibacterium sp.
TTTTCATCCTGCTGGCGGTAAATCTGCTTCAGCTCAATGCTCACATAGTTGGTTTCCTGCAAAGCACGGCTGCCAAAAAAGAACGCCGAATGATAATGGGGACTGAGCAATGACCATTCTTCATCCTTTACAACCGGGGCCAACTGTTGCAAATCGCCAATCATTAGTAACTGAACACCTCCAAAAGGACGATTGTTGGTAAACTATTTGGATAAGCGAATAAACTTGGGTGATTCTGATAAACGCTATCTACTTAACTTAGAAAAAGGATTTATGGGAGAGGAACTGTTTGACTCCGTCGTCAAACAGTATCTGAATGGAGAAGCTCTTGTTCTAAATGACCTTTTACTAGAAAGTAAGGGAACGACGTTTCAAATTGATTCGCTAGTAGTGACCTCTGACACGATCTACCTATATGAAGTCAAGAATTACAAAGGGAATTTTCAAATGAATTCAGGACAGCTGTATTATACAAGTGGACAAGAGATAACTAACCCCTTGATTCAACTCAACCGAACGAAAGAGTTGCTTCGCCAACTGCTGAAAGAGTGGGAGAATCGGCTTAAAATAGAAGCCAATGTTGTTTTTATCAATGATTCCTTTACACTTTATAATGCGCAAATAGAAGATCCTTTTATTTTTCCGACTCAATTGAAAGAGCATTTCAAAGAATTAAGTAGCAGGAGTAAAGTTCTTGAAAAAGATCATCACTATCTTGCAAGTAAGCTAGTCAGTATTCATAAAGCTGATTCACCGTATCAGAAACAGTTACCTTTTTACCAACTTGAAGACTTCACAAAAGGCATATCATGCTGTTATTGCGGGTCATTTGATCTGATCGTGACGCAGCGCTCTTGTTACTGCAAGACCTGCTATAAACAGACGTCAATTGAAGATTTAGTCACAGAAAGTGTGAAAGAATTGAAGTTTCTATTTCCCGACCAAAAAGTAACAACGTCTCTGGTGGATGAATGGTGTGGAAATTCAGTGAACTATAGAAAAATACGGAAAATTCTTCAGAATGATTTTATGGTTTCAGGTACAACTAGTGGGACATATTATGAGTAACTCATGTTTTTTCCTTAAATATATCTAAAAACAGCCAAAAAAACAGACCGTTCAGTCCTAAAAGACTGAACGGTCTGTTTCCTCATTATCTATAAAATTTTATTCGCCTGGCTCAAAAGCAGGTCTCAAGTGTCCGTCTTCTGCCAAGCCATCCAGGAAGTCGTACACTTCTTGACTGGTCATGGCATCCATTAAGGCTTGTATTTCGTCAGAATCCTGGTTGTCTTCGCGTGCGACAAGCGTAATAGCAAATCTGTTTTCTTCATCAGCCTGTAAAATGACCGCATCTTCAGGTGTCAAATCGACTGAAGCGATATAAGTCGGATAATTGAAGACCAGTTCCACGCCATCTTCGTATGCCGCGGTCAGGTTCAACAAGTCGATGTGAGTAAAGGTGAAGTTATATGGGTTTTCACTCACGTCATCAACGGTAGCTTCGGATTTACTGACTTCCGGGTCTAATGTGATCAGGTCGTGTTCTTCAAGCGTGACGAGCGCGCGTGCTTCATTGGTCGGGTCGCTTGGCACAGCCACCTCAGCACCGTCTTCAATGTCTTCGACAGAATCGTAAACAGGTGAATAGAAACCGACGATCGCATTATAAATCGGTTGAAGGGCAACTAGATTACCGTCGCGTTCCTGGTTGAACACTTCCATGAACGGTTCGTGTTGAGCAAAATTGGCGTCCACTTCTTCATTAAGCAACGCTTCGTTATACTGGATGTTATCAGAAACTTCGACGAGTTCAATTTCATAACCGTCTTCGATCACGTCTCCGGCAATATCAACGACATCTGTCATTGGAGGAAGGTGGGACGCGACTTTGATCGTCACCGTTTCTTCCGTTGTTTCCTCGGTGACTTCATTCGAAGCCTCTTCGGTTGATTCGTCAGCTGCGCCGCATGCGGCTAAGAGTAATGCTGTACTGCCTAGTAATAATCCTTTTTTAAACATAATGATGATCTCCTTCTATTTTAAGTATGATTTTTATTATCGTTTATCTAACTTTTTAGCTAACTTGAGTCCCAGCCATTGGAAAATCTCGACTAATATAATGATCAAGACGATAGCGGTATACATGATGTCTGTTTCATAGCGCTGATAACCATAGCGGATGGCGAAATCACCGATACCGCCGCCGCCGACAACGCCCATGATCGTGGAATAGGAAACAAAACTGATCGTAGCCGTTGCGAAACCAATGACCAGACTGCTCCTGGCTTCAACGTACAGGAACTTCCAGACCATCTGCCAGGTCGTTGCACCCATGGACTGGGCCGTCTCGATAATCCCTCTAGGAATCTCATTGAGGGATTGTTCTACGAACCGGGCATATAAAGCAATAGCGATTACCACCATTGGAAACGAAGCGGCTACCGGATCGCCGGTCGCCCGACCATAAACTTCTCGGATAAAGGGCTGCATGGCAACGACTAAGAGTAAGAACGGAAATGAGCGGATGATATTGACGAAAGCGTTGATGACACGGTTAAGCGGACGATTTTCCGTCGGCTGGCCTTCGCTAGTCAGATAAAGCAGGGTGCCTACAGGGATGCCTGCAAGAATAGCTGCCAGCATCGCGAAAAACAGCATGATGCCTGTTTCACCTAAACTTTCAAGCATGGGAGGCATGAACTCGATAACGCGTTCAATATACAAACCTAGTGCTTCAGCCATCGGTCAACACCTCAATTGCGCGTTCATGATAGGGTTTAATATTCGCCTTTTCGGTTGAGCGTTTGACGTTGATAACCTCTCTGACTTCTCCCTTTTCCATAATAGCGGCACGTTCGCATAATTCTTTGATGACGGGCAGTTCATGTGTGACAACTACAATCGTCATCTCGAACTCGCTGTGCACTTTTTTTAGCACCTCAACGATTTCTTCTGTTGTGTTCTGATCAAGAGCAGACGTCGGTTCGTCGCACAGTAAGATGTCTGGTCGCGTTATCAGTGCGCGAGCGATACCTACGCGTTGTTTCTGTCCACCGCTCAACTGTGAGGGGTAGCTGTCCTTCTTATCTTCCAGTCCGACGAAATGCAAGACTTCATCGGTGGTTAAAGCAGCAGGATAGTCATATAATTCCAGAGGCAGGTGCACATTTTCCGCGACCGTTTTATTGTTAAGCAAATTAAACTGCTGGAAAATCATACCGATTTGTTTTTGTGCCTGCCTTAATTCTTTTTTGGAAAGGTTGGAAACGTCTATCTTGTTTACGCTGACTGATCCGCTTGTTGGTTTTTCTAAAGCATTGATCAACCTCAGTAACGTTGACTTTCCCGCGCCACTTTCGCCAATCACTCCGAAAGCTTCGCCCTTATGAATGGAAAGCGTAATATCGGATAAGGCAGTAAGTGGCTTGTCTTTTTCATCGAACATTTTATTGACGTGATTGAATTCAATCATGTGTGTGCTCCTTTCTCACAGTTTTTACCGGTGAAATGTGAGACGCAAAAGTAACATGTTTTATTATAGAAAGCTTTACAGGAAAGCGCAAAGGAAAAGCGCTTACTAATATTTTCCCATTCTTGGTACGGGAAGCATAGTATGATGTTTTTCAGTTTTTATGCTGATGTTAAAGGGTTTATATGAGTAAAGGGGGGAGTGTTCGTATCGAGGAATAAAAACGATATTGTTTTTATCCGAATCCAGACAACGGTGAAAAAATAAAAAACCACTAACTGCTTGGCAGTTAGTGGTGAAAAAAGGAGTGGTTAACCAGCGCTTGGAGGAGCGTGGTTACCAAGAAAAAGTTGGTTGCTATGGGTATAACTAAAGTATAGAAGACAAATTTGAATTATTTATGCGTGTAATATGAATAAGCGTAGTTATTTTTAGATAAGGATCAATAGAACATAAAAAACCACCTCTTCCTCTAGAAAAGGTGGTTTTGGAATAAGACTTAACGTCCATTATATGTCATTTCAGAAAAACTATTCAATCCGGGGAGAAAGAATAATGGTTCCAAATATATTTTTTCTTTTCAGTAATAAAACAAACGTCTCGGGGGATTCCTTTGTTTTATTATTTTGGGGAGAAAAGAAACGTGTACTTATTTTCCACAAAGTAACTATATCAAAAATAACACGCATAATCCTTAGAATCGCCTAAGGATTATGCGTGTAAAAATTACAATTTACTCACTTAATGATTCGAGGATGGCTTTATTGAAAGCCGGCATGTCATCTGGAGTACGACTCGAGATAAGTCCTGATTTATCTATGACCACTTCTTTATCAAGGAAGTTTGCTCCGGCATTTTTGAGATCGATGGCCACCTGACTAACCGAGGTGATATCTTTACCTTTCACAACTTCTGCATTGATCAATAACTGGGGTGCGTGACAAATTGAAAAGATAGGTTTCTTGTCTGCAAAAGCACGTACGAAGTCTAAGAAACGTTCATCCTTGCGTAATTTATCCGGTGAATAGCCACCAGGGATCAGTAGCGCATCATAATCATCCGGAGAAACGTCATCTATGCTCTTGTCGATCGTAACATTGGCGGTTCCTTTTTTACCTTCCACGGTTTCACCTGCTTCAAATCCTATCGTTTCGACTGTGTGACCTGCTTTTTCCAGTTCTTCTTTAGGTGAAGTAAACTCCACATCTTCAAATAAATGTGTCAATACTGCGGCAACTTTCTTACTCATTATTAGAATTCCTCCTTTGATCAATCTGGCTTCAGTGTACCTTCCATCAGTTTTTTGGACAAGTAATACGATTGTTCAAATCATAACAAGAACGGATTTAATTAGTGAAGGTTTCTAATCAAACTGTGTTATGATTGAAGTGAATAAAGCAATCAGTTTACGTTTGGAGGAGGTCCATTGTGAATATTGCATTGATAGCACATGATAAAAAGAAAGACGATATTATAAAATTAGCTGAAGCGTATAAATTGATCTTAAGGAAACATAATTTATTTGCCACAGGGACGACAGGCAAACGAATAGTAGATGAAACGGGACTGGATATTCACCGTTTCAAATCGGGCCCGCTCGGCGGCGACCAGCAGATTGGCGCATATGTCTCTGACAATAAAATAGATTTAGTTATCTTCATACGAGACCCATTGACTGCTCAGGCGCATGAGCCAGATATCTCGGCGCTGCTGCGCTTGTGTGATGTCTATGAAATTCCATTAGCTACAAATATGGGGTCGGCTGAAGTGTTGCTGCGAGGGTTGGATGCCGGTTTTTACGATTGGCGTGACATGACTAGAGGAACTGAGCGTGATTCCCTGCATTTTTAACTATAAGGAGCACGTGTTAACGTCTAAAAGGAGACCAATATGTTAGTTATTATCGGGTTGGCATTAATTATATACGGTTATTTTTCATTTAAATACTCTGATAATTGGGCAACTAAAAGTCAGAAACGCGCAACACATACTAAGTTTCCCGAATGGTTTCCCTTATTGATCAAAGTAGGGGGTATCCTCTTTGTAATAACCGGGATACTCTTGATTGTCTCTTATTTATTGATGTAAAGAATATATTAAATAAATTATATGAGAGGAAGTTGATGTTATGTTGATTGGATTACCAAAAGAAATAAAAAACAATGAGTTTCGAGTTGCCTTGACACCGTTCAACGTCAAGCCGCTGGTTGAAGGCGGACATGATGTGCTGGTTGAAAAAAATGCTGGAGAAGGTAGTGGCTATTCAGATGAAGAATACATTGAGAATGGCGCTAAAATAATCGATACTGCCGAAGAAATTTGGAACAGTGTGGACATGATAATGAAAGTTAAAGAACCACTTGAAGCAGAGTACAAGCATTTCCGAAGAGGTCTTATTCTGTTCACGTACTTGCACTTGTCTGCCGCACCGGAGTTGACGAAAGCATTGGTGGATAATGAAGTGACGGCTATTGGCTATGAGACAGTAACGAAGAATAGAACGTTGCCCCTTCTGACCCCTATGAGTGAAGTGGCCGGACGCATGGCTGTCCAATTAGGTGCCCATCACCTTGAGAAGAAACAAGGCGGCAAAGGTCTCCTGCTCGGGGGCGTACCGGGTGTGGAAAGAGGAACAGTGACGATTATTGGCGGCGGTGTTGTCGGTGAAAATGCTGCACGTATGGCCATCGGTATGAGTGCAAAGGTCAATATTTTAGAATTGAATCCTGACCGTATGCGTGAACTCATCCGCATGTTTGGGAATGACGTTCAAACGCTGGCGTCTACACCATTTAATATTGCTAATGCTGTTAAAGAATCAGATCTCGTTATCGGTTCTGTTTTGATCCCGGGACGTAAAGCACCTAAATTAGTGACGGAAGACATGATCAAATCCATGGAAAAAGGATCAGTAATCGTTGATATTGCCATTGACCAAGGCGGGAACTTCGAGACATTAAACGAAGCGACCACACATGATGAACCGACTTTTGTGAAGCACGGCGTCATTCACTATGGCGTTGGGAACATTCCAGGAGCGGTACCAAGAACCGCCACACTGGCTCTAACAAATGACACCATCTTGTATGCCTTGCAGTTAGCTAACTCGGGCGTTGTCGAAGCGATGAAAAAAAATGACGGTTTAGCGATGGGCCTGAATGTATATAAAGGAAAGATAACCAACAAGGCAGTGGCAAATGATTTAGATTACGCTTACACTGAATTGTCTTCCCTCTTTTAAAAAAATAAAAAAGACAGGCTGTAGGAAATTTCTACATCCTGTCTTTTTTAGGCTTTATTTAAAGTGACACTACCTGTCTTTTAAGCGACTGCCACCTCTTGGGGTAAAGGAATAATATTTAAAGCACCATAACGCACTCAAACCAATTACAATGTAAATGACACGTACACCCCATTGGTCGACTTCGCCTAGTAATGTTTCAACGATATTAAATCCAAATAATCCAATAAGTAAAAGATGTATCCCACCAAAAATCAGTAGGGTCAATGCTGCGCGGTCTATTATTTTCACTATAGGTCCTCCTTTGTTCACTACTAATCTTATCATACGGAATTTAAAGAAAAATGTCGATTATTTCTTATCGAAAAAATATAAATACTGGAGTCGAAAAAAATCTTAAGAAATTTTAATTAGCTCGTGTCATTCCTATGTTATACTGAAAACAAGTTTAACATAAACATTGCATACCCTTACATGGAGCGAGGATACATCGACGGTTTTTATTATTTTCATGACACTAAGGAGGAGTAAATATGATGAAAAGTGATATCGAAATAGCACAATCTACGGAAATATTTCCAATAGGAGACATTGCAAAAAAAATAGCTATCAGCGATGAGGCTCTGGATCATTACGGAAAGTATAAGGCTAAGGTAGACTTCAGTGCATTACATAATAAAGAAAATAAAAACGGGAAATTGATTTTGGTGACGGCCATCAATCCCACACCAGCTGGCGAAGGAAAGACCACGACCGCTGTTGGTCTGGGCGATGCTTTGCAGAAAATCGGGAAAAAAGCGGCTATCGCTTTGCGTGAGCCTTCTTTAGGGCCTGTATTTGGCATGAAAGGTGGTGCAGCTGGCGGAGGGTATGCGCAGGTCATTCCGATGGAAGATATCAATTTACATTTCACTGGCGACATCCACGCTATTGGCGCAGCTAATAATTTAGTCGCTGCCATGATAGATAATCATATTTATCACGGTAATGAGTTGAAAATCGACCCTAGACGTGTGACTTGGCGTCGCGCAATAGATATGAACGATCGTCAACTTCGTGCAATTGTGAGTGGCATTGGCGCCAGAACTAACGGTATGCCTAGAGAAGACGGCTTTGACATTACCGTGGCTTCTGAAATCATGGCTGTGCTTTGTTTATCACATTCGCTAGCTGAGATGAAAGAAAAACTGAGTGAGTGTCTGATCGGCTACACCTTTGATAATGAACCGATCAAATTAGGGCAGTTGAAGGCACAGGGGGCTGTGGCAACCTTACTTAAAGACGCATTGAAACCTAACTTGGTACAGACACTTGAACATACACCGGTATTTATTCACGGGGGGCCGTTTGCGAATATCGCCCACGGGTGTAACAGTTTGCTGGCAACGAAAATGGCTCTGGCGCATGCCGATTACGTCGTGACCGAAGCCGGTTTCGGAGCTGATTTAGGTGCTGAGAAATTTATTGATATTAAATGCCGTATCGGAGACGTGAAGCCGGATGCTGTAGTTATTGTCGCCACGATTCGTGCACTTAAGATGCATGGCGGTGTTAAAAAGACAGACTTGGCTCAAGAAAATATAGAAGCGCTTAAGAAGGGATTACCTAACTTACTGAAGCATATTGAAAATATTCAAGATACATTCAACTTGCCGGCTGTGGTGGCGATCAACGCTTTCCCTGGTGATACACAAGAAGAATTAGCTGTCTTAAAAGAAACGATCAAAGAAACCGGAAGCAATGTGGTTCAATCAAATGTCTGGGCTGAAGGCGGCGCAGGTGGCGTAGAACTGGCTGAAGAAGTCGTTAAATTATGTGAACAGGAATCTCAGATGACATTCGCTTACGATCTGGAAGATTCGATCGAAACAAAAGTGGATAAAATTGTGCAGTCTGTTTACGGAGGAAAAGGGACGGAGTGGAGCGTAGCCGCAAAACGGACAGCTAGGCGGTTAACGAAACTCGGTTACGGCAACTTGCCTGTCTGTATGGCTAAAACACAGTACTCGTTATCCGATGACCCGAAAGCACTAGGTAGACCCACTGGTTTTGACGTGAATGTCCGTAGTTTATCTGTCTCTGCCGGGGCCGGCTTTATCGTCGTCTTGACGGGTGACATTATGCGTATGCCTGGACTGCCAAAAGTACCTTCTGCTGAACAAGTGGATGTGAATGATGAAGGTAAAATTATCGGGTTATTTTAAGGAGCGATTCGAATGAAGGATGAGACATTTTCAGCTTATTTAACAGAGTTAGGATCTAAAGACGGTGTTTCCGGAGGCGGTAGTGCGGGCGCCTATGTTGGAGCGATGAGCGCCTCTTTGGCCCGAATGGTGGCAGATATTCAAAAAGATAAAAAAAAGTACGCTGATCAAAAGGATAAATTGCTTTATCTTTTAAAAGAATCACAGCGGATCAGAGAATCGTTTGAGCGATTGGCCAAGGCCGATGCTGTGGCTTTTGAACCTGTCTTGGATGCGTACAAGTTGCCCAAAGAAACACCGGAAGAAAAGGATTCACGAGACGCAGCGATTGAGCAAGCCTTGAACAAAGCGGTAGAGCCACCACGCACGATGCTGGATGAAGGGTTGAACCTTATTCATGTTTTAGAAGAACTGACCTCCATGCGCATGAAAGGGACGATCGTCAATGATTTAATGGTGGCGACACTGTTTATGGAAAGTGTTTTAGAAACAGCGGGATTGAATGTTACGATCAATACCAGGTTGATGAAAGATATGGAATTGAAAGATCGTTTAGAAAAAGAAGTTGGAAATATTCTGAAGCAAGGGAAAATGCAACTGACGCAGTTATCCGAAGCGATCAAGTTTTTCCTTGAACGTAACAAATGGCCAGATGATTTAATAGAGGAGGAATAACATGACGGTTGAATTAAGTGGAAAACCTGTGGCGCGACGATTGTTGAACCGTGCGACCCAAACGGTGGATGATCTAAAGAAGATCGATTGTTTTCCTACCTTGGCTATTGTAAGAGTGGGGGAGGAAGAGTCATCCGTTTCCTATGAAAATGCCGCAATGAAAGCGATGCGTCGTGTCGGAATCGAAGTGGAATCAGTCGTGTTCGAAAAGACTGTAACGTCTGAAAAATTAATAAAAGCGATTCGCAGACTCAATCAAAGCAAAAAGATTCACGGTATTCTAGTCATGCAACCCTTACCCGTTTCATTGTCCAGGAATGACATTGCACGTTGCATTCATCCAGATAAGGACATCGATGGCCTAACACCTGAAAATTTAGGACGGGTAGTAGTAAATGATCGTCATGCACTCGTTCCCAGTACGCCGAAAGCAGTCATGTCACTTCTAGCTCATTATGATATTTCATTAGAAGGAAAAGACGTGTGCGTGATCGGGAGTAGTCCGGTTGTTGGAAGACCGCTGACATTGATGCTTTTAAACGCTGAAGCGACTGTGAGCAACGTGCATGTTAAGACTAAAGATGTTAAACGGTATACTAGAGAAGCAGATATTGTCATTTCAGCCGCTGGTGTGGTTGAACTAGTCACGGCGGAGTATATCAAAGACGGGGCGGTCGTCATAGACGTCGGCTTCGGTTATAAGGACGGCAAACCCGTTGGGGACGTTAAGTACGAAGAAGTGGCAGCGAAAGCTTCAGCAATCACACCTGTACCTGGTGGTGTGGGATCCATTACGACAGCGGTATTAGCTGAACAAGTTGCCCAGGCCGCCTGGAACCAGTGTGTAGAGTAAACTTATAGTGAGGTGATCCATGTGGGGAAAGACGAACTGCGTAAAGGGATGTTTATTTCTTTAGGGCAAATCGGTTTAATAGAAAGAAAAAAAGCTGAGAAAGCAATACATGAACATTTATTTGAATCCTCTTTATGGAAACAGGCCCACTCGATCGGTATCACATTATCTACTAAAAAAGAGTGGGATACGAAAACGATCATCGAACGAGCCTGGATAGAGGGGAAAAAGGTATGCATACCGAAAGCCATTCATCAAACGCGGGCCTTACATTTTTATGAAATAACGTCATTTCTCCAAGTTGAAAGAGGGTATTTCGATCTGCTTGAACCGGTCGTCAGCGAGACTGAACGTATCGATAAAGCATTGATTGATCTGATGATCGTACCCGGGCTGATTTTCACTCGTTCAGGCTACCGTATTGGCTTTGGCGGCGGTTTTTATGATCGCTTTTTAGAGGATTATGAAAACACAACAGTGTCACTTTTGCATACGAATCAGCTAGTCGACTCATTCCCTATTGAATCGCATGATATTCCGGTCCAGTATCTCGTTACGGAAAAAGGCTTGATAAGGACAGAAGAAAAAAGTTGAACTGGTTTTTCTTGTAAGTTCAGCTCAACAAACATATACTAATAAAAGAGTAAGGGAAAAACGTTAAGTGCTAGGTGGATGGGATGTTGCCACTAGACGAAAAAACAAATGTTTTGCGATTTTTCTCTGCATCCGCTTTAAAACTAAATAGTTTTTTGGCGAGGACTCTTTAATTTGACTGCCTTTATACCGCAGTTCGATTGCCTTTTTCAGTAAATTTTTCTGCTGAAGAAGTATGTAAATTAAAGGAGATCTTCGAATATGAATGAAACATTGAACAAACCTGTTGAGCATAAATTGCCATGGGATTACGCTCTCATTGGTGTAATTGCGCCACTATTGTTATCCCTGGTGATCCCATTTTTAAGATCACGAAACGGGACAAACGGGGCACACTATTTTATTGGTCAGTACGAAAACTGGGAAATGGTTTTAATAGACGCTGTCTACCTCTTTGTTTTCACGGGAATATTATTTTCCCTAGGGACATATATATATGGACACTTGAAACGCGAGAGTACGTTAATTGGTCTTTTGATCGGTTTCTTGCTGACGGGTGCTGCCTATTTTTTGTTTTTACAGAATGAGCTTCTCGAAATACATGCCATTTTTGAAGGTAACGGCGTGATTTATGGCATAGCCTTCTTATTCTATGGCTGGATGTTACTCTTTCGCGTCCTGCGCCTGTCTAAATGGGAACTGGACACTAGAGGCATAGCGATCGTCGGCATATTAATGGCCATGACGATTGCCCTTGGAAGAATTGGTATAATGACACCGATCGTACGCATTACCTTTTCTTTCCTACCTAACGCACTGATCGGTCTGTTATTTGGGCCGTGGGTCGGAGCTGTTGCCGCAGCGCTCAGCGATATTTTGGGATTCATTATTGGTGGCGGCGTCGGTGGTTTCTTCCCCGGGTTTACGCTGTCTGCCTTTCTAAGTGGGCTGTCCTACGGTGTGTTTTTACACAAAAAGAAAGTCACGAAGAAGCGAGTATTGATGGCTGTGGCATTTAACACATTATTTGTTAACCTGATGTTGAATACGCTTTGGCTGCACATATTGACGCAAAATCCGATAGCTGTTCTTTTACCACCGCGTTTGATTCAAAATGCAGTCACGTCAGTTATTCATTTCCTGAGCATTTGGTTTATCGCCAATAACAAGCAGTTACGTAAAGTGTATATGAAATACTCGACTGCGAAATCCTAGAAAGCAAGTCAGTTCGATCAAAATAAAAAATTAGGGAGGCTGGGATACAAGTTCTAGCCTCCCTGACTATTCTGATTTTGAATTATGTGTGTTCTCATATATTTGTCTACGACTTAAAAGAAATCAGCTGGCATGGTGAAATTGTTACACTTAATGATTATCGACTTCAGCGTGCTGATGGATCTATAGTTTCGGGGAGAAAAAAGAAACACATTGAAACAGGAGGTAAGTGATGAGTGGAGCAGAGAGAGAGTCAACGGCAATTGAACTATCGAGAGAACGTACCGAGCTAGCTGAAAAACGTACCGAGCTGGCTCAAGACCGTACAGACCTGGCTGGAAGCCGTACATTTCAAGCCGCAGAACGCACGTATGCTGCCTGGGTTCGCACCGGGTTTACCATCGCGAGCGTGGGGTGGACAGTTGGAAGAACGTTTATGGAAACAGTCGAAAGCGGTAGTGCCTTGTTCATTGGCGGGGTACTGACTATCATCGGTATTTTCTGTTTTGTCTACGGATGGTTTAGCTATAAACGTATTTATGATTATCTGCATGAAAATTATCCCAAGAGTGAAACCGGGAGATATCCCTTTGCAATTAACATGGCCGTTGTATCGATTCTGACAGGGTTACTGCTCTTCATCTTTATCTTTGCTTACGCCTTGCTGCTGCTTTAAAAAGCCATTCGAAAAATTGCAGGATCAAGCTAAAGCCTATCTGTATCATTGATCGATTTTCAAATAAATACTAGTTGAGAATAGTAGTGCAGTAAAAAATGGCTGCACTCATAATTCGAACAGTGCAAAATTTTATATAGAAAAGCCGGGGTGGACAGCTGATTGTTAGATTGTTCACGCCCGGCTTTTTATCTTTCACAATTTAGGATCTTTAAATTGTCACATGCTGTTTTTCATATTTTTCATACCACTGAGTTGTGTCGATCCAGTCCACATGACGTATATCTTCCAAATCGATTCGTTTAGTCTCACGATCACGTTGTTTGATGTAGATAGTGTCGTCTCTGGAACCCACAATAACTCCCTCTGTATCCGGAAGATAGCATCCTTCTTTTATAATATCCAGCTGAATGGCGAGTGGTCTTTTGTTTACATAACTGCGATACAGACACGCGCTGATTTCTTCCAGCGATTGTTTCGGCTTGGGAGCGATGAGTAGGGATTGTGTGGTTTGTTTTTGCTTTTTTAATGCTTCTGAATGGTCGGACAGCATCAACCCGGTCCACTTCATTTTCCCTCTGTCTTTGTAACCTAATGCATCAGGAGAAAGTTTAACTATTTCTTGTGTCATCCGTTATCCCTCCTTTAGTTTGATGAAGTGCTTGAATGATTACTTATCATCTTTTCCGGACCGGTGTCCACCTAGTAATTTAGCCCGTTGCACGGCCATACCTCCGCGAGATAAACTGCTGGCATGCAGCAGCGACGTGTACCCATGTTTTTTCCGAATAGAGTCGATAGTCTGGTCTAAATCTTCCTGACTGATCAGAGTTTCGGCTGCATCAAATAAGGAAAGCTGTAAAGCGGACTTGGCATCGATCTTGCCGAAGGTGACGTTCACGACCCGAATGGGTACGGGTTCATAGTGGCGATTAAAAATGATCAGTAAGCCTTCAATGATTTTTCTCGATGAATCGGTCTGGTCAATCAATAGTCGATGGCTAAAGCCGCGTTCAACGATGTCTTTCGAATAACCGATACTGAGTTTGACCAAACCGACCGTAAGGTTGTGCTTGCGCAAGCGCAGGGCATTTTCTTCAGCCATTTCCCGGATGACGATTTCCACCTCATGTTTTTCAACGTAATCCCTGTTCAATATTTGATTTTTACTAAACGATGTTTCCTTTGGTATGAAACTTTCTGATAAAAGGGTGCGGTCTATCCCGTGCGAATGAAAAAAGAGTTGTTCACCAATGACGCCAAACCGTTTTTTTAATTTTTTCAAATCAGCTTGTGACAGATCATAGATAGAATGAATGCCCAGCCGCTGCAGATGCCTTTCGGTCTGTGAGCCGATGCCCCAGAACGCTTTCATCGGTGCAATTTCCCAAACGGTACGAGCGACGTCTTCGTAATGCCAGGCAGCAATATAGTTGTTTTTGGCATTGTGCTTGGCATCGTGATCCAACGCTAATTTCGCCAGCAGGGGGTTGTCACCGATACCGATAGTGACGACCAGCTTCAATTTTTTCCAGACAAGATATTGAATTTTTTTGGCGATTTCTTCTGTTGTTCCGAATAATCCGTGCGAATGGGTCACGTCTAGGAATGATTCGTCAATACTATAGACATGTAAATCGGCATCCGTGACGAATCGCTTGAACAGATTCACGATTTCCAGATTTTTTTCCACGTATAATGCCATGCGCGGTTCGACGATCTCTATCGCGGTATTTTTTGGGATTTCATAGACACGCGTGCCGGTTTTAACGCCGTACAACTGCTTCACTAAAGGGGAGGCAGCAAGAACCAGACCGCCATTGTTGTCCGGTTTGCTGACGACGGCTATCTTGGCCTTGAGAGGGTGCTGTTTTCTTTCGACCGCTTCAACGGAAGCAAAAAATGATTTCACGTCGATACATAAAATGTCTCTATCAGGCTCGTTAGAGTAATCCATTACTTGTATCATGATTTGTTCTCCTTAAAGGGAATATGTGTTTGTTTTAAGTATAAGAACATATATTCAAATCGTCAAGGGGAACAATCTGTAATAATAAAATGAAACAAAAAAAATCACTCACTATCATAGTGATAGCAAGTGACTGCGTTGATTATTTTATTTTAAGAAATCAAAAGTTATTTTCCTTCAACGTATGGAACACCTTTGATCGACACGTCGATATTGCCGCGTGTTGCTTTTGAATAAGGGCAATAGGTGTGAGCTTTATCGGCAAGTGTCTGCGCTTTTTCTTCCGGCATATCTTCTACGCCAACTTCGATCTCGACACTAAGTTTAAATCCGCCATCCTCAGGGTCTTTGTGTAAATGGACGGTGAGTGTGACTTGAGAACGGTTGCTGATTTTCTCTTCTTTTTTGTAATGATTCAAAGCGGCATGATAACAGGCACTGTACCCCATGGCAAAAAGTTGTTCAGGGTTGGTTCCGTCACCTTTACCTCCCATTTCTTTTGGAACATCGATATTGACTTCATATGAATGATCGGGTGAATGGCTTTCACCTTCACGTGCGCCCGTATTGATGGCGGAGGTAGTGTACACAATTTTTTCTGACATATTTAACTCTCTCCTTTTTTGGTCTATATCGAGTGTAACAAAAGAAGAGAGAATAGTGAAGTCAGAGGCTTTATAGGATTAAAGCATGGGTATTGATTGCTTGAGCCACACCATTTTCATTGTTAGAAGTTGTTTCAAAATTAGCGACAGCTTTGACTTCTTTTGTGGCGTTCTCCATCGCGATACCGATGCCCGCAAAGTCTACCAGATCGATATCGTTCCCGCTATCTCCGATAGCCATGACTTCTTCCCTGGCAATACCGAGACGAGTGGCTAGTGCTGCCACTGCTTTCCCTTTACTGGCTTCTTTATTCAAGATTTCAAGATAGAAAGGTTCGCTGCGTAAAATAGTATAGTTCTCCCATATGTTTTCAGGGAGGCGAGCGATAGCCGCTTCTAAAATAGGGGCCTCGTCGATCATCATCATTTTATTGTAATTGACCGTTGGATCCATTTCTTCAGGCTTACGGTAGAATAAAGGGATATTTATAATAAACGATTCATGAACGGAATACTTACTGATGTCCCTGTTGGGAGTGAAAATACCTTCATTATGAATGGCATGGAAGTGAGAACCAGCTTCAGCCGCAGCTTTTTCTAGAACAAGGTAATCTTGGTGAGTCATTGTATAGTCAATGATGCTTTCTCGGGTGTGGGTATTTTGAACAAGCGCACCATTGTAAGTGATAACGTAATCGTCGGATTCCTCCAGGCCAAGTTCTTCAATTAAGGTAATAACACCGGGAAAGGGTCTTCCAGTACAGAGAACCACATATATGCCGGCCTCTTTTGCCGCACGTATGGCTTCATTTACTTCTTTCGTAACTTTTCTTTCTTTATTTAACAATGTGCCGTCTAAATCAATGGCAATGAGTTTTACAGTCATTTTTTTCCTCCGTTTTGATGATTCTCTGGATGCGTAATAGCCCCGTTGATAATGTAGTGCTGAAAAGCATCGTATTCTTCTTGAAACATATTGATATTTGCCGTATCTCTTTCCAGAAATTCTTTTGGTACAAACAAACGGTGATCCCCGTGTAGAATTCCGCTCAGTGATTTGACTATGGCGCTGACTGTGCTGATTTCTACTAACGTGCCGTCTGATTGGATGAGATGAATAGGCGTTTTGTTCTTCAATTTATAATCATAAGGTAAATCTGAACTGCTGTTGGTTAAAGTGAATAGATTTTTATCGTAGTGAAGGTTACCAACAATATCTCTTAATATTTCAACGATTTCTTCGTCTTTACCTTTTTCAAAAGTAACTGACTTAAGTGGTTTTCGGTTCAGAAACATTTTTGATAACTCAGTCAAGTAAGCATCTTCGCTTTCGGTCCACAGGATAATGGCGGTCTGTAAAACACCATCATCTAATTTCAAATAATCGTCCAAAGTAGCCGTTTCTTTGAAAAAAGGATCCAAAAGAGGAAAAGCCGGGTAAAGTGTGCCGTCTTTAAAGAGTTGTTTGGCTCGGTAGAGTAAACGGTCTAAAGTGACTTCCATGCCGCGAGAAGCGGGGTGGAAATATACCTGCATGTACATTTGGAAGCGGCTGACGATATAATCTTCCACAGCATGAAGTCCCTGGTATTGAAAAGCTATGCCATCTTTATAAGGACGGATGACACGCAGGATACGTGACAGGTCAAAGGCACCGTATGTCGCACCAGTGAAAAAGGCGTCGCGCTGAAGATAATCCATACGGTCCGCGTCGATCTGACTGGAAATAAGCTGGATGACCTGCGGGTTGCTGTGCTGTTTTGTGATGACACTGGCTACTTGATTAGGGAAATCCAACGACACCCGTTTCAAGACGGCGTTCACCTCGGTGTGCTCAGATAAAATGATGTCCGTCGTGATGGCTTCATGATCCGTTTCGAATATTTTCTCGAATGTGTGAGAAAAAGGACCGTGCCCCACGTCATGAAGCAAAGCCGCACAAAGTGTGACTAAGCGCATACTGGGATCCCAATCGTTAGGGTAATTGCGCTCAAACATATCGACGATTCGCCGTGTCAGTTCATAAACGCCAAGTGAATGGGAAAAACGGGAGTGTTCCGCACCGTGAAAGGTGAATTGAGCGGTACCTAGTTGCTTGATGCGGCGTAACCGCTGGAATTCTCGGGTATCGATCAGGTCTAAAATCAACCGATGACGAACGTGAATGTAGTCATGGACCGGGTCTTTAAAAACTTTCTCGAATGGGAGACGGTCTGTTTTTTCAAATGATTGGACACACATGCGTCTGTCTTTTTACTCCACCTTCTTAAACCGTAGCTTTTAGAAGGTGCTTAGCGAAATAAAAAGAACTCCTTTCTTTAACCTTCAGCACTTCAGGTGGGTTGCGGCAACATTTTCTGATTGCGTTTGATCATTTTTTCTAATCCTTCCATATAAGACGCATGGATAGAAGGAGGAAAAGAGCCTTCCTGTAATACAACTGTGGCTTCTGTAAATACCGCTTTTATGCGTTCTTTAACGTCTTCTACTGTAATGGAATGATTTAAGGCCTGTTCCAAAGTGGTCATGGACTCGGGACGAATCGTTGGAAAGTCCCATTTGGTTTCTTTCTGTTTGAGTCCGACATCATAAAACGTTCGGATCATCTCGGCACGCTGTTGCTGGTCCCCAGAAACACTCAAGTAAATCATAATGGCAATACCACCCTTCAAACGTCTTTGAGCGATCCCGGCAATTTTCTTGCCATTGATACTCAAATCAAACTCCCCAGGACAATAAGAATCAGGAATTTCATACGCATCGATCTGTTCGTCGAATGGCGAAAATGCTGATTGAATAATCTGATGCATCCGCGTATAGCCGTCATTGATGGAGAGTCGTGTCTCTTTTTCAGGAAAAATGAGTGAAAAGTTAAGGACGCCCTCATCGCTGACCACAGCCAGTCCGCCGGAATTACGCACCAAATAGGGATAGTTATAGGATGAAAAGACCTGAAGTGCATCGCTCAAAAAAGGAAGCTTCGTATCCATCATTCCTAATATAACATAGGGCGAGGTTGTCCAAAAATGCAAGATGGGCTGCTGCTTCTCTCCGGCTTCCTTAATTAAAGCATCCGTCAGAGCAAAATGAGAAAATCGGTGACTAGTGTAGGCAGCAGGGATATTATCGTAGACCGAAAATTTCGGTAAAGTGTTTAAAAAATTGAGCGAGTCAGTCATTGGTATTCCGTCCTTGTCAGTTGTGGTCGTTAGTTTCTGATTCAAGTATACCAAAAAGAAGAGGTAAGTGGGGCGATTAGCGAGGAATTATAGCTGAGACGTCATAATATATTTATGCTAAACTAATAGGGGAGATTCTGATATAATGAACAGGGAGAATAAAATGGCAGTATGTAGTTACACAACTAATCGTATGTACTAACTGAGATAAGAAAGGAAGGGGCAACGCTTATGCCTTCAGAAGAGTTGAAAAACGGTTTGCCGGCTGAAATCAAAATGGAAACCTCATATGTACAAAATGGTGAAACGCATCATCATTCATTTGAAGAAAATGGACGTGTGGTGTATATGAATAACAGCTATTATATTCGGTTTGAAGAAGCTCATGAATTGAAAGCTATTCCGGTCACGATAAAAATCAATCCGGATGGTGTGGTCCAATTAATACGACGTGGGGAACAAACCACACGACTCGTTTTTAATAGCGATCAGGAAACTGAAACAAATTATCATACAGATGCTGGAATCATCCCTTTACGTGTGACAACGACTGATTTACGCGTGAGCTACTATGACCGGCCGTTTGCCGGACGCGTATGGGTAGATTACGCTTTATCGACGAATCAGCAAAAATTAGGAGACTATCAGATTCGATTGCGTTTCACAACATAATCGTGTAGTATTAGTGGGTTGAAACGAATAACATAAATTTAAAAATGAATGAAACGAATGAGAGGACGTGTAAGTCGTGGAATTAAATCAATTTAAAGGTCAATCCAAACAAGAACTAGCAATGGTAGATGTTGCGCACGCGATACTACAAACAACTGGACAAGTTAAAGAATTCAACAGTTTATTATCTGAAGTTGCGGATTACCTGGAACTATCTAATTCAGTCTTGGATGAAGAAATGGTTCAATTTTATACAGACCTAAATGTAGAGGGCCGGTTCATTTCACTTGGAGACAGTCGTTGGGGCCTGCGTAGCTGGTATCCCATCGATTCGATCGATGAAGAAATTACCCATGACAATGATGAAGAGGACGAAAAACCTCGTCGCAGAAAAAAACGTCGCGGCTTTGATGATGAAGATTATGATTACCAGGACGAAGAGATCGATGAAGAAAATCTCGACGACGATGATGAAGAGGACGACGACGACGAAGAAGAGCCAATCAAATACGGTGCGGCTGTCGAAGTGGATGAACATGGTGTCATGGTAGATGACGATGACAGTGAAGATTTAGGCGAATACAAAGATGACCTCGACGATCTCGGTGATGAAGAAGAAGATGACGAAGATCTTAAAGGTCTAACCATCGTGGATGACGAAGAAGTCCTCGGCGATGATGAGGAAGACGACGAAGAGTAATCTTCTTGTTCTACTAAATAAAAGAAATAAAGTAAAAGGAGAGTCATTCCCGGAGGTTAAAACCTCTAGGACGGCTCTCCTTTTTTGTGCTTTTCCATCAAACGCTTTCTATACTTGACCATATTCTGGTAATGATCCTCTTCCCCCAATTGCTCGTAAATTTTTATATGTGAAAGCGTCTCTGCTTTTGAAGGCGAAGAAGGGTCCGACAATTCACCCGCAAGAGAAAGTTGATAGGGGGACATTATTTTCCAGTACATATTTGTATAATTGCACAGTTCAAAGAGTTCTTCTTTCAGTGGTTCGATCAATTCGAAATGACCATACTCCAGACAATAGGAACTCATATTCAGTAAGAAACTCCCGTATAGCTCTTTTTTGTCTTCAACAGAAGTCATGTAGTTCTTTTCCAATCGTTCTTTGATTAACTTGATAAAGTAAAGATCAAAGTACCAGATCGAATTACTGAAAACCGCAAACTCAAAATGCCCCCAGTTCTCAACTTTATTTAAATATTTCTTTACAGAAGCAATCTCACGTTTATGCGTTTGCTTGAACCTTTCATAACTGAAAGAATCAGTCAACTGAGAAATGATCCGTTCTGAATGGAGATAAAGATTGAACCAGTAAAAGTCACGGGTCGATGTATATAGAGTAAAATAGTCCTGTTTCTTTCTCTGTAGTTCTTCAATATCTTCTGTCATAATGCTTTTCTTGAATGCAGAAAATTCTGCCGTCTTACTGTTGGAATCTTCTGAGATCAGACTGAAATAAGTATCGATGCGAATATTCAATCGATCCAAGAGTTTTGAGCATAACTCTACAGAAAGATGACTGCCCTCATTCTCAAAGGTGGCCAATGTACTTCTGGCACAGATTCCTTCCGTCAGTTTCCTCTGACTCACGCCCCGTTCCTCGCACAGTTGTTTGAAAGCTTCGCCACTTCTCAAAATAAGACCTCCAAAAATTAAATGGTCGGATTACACTAACGTTTTCACACTTTTAATGCTTCATGGTATACACTAATGGCAGATGAAAAATTATATCTGTACAAGAAGGGATGTGAAATGTAAGTTGTTTTTCGACTTTATCACTAGTTATTCTCTTGGGTGAAGTGTTTGCGGAAGAGAAAAATTAGTATGAGTTGTTTGGACCATAAACGTGTTATCAAAGATAATGAATGATAACCTTTCTATTATTGTACATTATTAGATTAGCACTTCTTAATTATGACATCACTGCAATTAAAAATAGGAAGAAAATACTGTGGAAGAGGATGTTTTTTATGCAAAAAAATTTACGGTGGGGACTATATCTTTTGTTTATTACATTTGTTTTTGTAGTAACTGGTGAAATTAACGTTACAGCAGTTGAAACGAATGAAAACGGTACTGTACTTTCAACGGATGAACAACATACTGATATACGTACCAGTGGTGAATCAATTACAGAAGTTGAAATAATTACTCTCGATGTCGATGAAAAAAATGCAACTCACGAACAAATTAATCGACTTATTACTGCGGATATGATAACAAGAGAAACTAAAAATAATACTGAATCTCCAATTAATGTTAAATCTATTACTACAACTGAAACTCAAGCTTATGTATATAGAATAGGTACCGGAACAGTATGTCAGATAAGTTTGCGTTGGAGTGGTAATATTATGGTAAGTAACTACAGATATAATAGTTTGGAAATAAAATCAACAAGCCTTCTATTTCCTACTGTTTATGATACTCTGGGTTATAGATTTATGTCAGCCCAACCAGCTGCATTAGCAGGAACGGTCCACGCCGGAACTTTTTCTGTTCCAGTATCAGTATCAAAGATAAAGTTAGACTTTTCAGGACTTCAGCTATATGATATGGCTGGTGATTGGTTAAGTGTTTTTGGAATAAGAAATGCTCCTATTAACTAAATAATTAATTCACAGGGGGAAGAATGGAAAACAATAAACAAGTAAAAAGGATGTTAGAAAAAAACGGATCGAAGCTTAACATCAAGGAAAGTATAGCAGATCCGATCGATGTTGTTCTCAAGTTGGTGGACATTAAAAAATGTTCTAAAGAAATCATGCCAGAGTTCTACCTGAAACCAAAGACAGAACAAATGTACTACTCTATCAGAAATATACCTGAAAATATTAAACGAGAAGACTTTCTTTTAAATCCATCATTGGAATTTGAAAAAAAAGTAGGTATAGAAGATATAGATTTGAATATTTACGAGGTTCTCATTAATGAAAAGAGCCGGAAATATTATTTAAGTGATTTCGAGGATTCGTATATGCTGTTTTTTAATAACAGAAAAGTGATATATATAGTGCTGGATCCCTATTTAGGTTTAGCGGATACTAATAGTGATTTATTTTTGAAAGAATATTATTATGCGAGAGGAATCACAAAAAAAGATCTCGAAGAACAAACATTTAATTTGTGGGAGCATTTAACAAGTTTTGATTGATGGTTGCCGACGTTTGATTAAATGGAGAAGGAAGAAGGAAAGAAAATCAGAAGGGCATCTGCAGTTGATTGATAATGAGGTAACGTAATCATTGAATCCTGTTCTGATGGAAATTATAGGGATGATACGGCAATCTTTCTGACTCATGCTATAGGGACAGTTAAAATAAAAATAGTGATCGACAAATCGGGATCTCGCTTCAATGAATACAGAACAGAGGGGGAAGATGTGCTCACGGCAACGACAATAGGAGAGTCATTCCTGGAAGGTTAAAATCTCTAGGATGGCTCTCCTTTTTTATGTTTTTCTATCAAACGCTTTCTATACTTGACCATATTCTGGTAATGATCCTCTTCACCCATCTGCTCGTAAACTTTTATATGTGAAAGCGTCTCTGCTTTTGAAGCGGAGGGAGGGTCCAATAATTCTCCTGCAAGAGAAAGCTGGTAGGAAGACATGATTTTCCAGTACATATTTGTATAATCGGACAGTTCAAAGAGTTCTTCTTTCAGTGGTTCGATCAATTCGAAATGACCATACTCCAGACAATAGGAACTCATATTCAGTAAGAAACTGGCGTATAGCTCTTTCTTGTCTTCAACAGAAGTCTTGTCGTTCTTTTCTAACCGTTTTTTGATTAACCGAATAAAGTCAAGATCAAAGTACCAGATCGAATTGCTGAAAACTGCAAACTCAAAATGACTCCAGTTTTCTACTTTATTCAAGTATTTCTTTACAGTAGTAATATCACGTTTATGCGCTTGTTTGAACGTTTCATAACTGAAAGAATCAGTCAACTGAGAAATAATCCGTTCTGAATGGAGATAAAGATTGAACCAGTAAAAGTCACGGGTCGATGTATACAGAGTAAAATAGTCCTGTTTCTTTTGCTGGAGTTCTTCTATATCTTCTACAATAGTGCTTTTCTTAAATGCAGAAAATTCGGCTCTTTTACTGTCGAAATCGTCTGAAATCATACTAAAATAAGTATTGATGCGAATATTCAATCGATCGAAGAGTTTTGAGCATAACTCTACAGAAAGATGACTACCTTCGTTCTCAAAGGTGGCCAATGTACTTCTGGCACAGATTCCTTCTGTCAATTTCCGTTGGCTTACTCCGCGTTCCTTACGTAACTGTTTAAAACCTTCGCCACTCCTCAAAATAACACCTCCAAAAATTAAATGGTCGGATTAGACTACCATTTTAACACTTCTAGTATTGATTGGCATATAATAATGGTAGAAAAAATAAAAATTTCACAAGAAAGGATGTGAGACACATGTTCTTTTCGATTTTATCACTAATTATTCCCTTGGGAGGTGGTTTCTTTGAAGATATAACAAATCCATAGCGTTTTTATCTTTAAATACAGTAAAGGCGTTTATCAATAGTTGAATATATTGTTAAAGTGCTCAGTTATTCAGTTGAAGGAACAAGTTTATATTAGAATTGTAGAAATTGCCATGAACTTCTTAATGTAAGTACGGAAGAAGAAATAATTGAAGGTTCTTTTTTCATCACTTAACAGGTGAAAATATATTTTTTAATTTATCTTGCCATTAGTCAGCTTCTAGACTGTAAAAGGAAAGTACGAATTATACAGGTAAGGTTATATTAGTTCAAAAAGAAAGGGATGGTTTTTTATGAAAAGTACAAAAGTGAAGTTGTTTAAGTTTGCCGCTATAGTATCAACACTAACAATGGGAATTGCTCCAAGTACTAATGTTCTTGCTAGTGATGTTACTCCGATTGAAACTGAGCCTCAAAGTGAAATAGAATTTAATAAAAATCAGCTCAAAGAGATTCAGCAGTATGTGACAGTTAACAACCAAGGTCATTTAGCATTAGAAGAAAGTGTACCGTTGAATATTTATGAACAATATGAGTTACATAAATTAGAACATCATTTTTCTACAGTTAACAGTCAAGTTGATAAAGGAACAATCGTTGTTAATGATGATTTAACAATAAGAGAGCAAGCTGCTAACGATCATATGGTTAGCATTATGGCTTCTCCTGGAGAAGGTGTGACTCACCACCAGACATGGTATGGTGGTAATTCAATATACACTAATGCTGCAACTATACGTGCCGTAAATGCTTTTACTACCATAGCATGGACGACAACAATTGGTGCAGGAGTAGCAAATAGTTGGTTCCCCCCGTTTGCTGCAGGAGCAATAGTAAGTGGTGGCTATATGGGTTTATTAGGGCATAGGATGGATGTAAATAATAATGGCAATGGTGTAGAAGTTAGAATGACATATGCATTAGTTTACAATGTGGTTTCAAGATAATCAGAAGGTGGGTAGACATCTATGGGATATATTTCAATATTTATGATGTTGGCAGGCACCTTATATTTATACGTTATCAATAAATATAAGAGCGAGCCAAACAAATTGAAGAAATATAGTTATATGTTTGGAGTATCAATGTTTATATGTGCTATAATCCTTTGGCTTATATAATATAAAAAGCTCGATTTAAATCGAGCTTTTTATATTATCTTGATTTATCATTTCATTGCTTTAAAGAACAACTTATAAATACAAATTGTTCACTGTTTACTATTAAATAATTTACTATAAAAAATAACAAGGAGTACTCTTTTATGGACTTTATACGAAGATCAATTGAGTTGAATTGGCCAATGCTATTATTTGAAGCTATTTTTCTTATTGGAGGAATAGCGCTCATATTAGCAGGATATAAAATCAGAAAAAAAAGCAAGATTTCCAGTGTCGTAAGTATCAGTATGGGCATAATTATAATACTTATAACACTATATATAATGTTCTCAACTTTTATATTTCGATTAAATTCGTAATGATTGTATAAACTATTAAGACATACGTGAATTTTTATTAAAAAGGTTTTCTATAGTTCAATTAAAAGATGTGGAACAATAAAATATGACTGAAAACCAAAAATATTATGCTTTGTGTATTCTAGCAATTCTTTTTTGTATTTTACGGGTTTATGATATTTAGTTACAGACTTATAGAATTCGACGCATAGGCCTTATTGGGATTAAGGTTGGATTTTATGGAAGAGGCTCACAAAAAAGGAAGAGCTTATAAAATAACAACAGTGAGTTTGTCTTAAGGTCAAATATGACAAACTCATATATAAAAACGATAAGATTTAAATTAAGTCGTATCGCTTTTTTTCATGTTAGTATGCAGTTTGATTTCTTTTTTTAATTCCTGAGTAATCGCTGGGTTATCAATGGCTTCCAACAACGTCAACCCTTTTTCATACCAATCAGAAGAATTTCCTGTATCTAAATTTTTCAAGAGGATCCCTTTCCGTACGTAAGCTGTTGCCAAATGAATGTAGAGATGATGGTCAATGGAAAAGCGAATAAGATTCTCAACCACACCTAATGCAGAGACATATTCTCCATTTTCAATTAATAAAAGAACATAATTAATTTGAATATTAGCAGATAACTTATGAACACTTCCTAATTTTTTATAATTTTCTAAGCGTTTTAACACCAAACGTACAATTGAACCCGCTGTACCTATTGGGAAAAGATAGAGAATACTATTAATTAAGCGAATATCATATAAATACCACGTGTCATGGTTCTTTAATCGCTCCCAAACGATAGATGCTTTTTGACTTGCTGTTTTATAATCATCATCTGAAACAAAGTGCAAAGCTTCAAAAATTGCTAGTAGTTCAATTTCACGCTCAGTAGGATGTGAGATAGCTTTTAATTCATGGATATTTTCTCTGATTTTTGCAGTGTTCCCTGGTTTTAATTGATTTAGACGAATCAATTGCTTACCTGGGATTTTTTTATACTCACGATGAATATACAGAAATTCATCAATCGTCATACCTAATCGCTCTAAAAGATCAAGCATTTTCGTAAAAGGAATATCAATAACTCCCTTTTCAACTTTTGAATAATTCGACTGCGACATAATACCCTCTGATAGTCTATTTTGACTCATATTCAAGCTTTCTCTGATTTCTTTTAGTGTTAAGCCATAAGTTTCCATCAAATCCTCCCCTTATTATTCAAATATAACTATTATAAAACCTATTTACAAATGTTTGATAAAGTAAGTGTAGAGAGGAGGAATGCTAAGTGAAAAATAGTTTTATGTTATTGTTTATTACTCTACTATTCGCAAATACTTTTTCAATAACACCTAGTTCTGCATCTAAAGAATTGATTGTCGAACGAAATCGAGCAGAACATACGACTGAAACAATATCTCCTATGGGTTTATGGTTTACAGAAGATAATGAGCATACATGAAAACAAGCAAGAATTATTACTTTATTTTTAAAAATGTTATCAAGAAATTAAAAATAACTTCTGCACTATAAAAGAAAGTAATTTAGACCCAGCGATGTATGTATGAGCAAATGTAGTGCTTAAATGTTCAAGAGACGATGTTTTTTATTAGGTACATGTATGCTTACAAATATAATAAGAAGTGAAAATAATGTCAAAATTTATGAAAAGAAAATTGTTTACAGGGCTTGCAATTGCGGTATCACTTGCACCATCATTAAACTCAATCAGCCCAATAGTTGCTGAAGCATCTAGCAGAACAGATTCTGAAGTACTATCTATCAATAGCGAAGATAATTATTCAAACACTTATGAGCAATTAGTGTCTTTAGTAGATAATAACATTGAAACTGTTGATAATAAGATTGTTGTAACTAATAAAGATCTTATTTTAAACTTTATCTCAAACAATGAAATAAACCTTCAAATTGATAAAGACGAGTACAGGACTGCACAAGAAATTTATAGTGATATCTTCGATAGTATAAATACTGTAGCACAAAGTGATAGGTTTACTTTACAAAATGATGGTTCTATAATAGAAACACCCGCACTTAATCTTTCTTCTGAAAAATTTACTGTAATGGCATTGAGTGACGGTAGAGGTGGCGGCGGTAGTACTAATATTGGCAAAGGTAATCAAGCGTCCACACATTGGTGGGGATATAGAATTACCACTTATAATGTAAACGGCACGAGAGATTTAAAAACAGTATTTCTAAACTCCTTTACAGCTCAAAGTGCACTTGCAATAGCTTTCGGTTTATCTCCAGCAGGTGTGCTTGCTACTATTCCTGCGATTGGTGCTGCTCGTCACGGCATGATCGCAAATTCACTACAAAATGTAATCGATAAAGGGCAAGCTGGCCGTGGAGTTAAATTAAATATGCATAGGGGTCTACCTACTTACACAGTTACCCCTAACTAATTAAAAAAATTCTCCTGGATAGGAGGAAAGTCCTTGGAAAAGAAAACTTTAGTCGTACTTAATATGTTATTTTCATTCAATATTCTTCTGTTTCTTTATTTTTCTTTTAGGAACAGAGATTTTGCTTATCTGACTGGAGCTATATTATTTTTAGTAGGTTTGATAACTATGAACAAACAACAAACAATAAATAAACGCAAATAATTTTTTCAATAAGATAGATGACAGTGGTTTCGTATAAAACTAAAGTCTCTTTTATGTAATAGAAAACCGAGTTTGTCTTAAGAGTAATTATGACAAACTCACTACCTTCACACAAACCCCCTAACTGCAACGTTCCCGATGCTTTTTGCCGGGGCATTGTTTTTTTGTCGGTTTCCAGTTAATCTTAATCGTTTTTATGATAACTTTATGACAGACTAAGAAGGAAACAAATTTTAAAATAAGTTTGTGATACATATTTTGTCGATTTGTATCTTTCGTGGTTTATTGAAATTTTTTAAAATCTTTTTTTAAATTTTAAATTACCCTTATAGTCATAACTCAAGAGTTTTGAACATAACTCTACAGAAAGATGACTGCCCTCATTTTCAAAGGTAGCCAGTGTACTTCTGGCACAGATCCCTTCCGTCAGTTTCCTCTGACTTACTCCCCGTTCCTTACGCAACTGTTTAAAACCTTCGCCACTTCTCAAGCGAACACCTCCAAAAATTAAATGGTCGGATTACACTACCAGTTTAACACTTCTCAGGTGAAGAGGTATACAATAAAAGTAGATAAGACATAAATCAGTACGAAAAAAGTGGGATACGTGTTCTTTTCGAAGTTGTCACTGGTTAGTTCTATTTATTCAGAAAGAAGGAAGGCTAAAGTAGGAGAGTTTCGACAGCCCCAGTCATTAGACCAGTTTTGTTTAACTTCTTCTAGCAAGTTCTCGCATATAAAAATAAGAGAGATGAAGTGGTTAGGTATAAGTTGAAGAATATTGTATGGTTTATAGCTGGTGTTATTATAAGTAATTTAGTTTCACAATTTTTGAGGGACCAAGAGAGTGACTCTTCGCACCACACACGCGTCCACTTGCATCCCATATGCGTTAAATCTTCTCAAGGATAACACCGCTTCTCACGGTCGCTATGCGATTCCTTGCGATTGATACGTTCATAAAAACTGGAACGTGGGATCTCAAACACAACTAGGGTGTGTTTTAAATTAATGTCGTCTTTGATAACGTTTAGTACGAAAATGAATTCATCGCTGTCTATTTTCGAGTGAAAGTGGCTAAGAAATTTTTAGGATATCATTGTTTGTATTGAGACGTGTTCTCTGCTTTGATTTTCTCAATATCAGCTTCAGAATACCCGTTTTTTTTATCCGTATTTAGTGCAGAAAAGGAGGATATGATATTGCCAGAACTATTTTCTATTGTTGTACTTATTTTTGTAGTACTTGTATGGAAAGACAAACAGTATAAGCAGTTAAAAAAAATAATTGAAGAGAAAGAACTTGAATCTAGCGAACTTTTAGACTACATAAATTCTATGGAAAATAGACTTATTTTTCTGTATGTAGGAATCTTCATCATGTTTATGGGATTAAGATAGCGCCGCTTTTTATTAAATCTTCAAAAAAACCTACTATCGAAAGGAAAATTATTTTAAAAAAATACATTACATTACTGACTTCTGCACTAGCGTCGATAACTTTGATTTCTGCACTATTACCAAACGTAGTTACTGTTCAAGCTGCCACTACTGAGGTTAATACGAGCACTATTTTAGAAGAGTTTAGTGAGTCAGATATAATAGAAGAGATAGATAGCTTTATAACCGTTGACAGTGGTAAGCTAAGTATAACTAATGAACCCCTCCTGGAGGAGTTGATAAACAATAACCTTGAAGCTGCTAATGCCGCTTTTAACCCTGACAGTGCCCTCGAATCTACAAATGATATTATTGTATCAATAAAAGACCAATTACACACAGTTAACGAAGGTATCGATAATAATGAACTATTTGTTCAAGCTGATAAAGAAATTGTTGAATTGAATCAATTTTCAACCATGGCAAATGGTTATTCCGATTGGGCACATGAAATACGACGTCATTGGTGGGGTGTGAAACGCATATTCAGAAGTAAAGCTGCAGCTTCATCTTTTGCTTATGAAATGTCGACGTCTGGTAATATGGTTGGAGCTACTTCTGTTTTACTAGTAGGAGCACCACCTGCAGCTGGTGCAGTTATACTTTCCGGTATTTATTTGAATCAAATGGCAAGCAGTATAAATCATAAAATGAATTTATATAGTAAAATATACTTGAATGTAACTTATGCTCTAATATTTGCTACTGGTGAACATAAGGATTAACAACAAATTAAAACAGGAAGCTTATAGATATTAAGTGTTTGTAAACTAAAAAACTCCTTTAAACAAAGCATATGTTCTTACATTAAGAACTTCTATATAAATATGGTTTAATTATGGTGAGGTTAAATGATTTACAAGGAGCGCCATTTTTAGAGAATTAAACTTTCTAGAATGGCGCTCCTTTTTTTGTGCCGTATTGAACAGATAAATGAACGTCAGGTCTTTTTATGTTTTTCTATCAAACGCTTTCTATACTCGATCATATTCTCGTAATGATCCTCTTCCCCCATCTGCTCGTAAATTTTTATATGTGAAAGAGTCACTTCTTTTGAAGAGGAAGGAGAGTTCGACAATTCCTCCGCAAGAGAAAGCTGATAGGAAGATGATACTTTCCAGTGAATATTTGTATAATCGGACAGTTCAAAAAGTTCTTCTTTCAGCTGTCCAATCAGTTCAAAGTGACCATACTCCAGACAGTAGAAACCCATATTAAGTAAAAAACTTCCATATAATTCTTTTTTATATTTAACAGAAGTCAAGTAGTTTTTTCCCAATCGTTCTTTGACTAACTGGATAAATTCAAGATCAAAGTACCAGATCGAATTGCTGAAAACTGCAAACTCAAAATGACTCCAGTTTTCTAGTTTATTAATGTAAATATTAATTAATCTCTAGATTTAAACTTTCAGAGATTAATTTTATTAAAGAACGATATTAACTAAAATCTAAGTTATTAAAAATATAATATGGGCATAGTTTAAGTACATCGAAAGAGGTAGTGAAAATGGAAATGTATTTTAAAAAAATAAAAAAAGCAGCTATATTCTTTCTGATTGTTTCGTTAATATCTATAGTTATTGGTTATATCTTATGGATGATTCCGATTCCGATTCAAGATTTCCATCTCATGACTAGCGAAGAGATTCTTATCTCACAAAAAGATTTAGCTTTTAATTATTCTCTAGGCAGGTTCTTACTTTATAGTGGTTTTATAGGATTGGGCATATCCTCAGTATATTTTCTAAGTCTTACTATATTACGTCTGATTAATAAATATAAAAAGTAGATTGAGGGGTTAGCTATATAATCTAAGATGATTTTGAAAATTCAGCTGATGTCGAAGGCGAACAGTAATTTTTTATTTGATTTCTAAAAAATTAATAAAGAAAAAGAGGAGTCATTCCTGGAGGTTAAAACCTCTCTAGAATGGCTCTCCTTTTTTATATTTTTCTATCAGACGCTGTCTATAGTTGATCATATTCTGGTAATGATCCTCTTCCCCCATCTGCTCGTAAACTTTGATAAGGGAAAGAGTCTCTGCTTTTGAAGAAGAAGGAGAGTCCGACAATTCTCCCGAGAGAGAAAGTTGATAGGAAGATGATACTTTCCAGTGAATATTCGTATAGTTAGACAGTTCAAAGAGTTCTTCTTTCAGTTGTTCGATCAGTTCAAAATAACCATACTCCAGACAGTAGAAACCCATATTCAGTAAAAAACTTCCATATAACTCTTTTTTATATTTAACAGAAGTCATATAGCTTTTTTCCAATCGTTCTTTGATTAACAGGATAAAGTCAATATCCAAGTACCAGATCGAATTGCTGAAAACTGCAAACTCAAAATGACTCCAGTTTTCTAGTTTATTTAAGTACTTTTCCAGTAAAATAATATCCTTTTTATGCGTTTCTCTGAATCGCTCGTATGTGAATCTGGTTTCAGACTGACAAAGAAATTCCTCAGAGAGAAAATAAAGATGAAACCAGTAAAAGTCACGGGTTGATGTATACCGAGCTAAATAGTTTTGTTTATGTTTCTCTATTGCGTCCGTATCTTCTGTAACGATACTTTTTTTCAGTTCTGAAAACTCTTCTCTTTTTTGATTGAAATCTTCCGAGATCAAACTGAAGTAAGTGTCTATGCGGATGTTCAATCGATCTAAAAGCTTCGAACATAAGTCGACAGACAGATGACTGCCCTCGTTCTCAAATGTAGCCAGTGTACTTCTGGCGCAGATCCCTTCCGTCAGTTTCCTCTGACTCACGCCCCGTTCCTCACGCAACTGTTTAAAACCTTCGCCACTTCTCAAAATAACACCTCCAAAAGAATTAAATGGTCGGATTACACTACCATTTTAACACTTTTCAGGTTGAGTGGTATACAATAAAAGTAGATAAGAAATGAAGCAGTGCAAGAAATGGTTTATGATATAGAGTAATTTATTTAAAAAATTCCTGGTAGTCTCCAAACCTATTCAAATAAGTAATAAAAGAGATAGCATGATTGTTGATTCTTGTTCTGATGGGAAATTCTTGGATAAACGATCATCTTTCTAAATAACAGGATATGGATAGTTAAAAAACTGGAAATATTTAATGGACTAGAGAATCATGGTTAAGATATTTACTTGCGATGCATAGTGCCGTTTGATTCAAGATATAAAAGAGAGGTGAAGATATGCTTAAAACGATAACGCGTTTACAGGGGGAGTCGGTCGTTGTAGAACTGCCCTCACATAATGGGATAAAGCTTGACCCTGATCAGGAATATATCGTCGTTTACACACAAGACGGAACGATCATACTTGTACCCGCGAATGAAGATCCCTTTTTAGAGATGGGATTAGCAAAGGTCACGACACGAAAGACCTCGATTTAGATTTTGATGTACATCGTTCAATACTTATAGAAATTACATATATTAGAAGAAGTCAAACTAAACCCCAGCCGTATCAGACTTAACTGATACGGCTGGGGTTTAATGTTTAATTTTATCTTCCCAGTAAATAACCGACGAGATACGCAACGATTGCCGCCAGTCCACCGACCAAAAGCATTTCCAGTCCGGATCTGATCCAGTTTGACTGGGTGACACGGGATTTCAGCGCGCCTAAAATAAACAGGGTGATTCCGGTCAGGATGGAAGCCAGCAGAAAGGCATTCTCCAGCATGAATGGACTGAATGTGGAAAACACGTAAGCCAAGAGAGGAATGAGTCCAAAAATAAAGAAGGAAAAAAAGGTGACTGTCGCATTTTTCAGGGGACTTTCAACGCCGCTATCGTTACCGTATTTCTGGTTCACGATCTGGTCTATAAAGGGCGTGTCATACTTGGCGAGTCTCGTGGATATGCAATTGGCATCTTCTTCTGAAAGTCCCTTGTTTTGATAAGACCGTGACATTCGATCCACTGCCTCCGAATAATTCTCTATCACTTCCTGTTCGGTCTGGTTTTCCACTCCATCACGGTATTCTTTTTCTGATTTGCTGGAAAGATAATCTCCGACGGCCATCGAAAAGCCGTCCGCCAGCAAGTTTGAGAATCCTAAGATGATGACAACACTTACGGCCAGAGAAGCTCCGGCGACACCGGAAACGACAGCGAAGGTGGTGATGATGCCGTCCAATCCGCCGTAAACCATACTTTTTATATATTCTCCGCCTTCGAACCGTTTTGTCTTGCTTCCCATGTTGAGGTCCTCCTTCTGAAAATTGAATTGTGAGGTTAACTGAATCCGCTACTATTTGTGCTTTTTAAGAATAGACTGTTCTTTAAAAAGTTGAGCAGTATCCGTGTGACCATTATTTGTGAATCATTCTCTACTGTTCAAAAAACCAACCAGCTCCGATTCATGGATAAAACTGTCATCGTACCCTAACGCCTGCGCGATTTGAGTGACATACGGCTGTTCCAGATATGCTTTTTCAAGGATGTTTTTTTCGGAAAAAACTGCTCGCGTCCGACCATCCAAAATGATTTCGCCCTGGTTCAAAACGACCGTTCGATCAAAGACTTCCGCTGCGAAATCCATGTCATGCAGGATACATAAGACGAGTTTTCCTTCTTTGTGCAGTTCTTCAATAATTGCTTTGATTTTTTCTTTGCCCGCAAAGTCCTGGCCCATCGTCGGTTCATCAAAAATGAGCATTTCTGTATCCATCGCTAAAATGGATGCCAGGGCAATCAGTTTTCGCTCGGACAAACTTAAATCATATGGATTATCTTTCACCTTCGACTCCAGATCGACTTTCTGTAAAGCTTCCCGCGCTGCTTTTTCAGCTTCAGTAGAAGAAAAACCGATATTCAGTGGACCGAACATGACTTCTTCCAGGACATTTGTCTTGAAAATCTGGTCATTTGGATTTTGAAAAACGAGGCCGACACGTTTAGCTAACTGAGCGGCTGTCTGATCGGCGATGGATTCCCCGTCGATCAGCAGTGTGCCTTTTGAAGGCTTAAGTAATCCTTTCATTAATTTAACCAAGGTTGTTTTCCCCGCACCGTTTTGTCCCACGATTGCTGTTGTCCGTGAGTCAAAGGTCAAGTCCAGTCCTTTAAAGATAGGAACGTCTGGAGAATAGGAAAAGGCAATATCCTTTAATTCGAATGTATTCATTTTTTCTTCTCCAATCGTTTGAATTCCTGGATGGTAACGGGATACAAGTCGGTATCAGGATAACGAATAGCTAAAGCTTGCGCAATCGATGTCACCACTGGCGGACGGACGCCGAAGTCTTTCAAATCTGAACGGGAGAAGATTTTTTCCGGGGTATCCAGATCGATTTGCTTGCCTTCATGTAGCAGCAAAACGCGGTCCGCATACTGAGCGATCTGTTCCATTTTATGTTCGACTAAAATAATCGTCATGCCTTTTCCGGTCAACTGTTCGATGACTTTAAAGACATCTTTGGAACCTTGAGGATCAAGCTGGGAGGTCGGTTCATCTAGGATCAGCACTTCCGGTTCCATCGCCAAGACACTCGCGATGGCGACGCGCTGCATCTGACCGCCTGATAAGTCAAAGGGGTTTTTGTCTTTCACATTGTAGACATCGAGCAACTTCAAATACGTTTCGATCCTAGTATGCATCTCTTTTCGAGGTAGACCCATATTCTCAAGTCCGAACGCGACTTCTCCATAGACCGTCTGTTTAGCACCCGTCATCTGAGAGAAAGGATTTTCAAAAACCAGTCCGATATTTTCAACGATTGTGGCTATCTCATGTTCGCGAACGACCAAGCCGTTCACGGTGACTTTGCCGGCATAAGCTCCTTTATAAAAATGCGGGACAAGTCCGGCTAAAGCGTAGCAGAGCGTCGACTTTCCGGCAGTGTTTTCTCCCACGATACCTAAGCATTCGCCTTTTTCTACGGAAAATGACAGGTCATCGAGAACGAGGTTGGTGGTATCCGGATATCGGTATTTCAACTTTTCTACTTCTATCACACTCATCCAAATAACCTCCAGACGATACCCAAGATAACGACGAGCACTATCAGACCGGCAATCAGTTTATTGTGTGGGTACTGCTTTGCTTCATTTAAAAATGTTTTTTTCATCGATGAATCGAAACCGCGCATTTCCAAAGCGATGGAGCGTTCTTTGGTTTCGTTCAATGAATTCAAAACCACAGGACCGATCAGAGGGAAAAAGGCTTTCACTCTCGTGAGTAGATCGCCTTCTGTTTCCACCCCACGCGAACGTTGGGCGTCGGTTATTTTCCCCATGGTCGCGCGCATCTGCGGGATGAGCTGGAGAACCGAGAGAATAACATGACCGATTTTGGGAGACATGCCTTTTTTGATCAGCCGTTCCACCATTTCGTCTGTTGCTGTGGTCAGAATGAGCACACTGAAGGCACCCACCATGACCAGTACGCGCATCACTAAAACGAGCGCGACATACAGTCCTTCTTCATAAAAAATGAGAGGACCGATGGCAAACAGTTCGGTCACATTATCAGGATGGAAAAAGCCCTGGACGATAACGAGTGAAAAAATCAGGAACATGCTCAGCGTCACGATCGGTAAGCTGTTGCGGAAAACTTTTCCGATAATCAGCAGCAGAAAAGTGACGAAGAGAATCCCTCCAATGTACACAGGTTCCGGCAAGATATAAGTCAAGGTAATGCTTGCGGCGACATACAGCAACTTCACAAGCGGATCGAGCCGATGGATGGGACTGTTTCTTTTGACATATAAGGTCATGGTATTCATAGAATCATCCTTTTAGAGTTCTTCGATTTCAGAATCTTGGCGATAAATATTGGTTAGGGAATTTGGCAGACCTTTAAAAATAAAGTAACTGATCAGAACGGTCACGACTTTATCTGGGACATCGACGACGATGCTGTCACCGAAAGAGGCAAGCCATTGGGGGATGTCGTTGGAGATCAGGAATGTATAGAAGGCATCGCCCCAGATATTCCCCGTTTGGCCACCCCAGAAAATCATATTAAGGGGCGTGGACACGGTAGCTGCCACAAACCCAGTGACTAGACCGACGACGACAGCTTTCTGAACGGAGGCGATCCACCCTTTATAAGCCATGATCCCGACAGTGATACCGATGGCCGCACTGGTAATGGCGTAAACAGTGGAGATAGGGTCGGCCGTGATACCGAAAATGATATTATTGATAATACCGGCCGCCGCCCCGATGACTGGACCGGCCAGCATACTTGCCAGGACGGTTCCAATCGAATCCAGCCATAAGGGCAAACGTAGTAAACTGGCAAACAGTTTCCCTATATAATTGATGCCGATAGCTGCAGGGATCAATACGATAGCAGCTGTTGATAATTTTAATGACCACATACTTTTTTTATTCATGACAGACACTCCCTATGAATTAGTATTTAATGAAACAATTGTCTCCAGAGCTACCTTTATTTCGTATTGTTCTCCTTTTCTCGTCAAGGATTCACCCGATTGTAACTGATCGATGCCTGACTGCAGATCACCTGTGTATGGAACGACGACATTCAAGATCGAGGCGGCACGTAATCCACGTAAGCGGGCCAGGGTAAGTAAGGCCGCTGTCTCCATGTCTGAACCGAGTATGCCTTGTTTAGACCAGAAGGCATCGATCGTTTCTTCGTTATCCGTGTAAAACGAATCGTGACTGCGTACCAGCCCCACGTGATGAGGGATGTTTAATGATTCAGCATGCATTTTAAGGTGAGTCAGGACAGTGTGATCGCTTATTGCCGGGTAATTTGAAGAAATATAGGCCTTTGAGGTACCCTCATCTCTTACGGCACCTTCGCTGAGAATCAATTCCCCGATGTTGATATTTGGTTGCAGCGCCCCACTACTGCCGATACGAATAAGGGTGTGGACACCGATCTGCTTCAGCTCTTCCAGAGCAATGGCTGTAGAGGGTCCGCCAATACCTGTGGATACGACTAAGAGCGGAACGCCTTTATACATGCCTTTTACACTTCGATATTCCCGGTTATAAGCTAATTCCACGGGGGCTTCCAGGAACGCTTTCACCCTGGAGACGCGCTCTGGATCGCCCGGTAGTAAGGCGTAACCGGCTCCGTCTTTTTTAGTTAGGTGGATGTGAGGTTGTTTGTTCATTTTTTTCCTTCTTTCACTTTGAATTTCAATGCTCCTTGAGTGTATAAACGTGATGATTATACTTACTTCATTTTATCATTTAAGATTCATCTTTACACTTTTTACGACGTGAACGTAGGGATATGTTTTTCGGAAAATTTGACAGGACTATTTGATGTAAACGTAAAACGATAAAAGTATATACTGAAAAACGAAACGATTCCTGCTTGACTATCTTATACCGACCCTTTATTATATTTATTGGGCACGCTTTAGATAGACAACGTAAATAACGTCTGTTTCAGGTGCAGTAAACAAGGCATAAATATGGCTCTCTATTCGTTTAGTTGAATAGGGGGCTTTTCTTATTTTAGAGCCTATTTTCCTATCCCTAAATCAATTTAGGAGGAAATAATTATGACAAAATATATCTTTGTAACAGGTGGCGTCGTCTCGTCGATCGGGAAAGGAATTGCGGCTGCTTCATTAGGACGTTTATTGAAAAATAGAGGTTTGAACGTAACGATCCAAAAATTCGATCCGTATATCAATGTCGATCCCGGTACTATGAGCCCTTATCAGCATGGGGAAGTGTTTGTAACAGAAGACGGTGCAGAAACAGATTTGGACTTGGGACATTATGAGCGTTTCATTGACATCAACTTGAATAAGTACTCGAATGTCACGACCGGTAAAGTATATTCAGAAGTGATCAACAAAGAACGCCGCGGGGATTACTTGGGTGCGACCGTTCAAGTCATTCCGCATATCACCGATGAAATCAAGCGTAAAATCATGCGAGCGGCAGAAACAACACATGCAGATGTGGTCATTACTGAAGTCGGAGGAACAGTTGGAGATATTGAATCACTTCCGTTTTTAGAAGCCTTGCGTCAGATGAAGAGAGACGTCGGTCCAGAAAATGTGATGTACATTCATACGACCCTTATTCCTTATCTCAAAGCAGCAGGAGAGATGAAAACTAAACCGACCCAGCACAGTGTGAAAGAATTGCGCGGCTTGGGTATTCAACCCAATGTGCTGATCGTTCGATCGGAATATCCGGTGAGCCAGCACTTAAAAGATAAACTGGCGTTATTTACAGACGTGGATGCGAAGGCTGTCATTGAGTCGCTGGATGTCGAAACACTCTATACGATTCCGTTGAATTTACAGAAACAGGGCTTGGATCAGATTGTCGTTGACCATTTAAACCTGGATGTAAAAGAAGCCGATATGACAGAATGGATAGCTTTGGAAGAAAGAGTACGGAATTTGAAAAACATGACGCGCATAGCTATCGTAGGAAAATACGTTGAATTGCCGGATGCTTATTTATCAGTTGTTGAAGCACTTAAGCATGCGGGGTACGCATTAAATTCAGACATTGACATCAAGTGGGTCAATGCCGAGCTGTTGTCACCGGAAGAAGTGATCCAGGAACTTCAAGACGTCGATGGCGTTCTAGTTCCCGGAGGCTTTGGTGAACGCGGACTGGAAGGGAAGATGCTGGCTATTCAATATGCACGAGAAAACAAGGTGCCTTTTTTAGGCATATGTCTGGGTATGCAGCTGGCTGCCATAGAATTTGCGCGTAATGTAGCGGGGCTTGAAGGCGCGGGTTCTGCAGAAGTCGATCCGGAGGTAGCACATAATATCATAGACTTGATGCCTGACCAAAAGAATGTGGTCGATATGGGTGGGACACTTCGTCTGGGTTCTTATCCATGTAAAATTAAAGAAGGCACTCACACAGCTCAAGCTTATAAAAATGAAGAGGTCATCGACGAACGTCATCGACATCGTTATGAATTCAACAATCACTATAGACAGACCTTGGAAGAAGCTGGGCTCACTTTTTCAGGTGTATCTCCAGATGATCGACTTGTGGAAATTATCGAATTTGAACAGCATCCTTATTTTATCGGTTGTCAATTTCACCCGGAATTCAAATCGAGACCGAATCGTCCACACGCTTTATTTGTTTCTTTTGTTGAAAAAGCAGGGAATATTAAAGAAATAAAATAATAATGAGAAAAAATTTAGCAGATAAAAACGGGTTATAGACATTTTGACTAGTTTTATTGTGAAAAATTGTTTATACTAAGGATGAAGCCGAGCGCGTATCTCGGGTTAAAAAGTGCGCAAAAATATTAGGAGGCTATATACATGAGTCAATTAGTAAGTATGACAGAAATGTTGAACAAAGCTTTAAAAGGTAAATATGCTGTCGGACAATTCAACATCAACAACTTGGAATGGACACAAGCCATTTTAGAAGCAGCACAAGAAGAAAAATCTCCAGTTATTTTAGGTGTCTCTGAAGGAGCAGCTAAATACATGGGTGGATTCAAAGTTGTCACTGCTATGGTCAACGCGTTGATGGACGAAATGAATATTACTGTTCCTGTAGCCGTTCACTTGGATCACGGTTCATCTTTAGAAAAATGTAAAGAAGCAATCGATGCAGGATTCTCTTCTGTAATGATCGATAATTCTCATGATCCGATTGATGAGAACATTAAAAACACTAAAAAAGTGGTAGAATATGCTCACGCTAAAGGTGTTTCAGTAGAAGCAGAAATCGGAACTGTCGGCGGAACAGAAGACGGCGTTACTGGTGGCGTAATGTATGCAGATAAAAACGAATGCAAACGTATGATAGACGAAGCGGGCATTGACGCTTTAGCAGCAGCTTTAGGTTCTGTTCATGGTGACTACGAAGGAGAACCCGTACTTGGATTTGCTGAAATGAAAGAAATTTCTGACTTGACAGGTGCTCCACTTGTGTTACACGGTGGATCAGGAATTCCAACACACCAAATCGAAAAAGCAATCAAATTTGGTCATAGTAAAATCAACGTAAACACTGAATTACAACAAGTATGGACAAAACGTACACGTGAAGTTCTTGCTAATGACGATAAAGTTTACGATCCTCGTAAAGTTATCGGACCTGGTAAAGAAAACATCAAAGCAACAACAGTAGGTAAAATGAAAGAATTCGGTTCTTCAAACAAAGGTTAATAACAAAATTAAATAAGAGAAAGCCAATGTTCAGCTTAAGTTAAGTTGATTGACTATCCCAAAGCACTTCTTTGGGACGATGATAAATCGTTCCGGGAAGTGCTTTTTTTGTGCTCTAAACAATGAAAAGAGGCAGCCAGCTTTATAGGATGAAAATAATTCCGATCAATAACACCTTTGCTCTCTATCATGTAAGTCCGGAAGATAGTATTATATTACCGACTCAACTTCCTGCTCATTTCACTGAAATATACCGTCAACGTGTTTCTTTGACGAAAAATCAGCGTTATCTAGCCGAAAGAATGTTATCCAAATAAGTCCTGTCAGGTGAGGAAAAACGGATCGAGTGGATGCTAGAGCGCCGTATAATGGGAACTCAACGAAGAAGATTTTGGCTTTTAAATATATAAACTGAATATTCTAATTAAATCTTAATATATAACGTTAGTCACTTCATAATGTAAAGTAGATGACAGGCATCTTTCAATTCATATAACACGTTGTATTTAGTTGGTGAATTGTTTATACTGTTGATAGCTTGGAAATCAATACATTTTAAAGATAGAGGTTTCATAGTGTTAAAAAAAATTACTACAAATGATTTAACTCAAATAGCTTTATCAACCGCATTCCTCGCTGTCGCATCACTCATCATAATCCCTATCGGAATGGTCCCAATTACCCTGCAAGTCGTTCTTTTTTTGTTGATTCCTGCCATCCTTGGACCAGTAAAGAGTATCCTAGTCATAGGACTCTATACTCTAGCCGGGTTATTGGGATTTCCAGTTTTTGCAGGTGGGGTAGGTGGAATCGGACAACTATTGTCCCCTTCGTTTGGCTATGTTCTTGGAGCGATGCCAATGGGATGGTTTATCGGAAAAACGATAGAATGGACGAAAAACAAAGTGCAAACGGGGTTAATCATGATGATAAGTTTGATTCTTCTTTATACTATAGGAATCGCTTATCAGTATGGGTTATTAAACGGTGTGCTCAATACACCCGTTGCACTATCAACGCTAATAAAAACAAATCTGACTATCTTTTTTCCAATTGATAGTCTGAAAATACTTATCGCAGTGATCTTATACGACAGATTGAAAAAATTGTCATTTTATAAACGGATCGATCGATACTAAACTAAAGATCTTTGAAAAAGAGAGGATTAAACATGACACAGAAGTTAATTATAAACGGTGGAAAATCATTAACGGGAGAAGTAACCATTTCTGGTGCTAAAAACAGTACGGTTGCACTTATTCCTGCAGCTATTTTAGCAGATTCACCCGTGACTCTAGAAGGTGTTCCAGATATTTCAGATGTTCATTCACTTATCTCTATCTTAAATGATATGAACGTGAAAACATCATTTGAAGGAACAACATTAATAATCGATCCCACAGATATGGTATCTGTACCGATGCCAAGTGGTAAAATAAAAAGTTTAAGAGCCTCATACTATTTCATGGGAGCTTTACTGACTAAATTTGGTCAGGGTGTTGTCGGCCTTCCAGGCGGTTGTTTCTTAGGTCCACGACCTATTGATCAACATTTAAAAGGGTTCCGAGCATTGGGAGCGACAGTGGAAAATGAATCAGGCGCGATGTATCTGAAAACCGGTGAAGACGGACTACAAGCTGCACGTATTTATCTTGACGTGGTGTCTATTGGTGCGACGATCAATGTGATGCTGGCGGCCGTCAAAGCTAAAGGACGTACCATTATCGAAAATGCCGCGCGTGAGCCGGAAATCATTGACGTAGCGACATTATTGAATAATATGGGCGCTAAAGTACGTGGAGCAGGAACGGATGTTATTCGTATAGATGGCGTCGAAGAGATGCATGGCTGTCGTCATACGGTTATCCCTGACCGCATTGAAGCAGGGACTTATCTGATTATGGCTGCTGCCAAAGGTAAAGATGTGAAAATCAATAATATCATCGTGGAACATTTAGAAGGCGTAATTGCTAAGATGGAAGAAATGGGCGTTCCTTTGGAAATCGGTGAAGATTATGTCCGTGTGACACAATCAGACCGTCCGCTTAAAGGTGTGTCAATAAAAACATTACCATATCCAGGTTTCGCAACGGATCTACAACAGCCGTTCACGCCTCTGCTTATGTCAGCTCAGGGAGAATCAATGATTGTTGATACCATTTATCCTAAACGAATCAAACATATTCCTGAATTAAACAGAATGGGAGCCAATGCTCGCGTTGAAAGTGATGTTATTTTAATAGAAGGTAATCATCAGCTTGAAGGCGCAGAAGTCATGGCGACAGATTTACGTGCCGGCGCATGTCTAGTTGTAGCGGGTTTGATAGCAGAAGGAGAAACAGTTATCGGCGGTGTAGACAATATACTCAGAGGTTACGATAATATTGTTGAAAAATTAACCGTTCTCGGAGCAGATTTGCATATGGAAGACCGAGAAGATTAACAGACAGGAGAGCTTATAGTGGGGAAGTTTATCACGTATAGTGAGCTACAAGAGAAAACATTGAAAGAAATTTATGAGTTAGCGAAAGACTTGAAAGTACCTTCTTACAGTCAAATGAACAAAAAGGAATTATCAATGGCTGTTATTCGGGCGCAAGAAGAAAAACAAGGCTATTTCCGAGTAAGTGGCGTTTTAGATAAAATCAGTCATCAGGATTTCGGTTTTTTACGTCCGATCAATTACTCCCACAGCAATGAAGATGTCTACATTTCGGCTTCACAAATGACGCGGTTTGGATTAAGAAACGGCGATAAAATAACAGGTACCGCTCGCCCGCCTAAAGAGGGCGAACGCTATTACGGTTTGATGAACGTCCAGTTAGTGAACGGAAAAAACCCGGAAGAAGCTAGAGAACGTCCGCATTTTCCGGCATTAACGCCATTATATCCAGATAGACGAATTAATTTAGAATCCTCATCGGATGAATTATCTGCTCGTATCATTGATTTAATTGCTCCGATTGGGTTCGGACAACGTGGATTAATTGTCGCTCCACCTAAAGTAGGGAAAACAACATTACTTAAAGAGATCGCTAATGGAATCAAAAAAAATCATCCCGAAGTTGAATTAATTGTCTTACTTATTGATGAGAGACCTGAAGAAGTGACAGATTTAGAGCGTAGTATTGACGGTGAAGTTGTGCATTCAACGTTCGATCAGCCACCACAGAACCATGTTAAAGTAAGTGAACTGGTACTGGAACGCGCACGTCGTCTGGTAGAAGATAAACAAGATGTGGTCATTTTGATGGACAGTATTACACGTCTTGCTCGCGCATACAACTTAGTGGAACAACCGAGTGGACGTACACTTAGTGGCGGAATCGATCCTGCTGCGCTTTACCGTCCCAAACGCTTCTTTGGTTCAGCACGTAATGTTGAAGAAGGTGGGAGCATGACGATTGTTGCGACGGCCTTGATAGAAACGGGGAGCCGCATGGATGATGTCATATATGAAGAGTTCAAAGGAACGGGCAATATGGAAATTCATCTGTCCCGTGAACTGGCAGAACGTCGTATTTATCCAGCTATCGACATTAAAAAATCGAGTACCAGAAAAGAAGACTTGCTCTTGTCTACGGAAGAGTACGAAGCTGTTTACAAATTACGTCGAGGCATGCGAAATGATTCATTAGAATACACGGACCAATTCATAAAGACACTGAAACGGTACGAAAAGAATGATGGATTTGTAGAAAAAGCACTGAAACAATAAAAAATTAGCGTCTCAGTGAAAAAAATCAAGTAAAAGATTGCATCAAAAAAATAAACATGCTAATATATATAGTGTTGCATACCAAAGAAACAAGATGGAAAAGCAAAGCATTGCACAAACAATATATTTGTTATCTATCTTGACTAAAGAATAAAGATAACTATGGAATCGCGAAGATTTCATGGCAGTTAAGGAGTGAAAAAAATGAAAAAAGGAATTCATCCAGAATATCATGATGTCGTGTTTATGGACACAACGACAGGATTCAAATTCATGTCAGGATCTACTAAAACAGCAAAAGAAACAGTAGAGTGGGAAGATGGTAACGAATATCCATTGATCCGTGTTGAGATTTCTTCAGACTCTCATCCATTCTATACAGGACGTCAAAAATTTGCTCAAGCAGATGGACGTATCGATCGTTTCAACAAGAAATACAATTTGGAAGACTAATAAGATTAAAAGCTCTGGCTATCCAGAGCTTTTTTTTAACTTAAATTAGGTATTATAGGTATTTAAAAACCAAAATGAAATGTATGAGGATCTGCATGTGTTAAGTGGATATGGTTTAAAGTAGTCTTTTTAAGTGTTATGGTGATTGAGAATGCCACTCCGGTGTACTCGGAAACGAAGGGATCTAACGGGTACCAATGTATCCCGGGTAGTATAAAGAAATGAGATAGTCCAGACAAAGGCAGAATACAAAAATGCTATTCCGGTTTAGTTCATTCGATTTAAGTATGTTCGTCTCACGATAAGAAAGTGAAACTTTTTAAGCTGTTATAGACTAAAAATATGCTAAAATACAGATATAATTCCGTAAGAGCTGAGCGTAACTACGACTCACCTGCGAGTAGGAGGAAGACTATGAAGCTTTATGTGATATATGGTGGAAAGAGTGCTGAACACGAGGTTTCCGTTAAATCTGCCTTTTCCATCCTTCAAAACATTTACTATGATTATTATACTGTTATACCTGTTTACATTACGTACGAAGGGAATTGGTTTAGAGGCGCTGAAGTCGAAAGTAGAGAAAGCATCATTTCCAAAGATGAGTTAGTAAATATCGAAGAAAAAATCCCTTTCTCATTTAATGAACTGACCGAAGGAGAGTCTGTGGCTTTTCCGGTTCTTCATGGACCGAACGGAGAAGACGGTACGATTCAAGGCCTATTTGAAACGTTAGGTATTCCTTACGTAGGCGCAGGCGTTCTTTCAAGCGCCGTTGGCATGGATAAAGTGTTGAGCAAAGTAATCTTTAAAGAAGCGGGACTGCCTGTTCTTCCTTACAAAGAAGTCAAGGTAAGAGACTGGAGAGTCGATCAAGAAGCGGTGTGTGAAGCTATCGAGACGGAGATAGACTATCCTATCTACGTTAAACCGGTTAATCTGGGATCAAGCGTAGGCATCACGCGAACACTCAATAAAGAGGAATTGATTCAAGCGATTGACTTAGCCTTCAATTATGACTATCGTGTGGTTGTCGAAAAAGGAGTGCAAGTACGTGAAATAGAAGTAGCGATACTCGGGAATGAAGACGTACATACGTCAGTCCCAGGTGAGTTGGTTAAGCAGAAAGCTTTCTACGCGTATGAAGATAAATATTTGAATCAAAAAGTTATCCGGGAAGTTCCAGCTGACTTATCCCCTGAATTGACAAAAAAAGTGAGGAAAATGGCTGCCAAAGCTTTCGAAGCAATAAATGGTTCCGGTATTTCCCGTGCAGATTTCTTTTTAGCCGAAGATGGAGAAGTTTACATCAATGAAGTCAACACATTTCCGGGTTTTACATCACAAAGTATGTATCCGAGAGTGTGGGCGAAAACAGGTCTCCCATATGCTGACTTGATTGAAGAAGTCATCCAACTAGGGGTACGCAGGCATAATGACAAATATAAGCTAAGTACTAAAATTACAAGAGATGATGAAAGAGTAGAAATGGAGAGTGCTAATGTCGAAATGGACACTTAAGGATATTGTTCGAGCGGTTGATGGGAAACTATATAATGATGACGTGATAGAGTATATAGAAGGGATTTCCTTTGACACGCGAACTTTAGCCAAAAACAATTTATTCGTTCCATTAACGGCTGATCGAAATGGGCATGATTTTATTCAGTCAGCAATCGAAAAAGGAGCATCAGCGACCTTTTGGAGTGATCCCATCGAGGACGCCCCTAAAGATATTGCAGTTATTCAGGTCGAAGATACACTAAAAGCTTTTCAGGATTTTGCTCGGTATTATTTGAAAAAAGTATCGCCAAAGGTTATTGGTATTACCGGCAGCAATGGAAAAACGACGACAAAAGACATGGTAGCGGCAGTTGCTTCGGCAAAGTTTAAGACCCATAAAACCATAGGTAATTTCAATAATCACTTAGGCTTGCCTTTGACTATTTTAGAAATGGCTCCTGACACGGAAGTGATCGTACTGGAAATGGGTATGAGCGAAAAAGGTGAAATCCATTTGCTGTCTGAGATAGCCGAACCCGATATTGCGGTCATTACCATGATCGGCGAATCACATATTGAATATTTAGGTTCACGTGAAGCTATCGCTGAAGCGAAACTGGAAATTGTTGAAGGCATGAATCAGGGAACGCTTATATATCCTGGAGAAGAACCGTTATTGAAAACTAAAATAGACAACGGATGGGTCGATGAAAAGGTGGAAACAGTTAAAACCTTTGGCAAAGCACCCGGAGTTGATTTATATTCGACAGAGATTCAATCTGAAATGAAACAGACGAAATTCAAAACCAATCAACAAACAGATACAGCATGCACCTTGCCCATACCAGGCGAATATAACGTACAGAATGCTTTATCAGCGATACTTGTAGGGGAAACCTTAGGCATTGATGTAGCTGATATTTATCATCAATTATCTCACTTTCAGTTAACTAAAAATCGCTTGGAATGGATAACAGGCGTGAACCAGTCTGTCTTGTTAAATGATGCGTATAATGCGAGTCCATCATCTGTGAAGGCAGTCTTGAGTTACTTTCAAGAGATAGAGGTACCTAATCGGAAAGTTGTCGTTTTAGGAGATATATTGGAATTAGGTAAACAATCAGAAGCTATGCACCTAGATTTATATAAAGCGATTGATCCCGAAGCGATTGATGAACTTGTTTTATATGGGGAAAAAATGAACGTGTTATACAAAGAAATGCTGAAAATAATGGATAAATCCAAGCTGAACTATTTTACGGGAGAAAAAATACCGTTGATAGATCATCTGAAAGAAACGTTACAACCGGAAGATACCGTGTTGTTCAAGTCCAGTTTCAGCACAGGTATGCTTGAAATTGTGTCTAAGTTAAGTCGATTCGAAAATAAATAAAACGCATTCATTTTTTCGAGCGATACAAACAGGTTGAAAACAGATTGAACACATGATAAGATAACACTTGTAAGCCAGACAACTGTTCGTTTAGTAGATAGAAATATCTATCGTATGAAAATTAAATAATAAATACTGAGTCAAGATAAATGTCATGCCCCTGGTGTACCACATCGAATGATGAGATACTTACACTAGGGTCTTTGTTTGAACAGAATCACGGAACGTTCTGTTTTCAAGAAATGATCTTTCTCTATTAATGAGTAAAATCATCCTTGGCTCTTAAACGAATGCTTGCTAAGGAAAATAATAGGAGGAAACATTTTTTGAAATTTAATGAACTAGATTTAATACCAGAATTACTAAAATCCGTAAAAGAAATGGGATTTGAAGAAACCACACCAATCCAGGAACAGACTATCCCTCTAGCTTTAGAAGGTAAAGACGTTATTGGACAAGCACAAACAGGAACCGGTAAAACGGCTGCTTTTGGTTTGCCGATGTTACAGAAAATCGACGTTAAAAACCATAATGTTCAAGGGCTGGTTATTGCACCTACTCGTGAATTAGCTATCCAGACTCAGGAAGAAATCTTCCGTTTGAGCAGAGATAAAAAAGTTAAAGTAACGTGTGTTTACGGCGGAGCAGACATCAAAAGACAGATCCAACAAATCAAAGGTGGCGCTCAGATCGTCGTTGGGACTCCCGGACGTATGCTTGATTTGATTCGTCGTAAATCGTTGAAACTGAATCAAGTAGAAACACTTGTTTTAGATGAAGCGGATGAAATGTTGAACATGGGGTTCATTGATGATATCGAATCGATCATCAAAGAGACTCCAAAAGAACGTCAAACGTTACTGTTTTCTGCAACAATGCCAGAACCAATTAAACGCATTGGTGTACGTTTCATGAAAAATCCTGAAACTGTACGTATCCAAACGAAGACATTGGCTGCATCTACGATCGATCAATATTATACTAAAGCAAGAGATAATGAAAAATTTGACGTTTTAACACGTCTACTTGATGTACAAAATCCTAAATCGGCTTTGATATTCGGACGTACTAAAAAACGTGTCGATGAATTATCTAAAGGTTTAGAAATGCGTGGCTATCAAGCCGAAGGAATTCATGGCGATTTATCACAAAGTAAACGTATGAGTGTCTTAAAAGACTTCAAAAACGGAAAAATGGATATCTTAGTAGCAACAGATGTGGCTGCTCGTGGATTAGATGTTACCGGATTGACACACGTTTTCAATTACGATATCCCTCAAGATCCTGAAAGTTATGTCCACCGTATTGGTCGTACAGGCCGTGCCGGTGAAGAAGGCGTAGCTGTAACATTTGTTACTCCTCAGGAAATGAGCTATCTGCATACGATTGAAAAACTAACCAATCAGCCATTGACGGCACTTCGTCCACCAACCAGTGATGAAGCGTTAGAAAGTCAATTGCAATCAGCTATGAAAGATATTCAAAAAACCATAGATGAGAATGGCTTAGATAAATATACAAATGCAGCTGAAAAACTGCTTGTTTCATATTCATCTGAAGACTTAGCTGCTGCTTTGGTTAAAGCAATGATCAAAGATCCGACTGATGTCCCTGTCAATATCTCTCCACAACGTCCGCTTCCAAACAAGGAAAAAGGCGGCCGTGGCCGAGGAAAAGGTAAGGGTAGCAGTAACCGTGGCGGTGGCGGTAAAAGTAGTTATAAAGGTAAAGGCCGTTCAAGCGGTGACAACCAAGGAAAACGAAGCACCACTCGTCGCCCTAAAAGAAATGGTTAAGGCATAAAATAATTAATGTACAAAGTCAGTAAGTGGTCTAGGCCGCTTACTGGCTTTTATTATTGAAATAAATCGTTTTTAAATGACATTTCGATGTGAATCTGTTAACATAATTAAGTAATAGTAGCATTGGCGGTATTAAGGATAGAGGAATGTAATGATCGTGGGTATAGGTTTAGATGTTGTGGAAATAAATAGAATCGAGGAAGCATACATAAGACGAGAATCTTTTGCGGAAAGGGTCTTGACGAGTAAGGAAAAAGCTATCTTTTCTGAACTTAAAGGAAAAAGAAAAGTTGAATTTTTAGCTGGACGTTTTTCTGTAAAGGAAGCATTTTCGAAAGCATTAGGAACAGGAATAGGAAAGATTGGTTTTTTAGATGTTGAAATACTGCCAGACAGTTTAGGTAAACCAACGGTAACTCGAAGTCCGTTTAACGGGAATGTTTGGGTTTCCATTTCGCACACGGGTTCAATAGCAGTTGCTCAAGTTATTTTAGAAAAAAATTAACATGCGTTCTTTCGTGGAATTGTCACAAACACGTATTTAAAATCATTGTCTTTCGTGATAGACTTACAGGTAAGGA
>NZ_JAWOBT010000017.1:0-2993 GCF_046484155.1 Alkalibacterium sp.
ATAATCGCAGAAAGCGTCAAGTATCGACCTCAACAGTGTACTTATTGCATGTACTTTTATTTACCCACAGGCCGCTGCCGTGGGTTTCGCAAAGGCGGCATGCTCGCAATGTTTGAGGGCGAGACAAGCGATCCATGTCCAAAGTATCGGGCAGAAAGATAGCGACGAACATCCGGAATGCGCAAAATGTGGCCACCGCTTTAAGTGGGATGAGGCCTATAGGTGTCAGAATACACCAGGGGCGATGCCATACACTCCGCAAGGGTACGGGGATGATGTAGCTCGCGTTTTTTGCCCCCATTGTGGCGCAATTGTTGTTCAGTGGCACATCACCAGCGAAAGAGACTATGATGAATGGGTCTGGTTCGGTAAAAACGCCACTATCAATCAGGAACGACCACTTCCACCCTCATTTCTGTTGCATTGGGGATTAGATATTCCACTTCACCTACTCCCTGATTATCATGAGAAAGGACTTGATATTGAAAAGATTCAGCAATATCATATTGAAGAGAAAGCCCAACGACAGAAGATCTTGGAAAAAGAAAAGAAATCGAAAGAAAAAGATGATATTGATTGGTCTAAAGTAAGTGATTTCTACGATTTTGCCAGCACATTAAAATCGAAAGGCGATTTTAAGGGAGCGGAGAAAGCATATAGGTTAGCCATTGAAGAAAAAACTTTATCTTCTGTTGCTGCTCACAATGGACTTGGACAGTTACTTGAAAGGCAAGAACGTTATGATGAAGCAATAGAAATTTATAAGAAAGCAACAGTTGATTATCCTGACAATGGAATCGCCTTCAAAAATCTGGCATTTTTGTTAATTAATCTTGATAAGCTGAAAGAAGCAGAAGCTATATACGAAAAGGCGATGAAAATAGCTCCAGGACATCCTATCACTAATTATATTAAAAGTGAGCTGGAAGAAAAAAAAGCAGATGAAGCGAAGCGAACGGGCGCAAAACCTGTTACGTCGTTTCCATACTTTAACTCCCTGGCTATTTCTCCCAATAATGAGAATATTGGTTGGATCTCGTGGTGGGAAGCGAACCGGTTCAGCGTGTCAATTCTCTCCCCAATCGGGGAGTCGCCTCATCTTGAATTGGAGTACACAACTTCTCGAAAGCCGCCCGTCTATACGTCGATTATGTCACACGTCTTGTTTGTCGCTGGGGGCAGACTCCTCGTTGCGATACCACTGGAAGCCTCCTTGGCAAGACTCGTGCTTTTGGATGTTGAAAGTGGAAAAGAGTTGTCATCAGAAGTTGTTCCTGAATTCAAGTACTATACTCTTTGCGCCAACAACACAGGAGAAACCATTGCAGCCCAAAAGGATTCGGAAAGTCTTCTAGTTGTATATATCGCCGACGATAAGTTGACATACAGATTGGTACGGACGGGACAAACTTACGGTCCAACCCCCTACTTCGCTCCTAACGGTAAACTCTATGCTGTTCACTATCAAACTTTCTTTAGCATCGAAGGTGATAAGGCTGTCCCCGTCACTAACACTAACGAAGCTAACTCGGTTGCATTCGACTCAGCTGGTAAGGTCTATTTCGGGGGAGGATTCTCTGACCGTTCCGGGGAGGCGAGCCTGCAGATAGTCGATCTTGACTCATGCGCATCATCTGAGATGCCATGGAGTCGCGACCCAATCGATGTGATAGAACCAGTGGGGGACGACAAACTACTACTTGGGAATATGGTAGCTGAGTCAACAGCTTTTCAGTACCCCAAGTCGAACGTGAGCCTATTTCGTATCACTGATCGGAAAAAAGAATGGAACATTGAATTCTCTGATCTTCCCTCCTATCACTCGCCAGTTCTACTATCAGTGCCAGAAAACGGCTGGACGCTTCTTCAGTCCGGACGATTGTTGAAGCGGGTTTCGCTCGACAATGGAGAGGTTTTGGAGGAATTCCCCAAAGAGAAGAATGAGTTCGTACAAGCACGATGGCTTGCTTCCAAAAGGATGCTGTGCGTTTCAAGAAACCGTAGTAAGAGTGCCGGAGGTACGCTCGAATTATACAAAATAGAGTAATTGTCTCCATTTTAGAACGATTGGGCGCAAAACCATAAATCAATGAAGATGAGGAATAATCGCACATTTGGAATCTTTTTTGGACGGTCAGATGTACCTCACGTAGTGGAAACTGAGCGTTCAGGTTACTGAAGTAAGAAAGGAGGAAACAAATGGACAAAAATGTGTCAAAGTAGAATTAGAATTGTTGATTTTAAACAAAATATGGGCTTTAAAGGCTCATTTAATAGAAATTATTTACGTATGAAAGAACAAAACATCGATACGAAACATGTTGAAAATGATAAACGGAAACTAAAAAGGACAAAGCGCAGAAAATCCCGTATTAAAACTGGAGTAAAATTGTTGATAACTACGGCAATTTTATTTATTGTATACTTTTTATATGATTTGGCAGATTTAACTGGTAATACTCAAGAAGCATTGGTTATTACGGGTATGATCGGAGGTTTATTAGCTTTAGGATTCGTTATCAGTTTTATCTTAGGCGTTATATTTCTGATTATGGGCTTTGCAACTAAAAAATAGAATTCATGATGAAATATTTTACAGTTATTATTTACATTGTTGCAAGTTGCACATTTTTTAGTTGTTCATCTATTAAACCAGTGGCTAATGGACCGAAATTTAAGACTTTTGAAAAATCATCTCAAAAAAAAGCAATCATTTATTGCTTTAATGGCTTTACAGCAATGAGTAAAAATATCTTCTTATGGTATGGCACAAATATATCTCCTGACTCTGCTTTAAATATTAATAAAGGTACCTTACTAATTTATCCACTTTCGGTATCTGTAAATGAATCTGATAATCGTACAGATTATCTGGTTGCTGCTCGTTATTATTGTTTAGGATTTGAAGAATGGGATGGTATTTCAAGAGTTGATGTGGGGTTAGGAGGAGGTACATTTTTATTTGGTAGAGGGAATCAATATTTAGAATATGC
>NZ_JAWOBT010000022.1:0-4657 GCF_046484155.1 Alkalibacterium sp.
TCTAGCTTCCAAAGTCATTACGACAAGTTCCGGACGATTAAAAACGCGTAGCGGGAAGATACTATTACCTAATCCTCGACTGACAATCATTGTCGTATTTCCTTCAGTATACTCTCCAATGGTATAACCAGGTAATAACCCTTGTCCGGGTGAGTATAACCCTCCTATGATCGGTAACCTTATCTGTCCGCCATGAGCATGGCCAGTAAAGACGAGATCGACGCCACTTTCTTCGTAAATATCTAGCAATTCAGCACGGTGGGATAGAAGCAGATTGAAATCAGCCGGACTCTCGTTCATCAAATCGGTCATTTCTTTTTGAAGAACTCGTTCATCCGATCCTTCTTCTTCGATCTCTTCAAGTAACATCGTAAGCGGATCAGCCAAGCCCAAAAGGTTGATCTGCTCATTATTTTCCGTTAGTGTGTGACTGGTATTATCTAAATTAATGACCCCTTCTTCGTCCAATATCTCTTGTAATTCCGGATACTTGTTAGAGGCAACTTCATGATTGCCCGACACAAAATATAGAGGCGCAATGTCGCTCGCTTCTTCCAGGAAGTCTTGAGCAACAGTTAAGTCCGTTCTGTTTCTGTCGATCAAATCCCCGGTGATCACTATAATATCTGGGTTTTCTGCTTCGATTTTAGTCGTTAACTTTTCATCAAACTCTTTATTGTGTAAATCAGAGACTTGAACGATGGTATAGCCATCGAAAGATTGCGGGATTTCATCGCTACTATAGGAGTACTGCGTCGTTTCGATCGCATTATTTCCCCAATAGAGATAAACACCAATGACCAATAGTGAAAATATAGATAAGAATAGCTTTGTTTTTAATTTCAACTTTAGAACCCCTTTTAATATAAATGCGAGAAGCATATCGTCTAGTATAGTCGACTCACTCTTTTAAAAGCAATAGATATTTACTGAAAACACTGAATTTTGGCAAGACGTGATCAATTTCCCGTATAACTGTAACAATAAAGTGTTTTTATGATAGTAATGTAAACACTATTCTGGAACAAGATCGATACATATTAAAAACAGTCACTAGTGTCAAATAAAGGCTTCACTAGTGACTGTTTCAATTGAATTTTCAAGATTAAAGTTTATCCAAGTTTTTAAGATAAAAATCAAGTATGGGATTCGTCATATCTATAGGTCTACCTTCCCATGGAAACATGCTTAACGCTCCAGGACTGAATTCAACTTCTGTCACAACATAATTATTTTCAGATGGTTCGTGTGTGATGTTTTCTGCAATGACATCCACTCCACCATAGTGAAAGCCTGGAATGGATTGTATAGCTTTTACGGCTATCTCGTTGAATTGATCGTGGACGATATCTGTATAGTCGATTCCTTCGCCGCCGCTTGCGATATTTGATTCATCTCTAATAATGATCTGTTCGCCTTCATCAGGTACCGTTTCTAACGTTCGTCCCTCTCGGTATAATCTGCCAAGTTTGGATCGCTCAGTGGGAATCAAGTAATGACTCAAATCTCTGTCAAGCGCTCGCTGTTCGTTTTTTGCTTGAATGAGTTGTAAAACCGTGTGTACACCGTCACCCACGACATTAGCACGCGCACGTTTTGTAGCGGCTAATACCTTGCCGTCGACAACAAAGAATCGGTAGTCATCGCCGATAAATTGTTTTTCTATTAAGATCCGCTCGCAATCATCCCCTACCAGTTCCGAAATCTTGTCAAGATGATAAGCTAACGATGCATCACTTTCAATATTTGTATACACCCCTTGTCCCCGGGATAAATTATTGGGTTTTAACACAATGGGATAACCTATTTCGTTGGCAAACGTCTTTATCTCTTCACGTTCGAAAATTCTCAGGTAGGTTGAAGCTGGTACTGAAACTCTCTCTCTTTTAATTAATGATCGTGCTTGATATTTATCATCGACGATCCGCATCATTGCTGCAGATGATAAAGGACCATTCATATCACAAAACAGCAACTCTTTGCCTTCTAATGTAAGGATCATCGTATCAAAACTAAGCCGGTTCACGTTGATTCCTCGCTCAAGGGCCGCTTCTTCCAGCAATTTTGATTTCATACCTTCTTTCATTTCATATTCCGTTTCTTCTTTTTCAATCTCTTCAATTTGAATTATTTCAGCATTTAGCACTTCTTATTCCCTCCAAACATGTGATGAAAAGCAATTTAAACTTGTAACCCAGATTATAAAGCAATTCATTGAAAAACATCCCCTTATATGCCTAGGATAGAGACGAAAAAATTTAGATACGCCTCAAACTTTGTTGAAAACCAGTCTTTTTCCCATCTCTTTTAAGCTTCATCCAGTGCTTTTGTCGTTATCTTTGCTAAAAAATGATATATTTGATACTTTTATACTAAGGAATACATATTGAGGGAGGAAAAAATGATGGAGTCGAAACATGTTGTTATTACTGGTGCCGGCAGTGGCCTAGGTGCTTCACTTGCGTTAAAATATTCGGAAATGGGTTGTCATGTCACGCTGCTCGGTCGAACATTCAGTAAATTAAGACACGTGGCGGATAAGATGGAATCAGACAAGGTTTCAGTCTACACCCTAGACGTATCATCACCAGAAGAAGTCTCCAGTGTCTTTGCTCAAATAAAAGAAGACAACGGAAACATCGATATATTAGTGAACAATGCTGGCGTCGGTGTCTTTGATGTTGCCGAAAACATTACGTCAGACTCAGTCGATCAAATGATCGATATCAACTTGAAGGGAACGATATATTGTACGCAGGCTGTTCTACCTGAAATGAAAGAAAGAAATGAAGGAACCATCATTCAAGTCATATCTACCGCTGGTAAAAAAGGTAAACCTTCTGAATCGGTCTATTGCGCAAGCAAGTTTGGTGTCCGAGGATTTACGGAAAGCATCGTAAAAGAGTTGAGTGATACTGACATTAATGTTTTAGCTGCATACATGGGCGGCATGAAAACCAGTTTCTGGGATGATATCTATACTGAAGAGGAAATCAAACATCTCATGGACCCTGATGATGTCGCTGATATTATCCTCGCAAACGTGAAAGCAAGAAAATACCTCACCGTTCCTGAAATCGTCATAAAAAATCATAAGATATAAAATGAAAGAGTGCTGACCGTTTCGGGTCAGCACTCTTTTTCTGTTTAATCCCTACTTCAGGTGTTTTTCTTCATCAAAATGTCTGATGGTAACAGGTTCACCTTTCAATAACGTATAGTCAGTACCTTCTTTAGTTATCGATACTTGGATCAGACGACCCCGGAACTGGATTTTGAATGTTATCGTATTCCAGTTTACAGGCAAGCGTGGTGAGAAGTTTAAGGTGTCTTCCATTAAATGCATGCCTCCAAAACCGTAGACCATGCTCATCCACGTTCCACCCATGTTGGCTGCATGGACGCCGTCTTTGGTATTGCTCTGCAGATCCGTCATATCCATCAAGGCCGTATCCATGAAATAACTATAGGCTTTCTCCAAATCACCCAAGTGACTTGCCATCATACCAAATATAGAACGGGACAAGGATGAGTCATGTGTCGTTACCGATTCATAATAGTCATAATCACGTTTCTTCTGGCTATGGGAAAACTCATCGGAGAACAGGAATTCCGCTAAGACGGTATCCGCTTGTTTGTTCACCTGATAACGGTAGATGGTCAATGGATGATAATGTAAAAGTAACGGGAAGTTGTCCTTTGGCGTGTTTTCAATGTCCCATACCTCTTTATGGAAGAAACTGTCATCCTGCATCGTGAGTTCCTGTTCCTCATCATAAGGCAGGAACATCTTTTCAGACGCTTTTTTCCAATTCTCCAGTTCACTTGGCTGGAAATTCATTTTCTCAAGTACCCTTTCTCCATTTGCATCATTTGATTCAAGGACTTCTTCAACCATTTCGATGGCATAGTCGAAGTTATGTTTAGCCATCAGATTAGTATAGTAGTTGTTATTGACAATTGCCGTGTATTCGTCTGGTCCAGTCACACCGTTCAGGACGAATGCCCCGTTTCTTTTTTTATCATAGTGTCCCCACTCAGCATAGAATCGAGCAGTTTCTACTAGGATCTCTAGTCCCTCGTTCATACCAAAGGCTCGATCACCTGTAGCTTTTACATAAGTGTGGACCGCGTGAGCGATATCACCATTGATGTGAATTTGGGCTGTTCCTGCTGGATAGTAGGCACTCGCTTCTTTACCGTTGATGGTTCGCCATGCAAAAAGCGCTCCGTTATCAATCGCCATTTCACGGGCTCTTTCTCGGGCTTTTGGTAAAATGGTATAGCGGTAATTCAATAAGCGCTTGGCTATTTCTGGTTGCGTGTAGAGGAAAAAAGGTAGCATGTACATTTCCGTATCCCAGAAATAATGACCCTCATAGCCTTCGCCAGTCAACCCTTTAGCGGACATGTTTCGTAGTCCGTCACGACCGGCCGCCTGGTGCAAATGAAACAAGTTGAAACGCAAGCCGACTTGGATTTCGTCATCGCCATCTATCTGGATATCGGATGCGTTCCAGAAAGCCTCCATAAATCGTACGTGCTGCTCTTTTATTTCATCAAAGCCAAGTTTTGCAACGTCATCAAGGAGATCTGAAATGCGTTCAGCTTCTGCTTCTTTCTCCGAGGCATCATTAAATATGTTGCTATATGCAAC
>NZ_JAWOBT010000052.1:0-33068 GCF_046484155.1 Alkalibacterium sp.
ATTTAAACAGTGAAGCAAAGGATAACAGTGGTAAAAGTGAAGCTTTAGTTCAAACAAGCGGATCTGGTCATTACGGGCGAAGAGAAATTCGACGGCCAGTCGCTCGGTGGGAAGGTCCCGGTCGGTATCAGCCGGTTAGCCAAACAATATGATGTTCCGGTGATCTTGTTTGCCGGAAAAATAGATGGTGACCGTGTAGTCATCGAAGAAGAGAACATACAGGCGCTCATCCCCATCGTGGATGCACCGATGACCTTGGACGAAGCGATGGAACAGGGACCGACTTTACTGAAAAAAGCAGTGGAACGCACCGTCCGGTTGATAGGATTTGGAAAGAGAATGAGAGGTTAACACCGATACATGGCTAGTGCATAATGATCCACATCAGACTGCTAACCTGTTATCATTGAGGTATAGCTTACAACCTTAAAAGGTTCAGAAAAGGAGTCTCGATGATGAGAGAGTGGATCACAGCGTACACGGAGGCTTATCCGTTGGTAACCAATATACTTGTTTTTGTTTTGATCATCGTATTTCTCTTAATAATGAGACGAGTGATCTTGAATCGTTTATACAAACGGTTCAAGGGATCGGATAATTGGTATGTCACCCGAAAAATGGCCAAATGGCTGAACAATCTGATTCTCGTGCTGGCTTTCATATATATCTTTGGAAGCAATTTGAGCGGGTTCTCTACAGCTATAGGATTGGCAGGTGCCGGCGTAACCTATGCATTAAGAGAAGTTATCGTCAGTTTTGCCGGCTGGTTCGCCATCATGTTCGGGGACTTTTTCAAAACCGGTGACCGGGTCCTGCTAGGCGGGATCAAAGGTGACGTGGTCGATATCGGACTGTTGCGCACAACGCTCATGGAAATGGGCGAGTGGGTGGAAGGCGACCAGTATACGGGACGCATTGTCCGTGTCGCGAACAGCTACATCTTCACGTCGCCGGTATACAACTACACCGCCGACTTCAAGTTTTTATGGGATGAACTTCATATCCCGCTGCACTTTGACAGTGATATCCCAATGGCTAAAGGGATCGTATTAGCCATTGCGGAAGACACCATCGGCACCTATAACGCAAAGGCCGAAGAAGATTGGGGCAACATGAAGCGTCGCTACCGCATAGAGAATGCTTCTTTGAAACCGCAAGTTTATATCTCATTTGATGATAATTTCGTGACTATGAGCCTCAGGTACATCGTGGACACACGGGAACGGCGGGGAATCAGAGACCGCATATTTACGGCCATCTTGGACCAGTTCAAAGAAGCGGGAGACAGAATAGAATTGGCCTCTGAAACATTTGAGATCGTGCATCAGGAAAAGAGGAAAAAGAGCTGATATGAAAAAACTGATAAAGCAGACAACTGAACCGAATACAGTCGTATCACTGGCGGACGACCTTAGACAATTAGGGATAAAACCGGATGCGACACTGCTCGTTCATACGTCCCTGTCAAAGATCGGCTGGGTCAACGGTGGGGCAGCCGCACTCGTGGAAGCACTTTTTAGCGTCGTGGACAAAGAAGCCGGTACGCTGGTCGTGCCGACCCACACCAGTGACTTGAGCGAGCCGTCGAAATGGGAGGATCCGGCTGTTCCAAAAAGCTGGTGGCCAGTCATACGCGAAACAATGCCGGCATATGATCCGAAAACAACGCCGTGTCCCCACATGGGTGTAGTTCCTGATCTGTTCCGTACCTATCCCGATGTACTGAGAAGTGACCATCCGGTCGTTTCGTTCGCGGCCTGGGGGAAAGACGCCAAAGATATCGTTTCAGATCACTCCCTGGACTTCGGACTCGGCGAACACTCGCCGCTTAAAAAGCTCTACGATAAAAACGCCATGGTCTTAGCTATTGGAACGGATTACGACGCCTCAACAGCCATGCATCTAGGCGAATACCTGGCACCAAACGCAGAAACGATGGAAGAAGGGGCACCGAGAATAGTTGATGGCGAACGCGTATGGCAGACCTTTAAAGACATCGAGCTGGAAGAAGAACAGTTTCTGATTATTGGCTACCAGCTGGAAGAGGACGGCCGGGTCAAAATCGGAAAGATAGGGAATGCAGTGGTCAAGCTGTATCCGGTGAAAGATGCGGTAGACTACTCTGCCCGTTTTTTCACGGCTCACCGCAACTTTACGAGAAACTGATCCTTTTACGGTCCTGATTAGGCATGCCTAATCATTCAACTTGAGCAGTGCCAAGAGCGCGCTGATCCGACCCGCTGGCAGAGGGGAATGGGCGGAATATTGGCAACAGGTCACTATTTAGGCGTACTCACCAAGAAACCGGTTTGAGTGATGCCAAGTAGAGGGAAGTTAGGCAAACTCACCGAGAAACCGGTTTGAGTGATGCCAAGTGGAGGCAAGTTAGGCGTACTCACCGAGAAACCGGTTTGAGTGATGCTAAGTGGAGGCAAGTTAGGCATACTCACCAAGAAACCGGTTTGAGTGATGCCAAGTAGAGACAAGTTAGGCATACTCACCGAGAAACCGGTTTGAGTGATGCCAAGTAGAGGGAAGTTAGGCATACTCACCGAGAAACTGATTTGAGTGATGCTAAGAAGAGTGAACTTAGGCATGCTCACCGAGAAACTGGTTTGAGTGATGCCAAGAAGAGTGAACTTAGGCATGCTCACGGAGAAATGATTTGAGTGATGCTAAGAAGGGCGAAGTTCGGCAAGCTCAGGCGAAAACCCCAGCGAGTGATGCCAATGCGGTAATGATTAGGCGACTAGGCCTACTCACTCAACTTGAGCAATACCTACAGCGCGCTGAGACAAGCAAGCTCAGGCAGAAACTATCTAAGACAGCCTGACCCCAATGTTTGATCGTTTGCGTTGCGTTTGGCCGTTTAGGATGTTAGAGTCTACATGTAATATAAAAATTAAATACGAATGATCCTGGGAGTCTTTTCAAGAAGGCTGAGAGTGATGTATATCAGACCAGTAACCTGATCAGCGTAATGGCTGCGGAGGGAGATCTATATATTGATGGCTCTTTCCTATGGATTTTTTTCGTTAGGAGGAGTTTTTTTAATGTCAAAAAACTATGTCAACTACGGAAATTGTTCAGCTAGAAAGCCTGGTTCCACAATGGGAATTACAGGCGCTCGTTTCAATTTGTCACCGATGAGTGATGATTTTGTAGCGATTATTTTAGATACAATCAAGCAAGTCGATCTATCGAAAGTATGGTCCGAAACCGATCACATCTCTACTGTTTATCGCGGGAAAGAAGAAGCGGTGTTCGATGCACTGAAAGCGGCATACGTTTTTGCTTACCGCAAAGGTGTGCACATGACGCTGGAAGCGACTGTTTCGAAAGGGTGTCCCGGTGACAGCGACAGCGATTATACCCTGGCCTTCGATGACCCGAAAATCAATCGGGAAGAAAGCAAAGCCATCGATTTTCCAGTCATCGGTAAATTTGCGCTATATCCGATGGGCTCTGATGACTATATGGCGACCATCGCTAAAGTCGTCAACGAAGGCGTCAAACGTGGAATTGTAACGGGTTCCGGACACTATGGCACCAATCTGGGCGGAAATATCCAGGACGTCTTTGATTATCTGGAGTATGTCTCAAACGCTGTAGGCAAAGAAGTCAGTCACTATGTCAGTCAGATCACCCTTCACTGCAGCGTGCCGGAGGGAGAAATCGAATGAATAAAAACAAATTGACCTTACGTGACTATTTGCTGATGGCGCTCATTTCGGTCGTTTTCGGTGTGCTGTATTTGATGGCAGTCTACGCGGGAACAGCTCTGACCACCATTTTAACACCGTTCGGCTTAGGGGTGCTCGGCTATGAACCCTTTTTCGGTATCTGGTTCATGGCAGCGATCATCACGACCTATCTCATCCGTAAACCGGCCGTGGGCATCATCACCGAAGTCATGGCAGCTTTGATCGAAGTGATGCTCGGCAACATGTTCGGTGTCATGGTCCTTGTCTCCGCTTTTATACAAGGTGTCGGCATCGAACTGCCTTTTGCGCTGACCAATTATGAAAAGTATTCGTATAAAATCACGATGCTTTCAGCCTTATCCGCTAGTATTTTGTCCTTTCTCTGGACAGGCTTTAGAAGCAATTATCTCGCGATGGACTGGCGGATCGTCGCGGCGATTTTTGTCGTTCGTTTACTGAGTTCCTTGTTCTTTACGGGGTACTTGTCCAAGCGTATCTGTGACAAGCTTGATGAAGCCGGAATCTTAAATCATAATCTGGAAACGGGTGAGATCAGTGAGTGAGGTGGCTTTATCTGTTGAGGACCTGTCGTTTCAAATCGGTAGCAAAAAACGCATCGATTCGGTCAGTTTTGAAGTGGGTATAGGTGAAATCGTGTTGCTGTGCGGTGGGAGCGGCAGCGGGAAGAGTACTCTGGCCAATATCATTATCGGCTACTATCCGGAATACGGTGGCAAACAAGACGTTTCCCATATCAGAATCAGCGATGAAGACGTGCAGCATCAGTCCGTGGTGGAGCGTTCAAAGTCGGTCAGGGTGATTTTCCAGAATGCCCGCTTGTCGTTCAGTATGAAGACCCTCCGGGAAGAGCTGGTATTTATTCTGGAGAACAGCCGATTTGACCCCGATGAAATGAACGGGATCGTAGAAGATAAAGCGAGAAAATTCGACCTGGAGTATTTGCTTGACCGGTCGTTTGACGATTTGTCAGGCGGGGAACTCCAGCGTGCCGCGTTTATCTGTGCCGATTTAGTGGATGTCCCGCTTTATATCATGGATGAGCCTTTCGCAAACGTGGACGAAGAAACGATGCAGGACTATATCCGCTACATGAAGGAATGGGTCAGAAAAGGAAAGTCGGTCGTCATCATCGATCACCATGTCGGCCGGTGGACATGGGTGGACCGCTGGCTGCTGCTCGACAGCACTCAGCAGCTGCACGACCTCTCTTTGATATCATCGGAAACTGCTAAACGAAATCTGTTGACAAAAGAAGGAATCGTTGTGGATGCCTCAGCTGTCCCCAAAGGAGATACGGAGTCGGAAGAGATTCTCTTGGAGCTGGACAAGGTAGCCGTTTATCACGAAAAAACGATACGGCAATCACTGTTCAAAAAAGAGACACAGACGAATACCTTGATCGAAGAAGCGCATTTCACCTTGAATAAAGGGTCGTTGACGGCGCTGGTTGGACCCAGCGGCATTGGAAAGACGTCGCTCTTTAAAGCCATTCTGAACGTGTCCCCTTATAAAGGAGAGATCCGTCTTCAGGGAACGAATGTGAAGACTCTGAAGTCTGAAAAGTTGTATTCTAAAATCGGTCTAGTTTTTCAGGATCCGTCACTGCAGTTCGTTAAAACAAACGTTTTGGATGAATTGGTAGTGAGTCTCACGGTCTGGGAAAGCCTTGAAGAAGAGCAGGCAAAAGTGAAAGCGAAAGAAATACTGAATCGGCACCACTTTGAAGACAAAGCCGGGCAGTCGCCCTGGGTCATGAGCCAGGGGCAGCAGCGCCGGTTAGCCGTTTTATGTATGACCGTGGGGGACCAGAACTTATTGCTGGTGGATGAGCCCACATACGGTCAGGATGCCAGAAACGCTAAGAAAATAATGGACAAGTTGAATGAACTCTGCCAGGGAGGCATGACATGTCTGTTCACCAGTCATGACCGCGAGTTAGTGGATGCTTATGCCGATCGGGTCTATGAAATCAAAGAGAAGAAGGTGTATCAGGTCAGATGATCGATTCAATTAATCCAACGGCCAAAACCATTGGCACGCTTGTTGGCACGGTTATATTAGGCCTTACGTTCCGGTGGCAAGTAAACAGCATCGTTGCGCTTTTGTGCGTACTCTTTTTAGTTACATCTAAACGACCCGACCCGACGACGTTGCTCAAAATAATGGTTCCGATCACTCTTATTTCGCTCAGTTACTTCTTTACCGGCTGGCTGTTCAGTTCTGAGCAGGCACTCTTTGCCTTGGCGAATAATTCGGTGCCGTCACCAAGCGGCAAGGATTTTTACAATGGGCTGAATCTGGGCACGCGTATCTTCTCATTTGCCATGTTGGGCATCAGTTACAGCCTGACCACCGATCCGCATGAACTGATTGCGAGCTTTATCCAGCAGGCAAAAATACCGATGAAGATGGGCTATGCTATCTTGACGGCAATCAACTTGACCTCGCTGATACAAAGGGAATACGACAATTCCAAACTGGCCCTTCAGGTTAGAAACGTACCTGTCAAGCCGTTTGATACGAAACCTGTATTCACGATGATGATACGTATGGTCCGCTGGTCCGAGCGCTTGTCTCTGGCAATGGAATCCAAAGGCTTCAGTGAGGAGCGCACCATGCAGAGGCAGATGAGGATCAAGCTTAAAGATATCCTCTTTGCGGTCGGACTGCCTGCTATGATTGTAGCTTTGGGATTCGTCTTTGTTTAAATATCCTGAAAATTAGACAGTAGAAAACCTCTGGCAATTGATACCAGAGGTTTTTCTGTGTAGAAATATGTATCGCAGAATTTTATATCTTTTTGACAGAAGGTTCACCTGAATTGTCCTTCTGATTCTCCAAGTTCTTGTTGATACTTTCCAGTAAAAAGACAATTCTAAAGAAAATGCCAACTAGAATGCCTGCTCCCAATAATATTCCTATATCTCCTAAAAAGAATAAGACAATTGCGATGGAAATGGAAATCAAAATCGAAAGTATTAAATACAACGAAAACACTCCTTTTTCAATTTTGTATGTTTTTAATCTATATAAATCATAGCATTAATATAGCAATGAAAATAGGCTGTTCACTAAAATAGTTTAAATCAATAAAAGTAGTTCTTTATCGGTATCAGATCCATAGATAAAGAACGGCTTTATAGTCTAACTGTCTTTGTAATTTGTGTCTGAATAAGCCTTCTCGTTTTCTATGAACTCTTCTATTGTAAGGCCGAGCATTAAATCGTTGTAATAATGTCCGTTCATATAAATGGCACGTCGGATTCGGCCTTCGACTATGAATCCGACGTTCTCATGCATGGTCTGAGAAGCCTGGTTGCCATCGACACAACCGGAATTGCATTTCTGGAGTCTCAGTTCAAAGAAAGCATACCGTAACACGATGCGTATTGCCTCTTGAGCATAGCCTTTATTCCGGAAAGGTCTGTAGATGCGAATGCCGAAACTGAAGGTCCCGTTTTTCATATCAATCGAATTGAGGTAGATGGCTCCGACATGTTCGCCCTGCAGGTTATCGATTGCAAACATGAGCCCGTTCTCATAGTCCTTGAAGTCGACCCACTCATCGACTTCCGCTTTATCCATATCGAGACTCTTGGGTAACTCGACGCCCCAGTTCATGAGTCTGAAACCGTTACTGTCATTCGTTTCTTCATTTCTTAATGTCGCATCCGATTCTTTCATGGCACGCAGGACAACGCGGTTGCCTTGCCAGAAATTGTAATCAGTATTATTGAAGATGAATTCTTTTGGATTCCATTCAGGTGTCATCTGTTCGTCTCCTCATATTTATTTTTTTAGTCACAAACAAGAAAACCAGGATTCCTCTGAACTGATATTATCTGAAAAAGCCGTTAATTAATTTTAGCATAATTAGGAAAAATAGAGGTAAGATAAGGCAGATGATTGCAGAACTGATCCCTTAAAAAGAGCGGCTGTGTTAACAAGAGATAGTTTTTAAATGAAATGAGAAAATGTACTGGAAAAACAAAATAACGTTTGACATTGTCTTTCGTTTGGGGTAATATTTTAGATGGTATTGTTTGCCACCATCATAGGCGTCGGAACCTTATTTTGGAACAAACAACGAAGAGTCTTTCCCATTTACATTTGATCGATACAGTAAAAGATAGGGAAAGCAATTATTGCTGAAATTGAAATTAGAAAAGAAAATTTGGAGGTTAAGATTGTGCGTACAACATTTATGGCAAATGAAAGTAACATTGAACGTAAATGGTATGTAGTCGACGCTACAGACATTCCTTTAGGACGTCTATCAACTGTCGTTGCATCTATTTTACGTGGTAAAAATAAACCTACGTTCACACCACACGTTGATACAGGTGACCATGTCATCGTATTAAACGCATCACACATTAAATTAACAGGTAAAAAAGCGACCGATAAACTTTATTCTCGTCACACTGGACACCCAGGCGGTTTGAAACAAGTAACTGCTGGAAATATGCGTACCAACAGACCTGAACGTTTAATCGAAACATCTGTTAGAGGTATGATTCCTCATAACTCATTAGGACGCAAACAAATTAAAAAATTACATGTTTATGCTGGCGGAGAGCACAAAAACCAAGCTCAACAACCAGAAGTACTAGACATCACAAACTTGATTTAAGGAGGGACTTCAATTGACACAAGTACAATATTTAGGAACTGGTCGTCGTAAAAACTCAACAGCCCGTGTTATAATGACACCAGGTTCTGGCAAAATAACTTTCAACAAAAAAGATATTACTGAATACATTAACTTTGCTCACTTACACTTAGTAGTGAAACAACCGTTGGCTGTTACTGATACAGTAGATAGCTACGACATTACAATCAATGTCAATGGTGGTGGATTCTCAGGACAAGCAGGCGCTGCTCGTCACGGAATCGCTCGTGCATTGTTACAAGTAGATCCTGAATTCCGTCCAGCATTGAAAGCAGCTGGATTGCTTACACGTGATCCTCGTATGAAAGAGCGTAAAAAACCAGGTCTTAAAAAAGCGCGTAAATCTCCACAATTCTCAAAACGTTAAACAATTTTATTTTGTATCAACGTTTACAAGAGTTTTTTGGTTCAAGTTGGTGCAAATCAGCTTAAACTTAATAAAGCATATACTAAAAAAGCATCAGCATCTTGCTGGTGCTTTTTTTATGGCACCGATTCAAGATGACCATTTAAATTATCGAACGTAAAGAATATAGTGACAGAATAAAAGGCGGTGTGAAAAGTGAATTCAAAAGAAAAAATGTTAGAGTTGATTAAAAAGAAAAAAATTGGTGGTGGAAAAGACATACAAACCAACCTGGCAAAAAACGATCAAAAATTCATGCGAAAAGCTCCAGTGTTATTTAACAAGTAAGCTTATTTACAACACGCCGAAGGTATCAATCGGTATTTTTATACAAGGTTTTTTGAATTATAAATTCAGGAAAAACATTGTATAAAAATGTTGATCGGTTCAAGCGGTAATGGAGACAGGGTTACTCAAAAAAATTATATATGGTTTTTTAGGCACTTACCACTATTTGGGAGAGTGTCTTTTTTTATTGGCGAATATACAAATGACCCATAACCGTCTAATGCTAGAATGGTTATGGGACATTGCATATAAAGAAAATTTACTTTGAGAATTCTACCAGGACTCATGTTCCTGTAAAGCACGTTTGTGGCATCAGTCAATAACGGTATGCTTACAAAAACAGATTGAGCCTTAATCATCTTAGTCAAACCCATTGGAGAGGTTATTTTGTTTCAGGAACGTCTTCTCCGTTTAGAACAACTTTCAATGTCACGTTGGACTTCAGTGAATTACGTACAGAGCAGTAGTCTTGTTCACTTTTACGTAAAGCACCCCAGACACGCTCAACCGGGACATCTCCATCCACGTAAAGAGTGATTTCGATATCAGTAAAATATTTCGGGTGTTCATCGTTTTGTGTGCCATCTGCTTCTACCCGAAACGATTGGATCTGATCCTTGCTAACGAAGCGACGAAGCATAGCCAGTGTATCCATGGAGATACAACCAGACAAACTGCCTAGCAGAGCTGCCATAGGACTTAAACCTTTACCTTCTCCCCCTACTTTAGGACTAGCATCCATTTTAAAAGTATTCCCACTTTCATCTCCAGCAACCAAGCTCATCTTTCCGTGCCAATTTGTTTCTACTAACATTTAACTCACTCCATTCCCTATAGGTTTATTATCAGTCATGTACTCGTATTTATTATGAATAAGAATTATTTCTTAATAGAATAGATCAGCCTTCACTCTGTTGTGTATTCAGGCTCATTAAATTCTTTGTCTAAAGTTATTTGAAGGTCCTTGTAATCGAATAACCATTCATCACCTTCCTCGATAAAATAGGTTACATTATGAATTGTTTTTTTAACGTTAATCTGATGTGGAGCTGCAGGTTCAATACCTACGGTGATACCTGTATCACTTCCCCTAGTCAATTTTGGGAAAAAGCGGATGCCATTTTCTGATCCTACATATATATTTTTTTCAAACCAAGCTGCTGCATCATTACTTATTTCGATTTTCATAATAAGAACCTCCTTTAGTCAATGACTTCGATAGATAAAACTATTCAATTGTATAGTTGAATTCTAACACGCAACGTTTAAAATTCACAACAAAATGAGTAGGGGTTTGTCTGTGAAATTGGACTCGGAGGGTTAGTTGCTGGAGCCATCATGAATTCGAGTACCAGTCAATTCGTTACTATATCAATGTTTACAAGGATTTATCGGTTCAAGTCAGCTTAAACTTAATCAAGCACTTACGCTCTTTTGAATTACTTCAGACAAGAGAGTTGATTAGAGTAATCAGTTAAAGTAGGCTGTATAATAAAGAAGTATTATTTTAATTGATATAATAAAATGCCTATGGACCTTTCCCATGGTCTGAATTTTTAGGGAATAACCCAATTAAAATGTCAGAGTAATAAATGGTGAACTTATTATACAAGGAGGCAAAAATATGAAAGTCGCTGTCATTGGTGGAAGCGGACATATCGGGACGTATTTAGTTCCCAAACTGGTAAAGGAAAATCATCAGGTCGTCATGGTCAGTCGCGGGAAAAGCGAGCCGTATATCAAGGATTGGGCTTGGGAAAAGGCGGAACATGTCGCACTGGACCGCGGCAATGACCCGGACTTTAACGCGAAAATTGCAGAGCTGAACGCTGATGTCGTGATCGATCTGATCTGTTTCAAACTGGACGAGGTCAAAGAGATGGTGGAGGCACTGAAAGAGACGAACCTTACGCATTATCTTTACTGTTCGACGATCTGGACGCATGGACGGACTGAGACCATTCCAGTCGATCCAAATGGGGAGAAGTATCCGCTTGATGAATACGGCAGTCAGAAATATGAAAGTGAGAAGTACTTACTGCATGAGTATCGTGTCAACGGATTCCCTGCCACAATGATCAGTCCGGGTCAGATCTGCGGTCCGGGTTGGTCGATCATCAATCCTTTGGGTTATGGGGATGACAGTGTCTTCCAGACGATCGCAGATGGCAAAGAAGTCAAATTACCTAACTTAGGGATGGAGACCCTGCACCCGGTCCACGCTGAAGATGTGGCGCAGCTGTTCGTAGATGCAATGAACCACCGGACACAGGCTTTAGGCGAAAATTTCTACGCCGTGTCTGAAGATTCACTGACGCTTTACGGCTATGCCATGGCCATGTACCGTTTCTTTGGACAGGAACCCAAAGTCAGCTTCCTCTCATGGGATAAGTGGTGTGATCATATAGCAGACGAAAAGCAGACGAACGTGTCCTACCTTCATATAGCACGAAGCGGTCATTTCAGTATCGAGAATGCTAAAAAGCTGCTCGATTTTCAGCCAAGATATACAGCTGTCCAAGTGGTTGAAGCAAGTATTCAGAGCTATATCGAAAGAGGAATCATTACCGTGGACTGATAGTGATAGAACGCCTGAAGATAAGTAGATGATCTGGGGAAAATCCGGACCAGGCAGGTTTGTGACTATTTCCTTTTTTTCCCAGTCAGGAACCTGTTTCAAAAACAGGATTGCGACTAGTTCGCGTTCGATCATCCTTCTGAACTGGTCACTAAATCGATATTGAGACAAGTTAATATTTATTTAATGACAGAAGTGGTCACAAAACGCATATTGGAACAAGTTCCTGCTCCTTGTACTGCAGAAGTAGTCACAAAAAACATATCGAGACCAGTTTAGTGCTCCTTGATTACTCTTACAGTATTAACTCCATAAATTATCCATATTCTAAGACTATAATACACTTAAGAAAGAATAAAGGTTTATAGAGGAGGAAACTGAGTGGGGTTAATATTAATAGTTATCATAGGCTATTTCGCATTCAAGTATTTCGAGGATAATACTGGTAAAATGAAGATGCCTGGGAAGAACAATGCAGCTTTAGATATTTTAAGTAAAAGATATGCTAAGGGGGAAATAAACGTTGAGGAATACAGATACAAGAAAGAACTATTAAATCAGTAAGGAAGAATAAAGGCTGTCTTAAGCGTTATTTCAGGACGGCTTTTTTGAATAAGGTACGTCAAAGCATGTATACGATGAGTAAAGGCTCTCGTAATAGGCATCAGTATGATAACTCTGACGAAGATCACTATGAATACAAGGAACATGAGCAAAGTAACCACCATCAAATGATGATTAAAGAGTTTAACAAGCGCTTTTCAAAGCCATTATGGTTAACATCTTGTAAATTCATATCCAGAAGATGTCGTTTCACTTATAGATTTCGGGAAACCAATCTATGAAAAGGGATTCAAAGTCTATTGTGGCAGCGGGTTATAATATTGTCGTTATACCACTAGCAGCTGGAGTTTTGTATACTGTCGGAATAGTCAGATCTCCTGAGCCAGGAGACATACTGATGTCACTCAATACCAAAGTCTCGACTGATGAGGACTTTCTCAAAGTAAGTGAATAATCTTATTATACCAAGGATAGGGGTGGTGAAAATGAACAAGAATAGAAAATGGTATACCATTATAGCGTTTTCTGCACTCCTTCTTATAATATATGTAGGATACTTTTTCACGGATTTAGGAAGAGGATTAGAAACAATGGGAGAAAACGATAGCCAACTGGTCGATTCAGGAAGAAACGCTGAAACTGAGAATAGTCAGACTGAAAGGACTAATAAGCTGCCAATTCCTCCCCTCTTGGAGGACAAGAATCCTGAAGAAGGAAAAGCAGAATTTGATTTAAATGTACAATATGGAAAAAAAGAATTTATAGATGGGCAGGAAACCACAACGCTAGGTTATAATGGTGATTATCTCGGTCCTGTTATCAAAGTAGATAAAGGGGACGACGTGAAAATCAATGTAGATAATAGATTGGATGAGCCCACTACCGTCCATTGGCATGGCTTGGAAGTCCCAGGGGAGATGGATGGCGGACCCCATCAAGTCGTAGATCCTAACACGAGCTGGCAGCCACATTTCACAATAGATCAGCCTGCAGCAACGCTCTGGTACCATCCGCATTTGCTTCATAAGACAGGAGAACAGGTGTATAAAGGGCTGGCAGGGCTTTTTTATATCGAAGATGAACAATCTAAAGAATTAGATATTCCAAAAGAACATGGCGTAAATGATATTCCCCTCGTCATACAGGATAGACGATTTTCTGAGAATGGGGAGATGCCTTATGACTTAAATATGAGAGATGTAATGAACGGCTTTTTAGGAGATACTGTATTAGTTAATGGAGCGATTGCTCCAGAATTAGACGTGAAAAATGAAGTCATCAGACTTAGGCTGCTGAATGGCTCAAATGCACGATCTTATGATTTCAATTTCAGTGATCGTAGTGCGTTTCATCAAATAGCTTCAGATGGTGGGTTTTTGGAAAAGAGCATAGAAATGAATGAATTGTCCCTTGCACCGGCCGAAAGAGCAGAAATACTGGTAGATTTATCAGAGTACCGTGTAGGAGATGAGATAGTTTTAAGAGATGGAAATCATGAAGTGATGAAAATAAATATAGCAGAAGAGTCGACTGATTCTAGCGGTATACCAGAATCATTAGTTGACATCGTTGAATATGACAGAGAAGAAGTCGTGAATACGCGCAGGTTTGTGATGAGCGGTATGGGTCCCATGGTGGCAATAAATGATAAGCAAATGAATATGGACAGAATAGATGAATACTTGAACTTAAATGAATTAGAAGAATGGATCATCAGTAATGACTCGGCTGGAATGGGAATGATGGGTGAAACACCCCATCCCTTCCATGTACACGGGGTCCAATTCCAAGTGATAGAGAGAAATGGCGGAGAACCTCCATTGAATGAACAGGGATGGAAGGATACCGTAATGGTAGAAAGCGGGGAAGAAGTAAGGATTTTAGCTAAATTCAAACAAAAAGGATTGTTTATGTATCACTGCCACATACTGGAACATGAAGATGCAGGAATGATGGGCCAATTTTTAGTCGAGTAAAGCAGTAATGGAGATGATTAAATGTATGATGGATTTACAGAAAGATTAGCTGATATGGTCGTTGTCTGGTCAATACCGATAATTTTAGTGCTGTTAATTGGTTTGTCAGTCATTATGATAATTAAAAACAATAAAAAAAGTCACCCATCAATAAATAATCGTTCTCTTCAGAGATTAAATGAACAATATGCCAAAGGTGAAATCGATGATGAAGAATATATCAGGCGTAAAAAAGAAATCAAAGGTCTGTAAACCTGTAGAGAACCCTTTATTTTTGATCATCAAAACCAAAAAGTAGTAAACTGAAAAATAATAGGTCAAAGTAGAGAAGTGAAATGAATGGTTGCCTGAACTAAAATAGTAAAAGTCCGGAATGGAAATCTCACAGGTTTCTGTTCCGGACTTTGATTATCTAAAATAATTAAATGAATGAAATTTATCTATCGGCATTGAGTCAGAGAAGCAAAAGATTTATTGTATAAGGTAGAGCTTCAAATCAATCCGAAGGAACTAACTAAAAATAAGCCGATTCGTGCTATAATAGAAATCGAGCGTTTTTGAATGCAGCTGAAAAATAAGAAAGAATTTAAGGAGATAAACTCAATGACTTACGCACTTGAAATAAAGGATTTGAAAAAAGTATATGCAGGTGGCGTTGAGGCGTTGCGCGGCATCGATTTGACGGTTGAAGAGGGAGACTTCTATGCGCTGTTGGGTCCTAACGGTGCCGGTAAATCGACGACCATCGGCATTATCACGTCATTAGTCAACAAGACATCAGGAAATGTAAAGGTGTTTGGCTATGACCTGGATACCGATCTGGTGCGTGCTAAACAGCAGATCGGCTTGGTCCCTCAGGAATTCAACTTCAATCCGTTTGAAAAAGTCCAGCAGATCGTTGTCAATCAGGCCGGATATTACGGCGTTTCACGTAAAGAGGCGTTAAAGCGCAGTGAAAAGTATTTGAAACAATCTGACTTATGGGAAAAAAGGGATGTACGTGCCCGTATGCTGTCTGGGGGAATGAAACGCAGATTAATGATCGCCCGCGCATTGATGCATGAACCGCGTCTGCTTATCTTAGATGAGCCGACAGCCGGGGTGGACATTGAGCTGAGACGCGAAATGTGGCGTTTCCTGAAAGAGTTGAATGCAAATGGGACAACAATCATTCTTACGACTCATAATCTGGAAGAAGCAGAAATGCTTTGCCGGAATATCGGCATTATTCAAACTGGCGAACTGATCGAAGATACCAGCATGAAAACGTTACTGGCAAAACTTATGTTTGAGACCTTTATTTTTGATTTAGAGTCTTCTGATATAAAACCGACAATCACGGGTTATCCGAGTGAGCTTGAAGATGAAACGACTCTTTCTGTAGAAGTCGAGCGTAATCAGGGCGTCAACGACGTGTTTGAGCAGCTCAATCAACAGGGAATAAAAGTCCTTTCCATGCGCAATAAATCCAATAGGCTGGAAGAATTATTCTTGAAAATCACCGAAAAAACAGACAAAGTGGAGGACGCGCATGTTTAACCTATATTACACAGCTCTAAAAAGCCTGGCAGTCAAAGAAACGAACCGCTATCTGCGTATTTGGATACAAACACTGGTTCCGCCAGTGATCACGACATCGTTATACTTTGTCATCTTCGGAAATCTGATCGGTGAAAGAATCGGACAGATGGAGGGATTCTCCTATATGGAATTCATCGTACCTGGACTGATCATGATGTCAGTCATCACAAGTTCCTATTCTAATGTTTCTTCATCCTTTTTCTCGCAGAAATTCCAGAAAAACATTGAAGAACTGCTGATCGCACCCGTCCCGACACACATCATTATGTGGGGATTTGTTATCGGGGGAATGGGCAGAAGCATACTCGTGGGAACCCTTGTTACGATCATTTCTCTTTTCTTCGTTCCGCTCCAGGCGTATTCATGGTTCATTATCATAGTTACCTTACTTATGACGTCCATTGTGTTCTCCTTAGCAGGCTTATTGAACGGTATCTTCGCCCAGTCTTTTGATGATGTGTCGATCGTGCCTACCTTTGTCCTGCAGCCGCTGACTTACCTTGGCGGAGTGTTTTATGCCATCTCGATGCTGCCTCCGTTCTGGCAGGGCGTATCAAAGGTCAATCCGATCGTCTATATGATTTCAGGGTTCCGGTATGGTTTCCTTGGTATTATAGATGTGCCGATTTTGCTTTCTATGGGCATACTGATCCTGTTTATCATCGTGCTGTACGCGGTCGACTGGTATTTAATTGAAACAGGACGTGGACTGAGAAGCTAATGACTGTAAGTTCTCAAAATATAGTATGATTCTGATTTATTTATTAATATCAAAAAAGTTAAAACCAGATGTCCTCGACTAATTATGTTGAGGATATCTGGTTTTTGCTTAATCAGGATGTAGTTGGAAACCTTGTTAGTACATCTTCATAAGATGGTCAATGTCTACCAGACACCTTAAGGATACTAGTGTGAATGGTGAAATCAAATATAACAAATTAGTGTAGATTAACTCACATATGCATGATATTATAAATATATACTATATAAATAGTGTAATCAATAAGACAAGAGATTATATTCGAACGATAGAATTAAAAAGAGTAAAATGAAGGAAGGCATTCATTTCCCAATTACTAAAAATCAGTGTCAAGCGAAAAGAAAAGAGGCTATATAATGTTGAAAAATAACGATTTTTCAGATATCACTTTAGGACGTAGATCTATTCGAGTTTACGATGAAACCGTTAAGATTTCTCACGAAGAAATGCTAGAAATGATCCAGGCAGCAACAAGAGCCCCGTCATCAGTAAATTTGCAACCTTGGCGCTTTGTCGTGGTGGATAGCGATGAAGGGAAAGCAAAATTAAGGCCACTGGTTCGATGGAATACAACACAAAACGATACATCATCAGCAATGCTTCTGATTTTCGGAGATTTGCAGTGTTATGAATACGCAGAAGAAATCTACGATAAAGCAGTGGCAGAAGGAAAAATGTCAGAGAAAGTGAAAAATGAGCAGCTGGCGGATATCATTCCTCTCTATAAAGGCTTCAATAAAGAAAAAATGAAGAAAGCAGTAAAACTCGATTCCGCTTTAGCAGCTATGCAGTTTATGCTTGTTGCCCGTAGCCACGGTTATGATACAAATCCTATCGCCGGATTCGAGCATGGCCAATTAGCAGAAGCGGTTGGATTAGACAAAGAACGCTACGTTCCGGTTCTGATTTTATCTGTGGGTAAAGCATCGGAAACAGGCGAAGAAACTGTTCGGCTAGATGCAGAAAAAATCACAACTTTTAAATAACAGGTCATAGTTTGAGTGTATCTTTGTGTGAAAAACAACTTAATTGTATTTCAAAATTTAAGAGTCAAAATATTCGAATAAACAGGGGGATCCGCTCCGATAGATTATACTGAAAAAGCAGTGTGCGAGGAATAGATAACTCATTCCTAGCACACTGCTTCGTATACTTCATCTATTAAAGTGTCTTTACAAGTAACTAGGCTAAAGTATCATTTAGACCAGGGAAAAATCATTGGTACTCTTTTTGTATAGTCTTCCCATTCATCATATTTCTCCATGTTTTTCTCTAGTAACGGAGTGGATATTTTGATTAATACAGTACTCATTAAAATAGGTGAGATAGCTAACAGGATATAATAAAATGGGTTCACAGAACCAGTAAAGAACAACGTGATACCAGTGGCATATAATCCGATCCAAATTAATATCTCTCCAAAATAGTTTGGATGACGTGTGATCGACCATAGTCCTGATTGCAGCAGTTTACCTGTTTTTTTACTGATATGCTGTCTTAATTGTTCGTCACCAACGACTTCAAAGATCAGTCCGACCAGCGCAATAAGCAATCCAGCGTAAACGAGATACTGGTGACCTGCATCAAAACTGAATTCATTGTATTTGATTACTACATAGCTTGCAGAGCCAACGATAAAGTTGATAATGCCTTGAACCATGAACACTCTGAAAAAGGCAATGAGGACGACTTTGTCGCCCCATTCTTCACGCCACTGTGCGTATCTGAAATCTTCGGGTTTTCCATAATTTCTTTTCAATAAACGTAAGGATAACCTGAGGCCCCAAACAGTAATAAACCCGACGATCACATACGAGAGAATGGTGGGATCTTCAGTCACAAACAGCGTAAGCCAGCTGCCAACAACAAAACCCATCCCCCAGCCAATGTCGACAATTGAGTTGTTTTTGATCACGGTTGCTATAATAAAGATTATGGTGAAATAAGCAAAGGTGAAAAGTAATGGCACCAGTAGTCCATCCAAACCAAAATTAGTGAATCCTTGTGTGGCGATTGCCAGCGTTGCTAAAAACAATATAGGGTAAATAATAAGTCTTTTCTTATCCATAACGCACCTCTTTCAGTTTTTATACATAATAATATACCATAAAAAAAGATACTAAATCGAGATATTTCATAATGAATTATAATACTTTCATTATGAACTGTGATAGCAGTAATCGATTCAAGTCTCTAGTCAGAACGAGTCCTAGTTGAAAACTTAACAGCGATAAAGTAAATGGTTACACCTAATATAGCCGAAATGTATATAATTAGATTATTCACACTTATGTCACCAAAGAAAAACAATAGCAGAACAGCAGCACTATACAACATTTGACTTGCTAATAGTTTAGATTTGTTTATGATCTTACCGTTATCATCTCTGGTTTCATCTTTTGATAAAAACCAATACACTATAAAAGATAGACCTAATGTGGCAATCACAAATAGGGTTATAGGATCTAAATAATCTAAACTGTTGAAGGATAAATAGTTCATGAAAAAACTCTCTGCTATAAAGAAGGCTAAACCTATTCCACTAGCTATTAATACTACGCTTGCTTTTTTTCTCGTTTTTGTGATGAACGTCATAGCTAAAAGAAATATCAGTAAATAGACACTGTTTTCAGCGTTTAAAGAGAGGTATACAGTGAGTCCTAGTACTGAATAGATATCGAAAATGGTCAGCTCTTTTCCTGTGATGCCATTAACCATTCTCATAAGTAGAAGCATCCAGAGAATCACCAGGAGCTGGATATTTTCATAATAGATTAGATTCAAAAGTGAAAAGGCAGCGGCTATAAATGCTGAATAATCATGTTTTGGATCGATTTCTCTGGAAAGTGCCCAAGTTAAAAAGACGCCAGCGCCGATATATATCCCTGCTGAAACCTCTCCTGTCAACAGCCACCCGATAGCCGCTGTAAAAAGTGCCAAGAGCGCGATGATCTGATTTGTTTTGTAACTAAAATCTATGTTTCTTCCCAAGGTAAAGATAAAATCACTCCTTCATGAATATAGTATGCCCTGATTTTTGATAACTGATAAATAGACTATCAGCCCGTATTTCTTTTCAATTATTTCTAATTCTCTAGTTCACTATCCGATAAAGTTCTTCTGCTATGATTTGATACCCTGATCCATTTGGATGGAATTCATCGATAGAGAGATAGTCGGTTAAATGATATTGAAACAGTTCATACGTTGGTATAAAAGCAAAGTTAACATCCGAATCTACAATTAAACGCGTTTCGTAATTCCATTCTAAAACTAATCTGGCATTTTGTGGTTCTTCTTGGCTGTAAGGATTGTATAAACCTATGAAGGCCAATTGTGCATCTGGATTGATGGATCGAATCTCTCTTAAAACTAATTCCAGATTTTCTTTATAGGTGTTGAGCGCTTCTTCAAAGGCAAGTGATAGAGTTAAATTGTCTTCGTACTCCAGACGATTTAAATCATTTCCCCCAATTGAAATAATGATCAACTGTGCACTTGCAATGCTGGGATTATGTTCGCCGCTTGCAATCAAATCTACGAGTTGATTGCTTTCATAGCTTGGTACTGAGATGTTTGTAATGTTTTTTTCGTTTTCATCTTCTTCATTCAGTAAATCGAGATATCTTTCTCCTATACCTAAATTTTCTTCGTCTCCTACGCCAAATCCTATAGAATCTCCAAGAATGAGTATATCAGAAGAATCTGCTAAAGTTATATCTTCTTCAGGTATGCTTTCTATCTGATCTTCTGTATAAACGTTCTCATCAGTCGTACTTATAACTATAGAGGCAACAAAACCTGATATAAATAAAATCGATAGGGCTAATGCACTCAATAATAATAGTGGCCATATTACTTTTTTATACATAGTTATCCTCCTTGATGGTCGACTTAAACCAAGACATCTTTGCGATTAAATACTATAAAACTTATCAGTAATGACAATAGAGCCCAAGCACTCAGTATAAGAATGGAAAAGTTCAAGCTCATCCCTTCAATTGGTTGATAGGATCCAGTTAAATAGCGGGTAAGATCTAAATTTGTAACGAAAAAATATTTGACTAGGTCCCATTCAGATAAGAAAAACTGTAAAAATTGACCGCCGATCAGAGATGCCATCAATATGCCTATAGCCGACGAACTATTATCAACTACAACTGAAATCAATAGTGTTATAGAAGCTACTATGATAGAGACAAACCATAATAGAGAATAGATCAACAAGGTATATTGAAAGCGAGAAATCAATATGGTTGAATCAGAACTTAATGTGCCCTCAAACAAACTGAAACCGGTCACTACGGGTTCGCTGAATCCCCATTCTTGAAAGAAAAAATAGGCTACCAAAGTTGATATGATGCCAATAATAAACACTAAAAGCGTGGTCATGATCAAAAGGGCAATATACTTGCTTAATAGCACTTTCCATCTGGGTACCGCTCGTGTAAGGAGGATTTTGATCGTTTTTTTGGAGAATTCACTTGAAACCAGATCTGCAGCTAAAATGGCAATGAGAAGAGGGATAAATAATGTGATTCCCTGTTCTACAAATTCAACATTAAATTTAGATGCTGTAGGAGTTATAGGGTTGATGTCATTCTCGATAAAATAATTCAATTGTTGAATTTCTCTATCAATGGATGCTCTTACTTCCTCAGGTATTAATTCATTGCCACTACGTTCTTCAAGATCACTGAGCCTTTGAGTAGTGAGGGCTTCCCAATCATAGGCTACCCCGCCAGATTCTGCTTCAAACTGTTGTATAGTTCTGTCATAGGAATATTTTTGTCCATAGGAGAACAGGCTCACAAAAATTAAAAGCAAAAAAACGATCAGCAGCATTTTTTTCTTTAATAAAATCTTCATCACTTCATTTTGGGTCAACGAAAGCATAGTATCACACCTTTACTAGATTTTGTGTTCACCTGTAAGTGTTAAAAACAAATCTTCCAGCGTTCTCTTTTTGTTTTCAATATACTTGATCTCAAAACCTAAATTAAATAATGTTTTATTTATTTCTGTAAGCATTCCCACCTCAACTAGTGCGCTTAGATTTTTTTCATCAATAGACGAATCTATATTGAATTTATTTTTGAGGATCGATTGTGCCTTTTTTGGATCATCCAAGGTCCAAACCACTTCACCGGTTGATAGAACTTCATCTATTGATGCATTACTAATAATACTGCCGTTATTTATGATACTGACGCGATCACACATCAGTTGAACTTCACTGATCAGATGTGAGGAAATCAAGACCGAGATGCCTTTTTCCCTAGCCAGTTTTTTCACGATTTCTCTAAACTCATGTATGCCTTGAGGATCAAGTCCATTTGTCGGTTCATCCAAGATCAATAATTTGGGTTTGTGAATCAGGGCCTGAGCTAAACCGATCCGTTGTTTCATCCCCATGGAATACACTTCGACCTTGTCATGGATCCGATTGCCCATACCGACTAATTCTACCGCTGCATCTATATCTTTCTTAGTCACGCCTTTAGACATGCTGCCGAGCATCTCGAGGTTTTTATACCCACTCATATAATCATAAAGATCTGGACTTTCTATAATACAACCGACATTAGACATAGCTTTTACATAATCTTTCTCAATGGAATAGCCAGAAATTTCAATGTCTCCTGAGGTAGGCCTTGATAAGCCTACGATCATCCTTAAAGTCGTCGTTTTTCCAGAACCATTGGGTCCCAAAAAACCTAATATTTCGCCCTGTTTGATATCAAAACTGACATCTTTTATAATTTGTTTTTTCTTGATCTGCTTTGTTATGTTTGAAACCTTTAACACCGAAGTTTCCATAATAAGCCTCTTTTCAAGGGTATTTTTAATTCTAAGCATAAAATAATAGCTGATCGATCTGAACCTTTTTTTAGGTAAAAGATAGGTTAATACTATTGTATCACTATACACACTTGTAGAATAGTGGAACGATAATAAAGGACCAGCAATAATTTTGCTGGTCCTTTATCTAATTTAACTGATCTTCATAGTATGAGTTTGAAAGGCAAAAGACTCGATAGCTAAACTTTTATAAACCGCGGATAAGAGAGCCGGCCTTTAGTTTTTCTGACAGTCAAAAAGTCCGATCGTGAATTATATTAGAATAAGTTGAGCCGGATCAGAGGGCAATAGATACTCTCTTTCCATTATCACTGATTTGACTTTAGAAACGCATGAAAACTATCTCCCCAGTCACAAATGGCTGTTACGACCGGCTCTAAGCTCAGTCCGATCTCGGTCAATCTATAGTCCACTTTGGGAGGGACGACCGGGTAAACGGTTCGCTGGATAACGTGATCTTCCTCTAATTCTCTTAGTTGCCGGATCAGCATCCGCTGGTTGATGTCTGGAAAGATTTTTTGGAATTCACTCAGTCGTAATGGCGATTCCTGGAGTAGTGCCCAGACAATTGCGATTTTCCAACGTCCTCCAATAACAGATAACGCCAAGTCTTTGTTCGTATGAAATTCTTTTCCTTTATGCAGCATCGACTGATTCAAATCCTTTCTTGATACCTGAGTATAACCCATGGTGACAAATATGTCAGTATTAACTTTTCAGTCAATATCCAATACAATGAGGTTATTGGGAAGGATGACACGTTACTACTACAAAAGGTCCTTCTGTTAAAGGTAATCAAATCAATAAGGTTTGACGAGTTTAGGATGTATAATGAATTAATGAAGACGTACGAACAAAAGAAAGTAGGAAAAATATGAAAAGCAGAGCCGCAGTAGCGTTTGGTCCGAATGAGCCCCTTGAAATCGTTGAGATCGATGTTGAAGAACCAAAAGAAAATGAAGTAAGAGTGAAAATATTATATACATCTGTTTGTCACACGGATGCCTTCACGTTGTCTGGAGACGATCCAGAAGGCGTTTTCCCAGCAGTTCTAGGCCATGAAGGTGGAGGAATCGTTGAATCAATCGGGAAGGGTGTCACATCCTTCAAACCGGGCGATCATGTCATCCCGCTGTATACAGCAGAATGTGGGAAGTGTAAGTTCTGTCTTTCCGGAAAAACAAATTTATGCAGCGCAGTCCGGGAGACTCAAGGGAAAGGGCTGATGAAGGATGGGACGACGCGTTTTTCATATAAAGGCGAGCCGATCTATCATTATATGGGCACCAGCACCTTCAGTGAATACACGGTCGTCAATGACGTCAACCTGGTGAAAGTCGACGAAGATGCGCCATTAGAGAAGGTTTGTTTGCTCGGCTGCGGCGTAACGACGGGGATGGGCGCTGTTAAAAACACGGCGAAAGTTGAAGAAGGTGCAGTCACTGCCGTATTCGGCCTGGGCGCAATCGGCTTGGCTGCCATTCAAGGTTTGAAAAAAGCCAACGCTAAACGGATCATTGCCATTGATATCAATCCGAAAAAATGGGAATTAGCTAAAAAGATGGGTGCGACTGATTTTGTTGATCCCAAAGAGCACGATCGTCCGATCCAGGAAGTCATCGTCGAAATGACTGACGGCGGAGTGGACTACAGCTTTGAATGTATCGGGAACGTTGACGTCATGAGATCTGCGCTCGAATGCTGCCACAAAGGGTGGGGCGAAAGCATCATCCTGGGTGTCGCGGGTGCGGGGAAAGAAATCCAGACACGTCCATTCCAATTAGTTACCGGTCGCATCTGGCGCGGGTCAGCGTTTGGCGGCGTAAAAGGAAGAACCGAACTGCCAGGAATGGTTCTGGATTATATGGACGGCGAGATCGATTTGGATTCGTTTATCACGCACAACCTGGAATTTGAAGAGATCAACGAAGCATTCGACCTCTTGCACAAGGGTGAATCCATCCGGACTGTTTTATCTTACTGAAATTTGAATTTAATATAACTTTAGTTCATCAGAAATCGAGGAGGAAATGGCGTGTCAAAACTAGAACTTCTAGAAGAACATCGTATTTTCGACGGGGTCCAATACAAGTATCGTCACAGGTCTGAAGTACTGGACTGTCCGATGACGTTCAGCTTGTTTTTACCGAATAAAGCCAGATTTCCCGAGCCGCCTTTGCTGTGGTGGTTGTCGGGATTGACGTGTACCGATGATAATTTCACCCATAAAGCGGGCGCTCAACGAACCGCAGCGCGTCTGGGGATCGCCATGCTCGTGCCGGACACGAGTCCGCGAGGCGACGAGATAGCTGACTCGGAAGATTATGACTTAGGCCAGGGAGCCGGCTTCTATCTTAATGCCACTGAAGAACCGTGGGCCGCTCACTATAAAATGTATGATTATATAATAGAAGAATTAACTAATCTAGTACGGGATGAATTTGATTTGAATGGGCCTGAATTTATTTCGGGTCATTCCATGGGTGGTCACGGCGCACTGGTTTTAGGACTGAAAAATCCGGAACGGTTCCGATCGATCACAGCATTTGCGCCGATCGTTAATCCCAGCCAGGTTCCCTGGGGTATGAAAGCCTTTGAAAACTATCTTGGAGACGATAAAAAAACATGGGCTGAATGGGATGCGTTGGCGTTGATGAAGCAACAGGCAGGCAAGAAAGTGCCTATCCTGATCGATCAGGGCGATGCCGATCCTTTTTACAAAAAAGAACTGGAACCGGCTAAGCTAGTCGAAGTCACAAAAGAGAAGGATTACCCTTTGACTGTCCGGATGCACAAGGGTTATGACCACAGCTACTACACAATTTCAACGTTCATAGAAGAGCATCTCGAGTTCCACTTCGATGAATTAAAAAAAGGTAGGGGTATTCAGAAGTAGAAGAACACGCTGATCGAACACCGGAATCTGTAATTGCTGATATTTAAAAAAATTGGTGTCGTAATAGGTGTCACCCTCGATGAATACGAAGACATCCTCACACACATGGTCACTTGCCCAACATGTCACGGGTCGATCGATACGGCGGTCGTCAAGCACGTCGTCGCCAGTCACCGCGTGAACGACCGCAGCCAACTGCCTGTTGCTCAACAGGCGTATGGGTCACATATGGATAAGGAGAGAAGACACATGTTTGAATTGGAAGGGAAATACAACAAAGCAAAAGTGTTTGCAGATAAGCTCGAAGAGGGGGCGATCGAACAGATCGTCACCTTCTGTAACCAACCACACAGCAAAGGGTCGCGGATCCGCATCATGCCTGACGCGCACCAGGGAGCAGGCTCGACGATCGGCACAACGATGACGGTGACAGATACCGTCGTTCCGAACCTTGTTGGCGTAGATATTGGGTGTGGGTTAAGCGTCGCAATCGTTAAAATCAACCCTGCAGACCTTTCGTTTGATCGAGTGGATGACGTTATCCGCCGTTACATCCCAAGTGGCTTTTCCACACAACCGCCGAACCGCCTCCACCGCTTCAGTAAATTAGTCAAATACCGCGATATTAAAGCGCCGATCGATTTGGAACGCGCCAAAGCCTCGATCGGGACATTGGGTGGCGGGAATCACTTCATCGAGATCAACGCCTATGACGAGGAGCACATTGCGGTGGTTGTGCACAGTGGGTCGCGGAACTTAGGGAAGCGGATCGCAGAATTCCACCAAGGCCGTGCGTACGATGAGCTGATTGCTCAAAGAGACACACACGCTGCAATAGTGGCGCAGAGGAAGAAAGATGGGGATCAAGAAGACGTTCAAAGCACCCTTCAAGCCAGACCCAAACAAGCAATTCCTAAAGAATTGGCTTATTTGAAAGGGGAGTCTTTTGCAGATTACCTGAACGACATGACGATCGCTCAGCACTATGCCGAACTGAACAGACAAGCCATGCTGGAAACGCTCCTCGCCCAGATGAACTGGACAGCCGTGGATGCCTTCTCAACGATTCACAACTACATTGATATGGACAATATGATCTTACGCAAAGGCGCTATCTCTGCTCAAAAAGACGAGCGGGTCATCATCCCACTGAACATGCGTGACGGCAGCATTATCGCCTACGGCAAGGGCAATGAAGACTGGAACTATTCCGCTCCTCACGGGGCTGGGCGCTTGATGTCACGTACCAAAGCGAAAAAACTGGTGGTACTGGCCGACTTCAAAGAGACCATGAAAGAGGTCTGGAGCAGTTCGGTAAAGCTGTCGACCCTGGATGAAAGCCCTATGGCTTATAAACCAATGGACGAGATCATCGAACAGATCAAAGAGACCGTGACGATAGACCGTATCATTAAACCGCTCTACAATTTCAAAGCAAACTAAGTCGGCTAACGGGAGGCTGCTGAAAAACAAGAGGGATTTTAGCAGATTATATTGCTCACAATGAGATACAGGATAAAAAAATAGGAATTACTGCCTCATTCACAACGTGAATGGTCAGTATTCCTATTTTTTATTCACGTTTACCACAAACATTGTTGTGGCAGCTTGAATGTCCCTAGCTCTTTTTGGTCTGTCTTTCATCACTATATGTGTCTTATTTGTCCAGCCAGCTAAAGGCACGTTTGAGTTCCGCCGTCCCGTGCTTATCATACCAGCGACCGTGTGCGAGGATGATTTTTTCAGGCTGCCAACTGAGCATACGCTTGTAGCACTGCCGAGCTTTTTCCTTTTGTCCGAAAAAAGTCAGGCGTAGATCGATCGGAGCTTTGCCGTTTGGATCTGCGATACCGGCTAGTTTATAGACGGTTTTCCAAAAATAGTTCGACGTGCGTTCGGGTTCGAAATTCTCGATCAAGTCAGTCAGAATCAGCGTTTTGCTGCGCTTATGGAAAAACACCACTTCCTCCAGTGCCCGACTGCCTTTAAAGATAAGCTGGTCTATGTCATCTGACCACTCTGAAGGGGCCTCGTCTTCCAGGGGGCGATCAAAATCAACTATTATATTTTGTGACTGTGCGCGCTTTTCGACACCAGGGCTCGACCAGGCAGTCGCATTCGGATAATAAGTCTTCCATTCTGCTATATAGGCGTAATGAATTCTGTTTGGAGAAACCAAGTGCTTCACTTCACCCAGCTTATCGATTTCGTTCAATAGCCTCTCGTCCGGTTTGATCGGTGAATGGACCCATAAGGACTGATCCTTTAATTTCACGATCGTCATCCGTGTTGAAAAGGGAATCCCAAAGGTCAGCACGTTCATTTTGATTATGCCGCCGTCTACGATCCATATATCTGAATCGATTTTTTTCAAGGTGTTTAAGGGTTCATAAAGTGGAATAGGCATATAGTCGTCTCCTTTACTAATGGGAAATAGGGGGTTATGTTTTCACAGTCTAAACAGATGATTTCTTTTGATGTGAGCCTATTATGCTGTCGTTACAATAGGCCCGTCACTTGTGATTATGATGGTATGTTCATATTGTGCCACATAACTTTCATCAGTGAGGAAGGTCCAGCCATCATCCGACTGGAAGACGTCTTCTTCAAGTGTAGAGATAAATGGTTCAAAAGCGATGACCATGCCTTCTTCCAAAACGACATCATCCCATTTTGAGAAGAAGTTGAAAATGTGATCGGGTTTCTCATGGATCGAGCGTCCGATACCGTGTCCAGTGAGGTTTTTGATAACGGTCAAACCATTCTGTTTCGCTGTGTCGTGAACAGCTTTTCCGAGCGCGCTCGTGTATGCACCAGGCATTGCTTTCTCTAGCCCAGCCTCGAAAGCTTCTTTAGCCACATCACAGATCATGTTCAAAGCGGCATTTCCATGTCCGACAACGAAGGAGAGGCCAGTGTCTGCAAAATATCCGTTCTTGGATCCGGAGACATCGATATTGATAAGATCGCCTTCTTCTATGATCCGGTTACCCGGTATGCCGTGTGCGACTTCTTCATTCACACTGATGCAGGTAAAACCTGGGAAATCATAGATTTGTTTAGGCGCTGACTGAGCCTCCGCTTGTTCGAATAATTTCTCTGATAGGTCATCGAGTTCTTTTGTGGTCATTCCCGGTTGAGTCTTTTGAACCAACTCATCTCGGATGGCGCCACAAATTTTACCGATTTCTTTCAATCCATTAAAATCTTCTTCAGTTCTCGCGATCATTTTATATCCTCACTTTTTTAATCATAGTCTAGTATCCTTACTTCTGAATTTTAGCACATTTTCTATACTTATCGGGTTAAATTTCCATTGTTGCCTAGGAAAAAACGCAACTAAAAGAATTCATAAGAAACGGGTAGTCAAAACGAAGCAAGTCTGTTATAATCGTAATTATGTAACCGCTTTATTAGTTGGTGGATCAAGTTTCGACCTAGTTGTGTCAAGGGGTAAAACCTTGACATGACCAGGCTGGAAATCGAGTTGATAAATAGAGCTGTTAAAAAAATCATCTAAAAGGGGAATACTAATATGAGCGACTATAATGCAGTATCAGCAAAAAATACGAAAAATGCACCAGAAAATATCGGTCCATATTCACAAGCTGTAGCTTATTCTCATTACAATAATCTTTCAGCTCAATTACCTATCGATCCAAAATCAGGCAAATTGGTAGCTGGTGGTGCAAAAGAGCAGGCTGAACAGTGCTTTAAAAACATCAAGGCGATCGTAGACAGCATCGACCATGTCATGAGCGACGTTGTCAGAGTCACCGTATTCGTTAAGAATATCAAAGACGTCGACGCTATTGACGAAGTTTATAAAACGTTCTTCCCGACCTATGTTCCTACACGGACGATAGTCGCAGTTTCAGCTTTGCCTATGGATGCTTTGGTGCAGATCGACGCACTTGTTTCACACGGTGAAGGGACGATTCCGGACGCACCACAATCTGGCGACCTCATAAAGCTTACGAATAATACGACAAACGCACCGATGAGTGCTCTCTCTACCCAAACTGTCGCTTTTTCTCATTACAACAATCTGTCAGCCCAATTACCTATCGATCCAAAATCGGGTAGACTGGTAACAGGTGGTGTAAAAGAACAGACGGGACAGTGCTTGAAGAATATCAAGACGATTTTAGAAAGTATCGATGTTCCTTTTGACGATATTGTTAAAATCAATATCTACCTTAAAAACTTCTCTGATATTGAAGCCGTAAATGAAGTGTACACAACCTTTTTCCCAGACTCAGCTATCGCCAGAGCCGTAGCCTATTTCCCAGCACGGACAACAATTGCAGCTAAAGCTTTACCTATGGATGCTTTGGTACAAGTTGAAGCGGTAGTGTCACACGGAGACGGGACACCTCCGCAACTTGTTGAAGACAGGCACGGACTTATCTTAGAAGCAAACAATACGGAAAATGCACCAAAAAATGCTCTAGCTACCCAAACTGTCGCTTTTTCTCATTACAATCATCTTTCAGCTCAATTACCTCTAGATCCAAAAACGGGTAAAATGGTAGCTGGTGGTGTAAAAGAGCAGGCGGGGCAGTGCTTGAAAAACATCAAGGCAATTATAGAAAGTGTCGACCACGTTATGGACGATGTGGTTAAAGTGAATATATTTCTTAAAAATATCGCGGATATCGATGCTGTAGACGAAGCTTATAAAACATTCTTCCCAGACGGAGTTCCTGCACGAAGTACAGTTGGCGTATCAACTTTACCAGGAGATGCTCTGATCCAAATCGATGCAGTTGTATCAAACGCCGAAGGAACACCTCCGATAGCGTAGTAACAGGCATTTGTTTGCAAATACAGGAACGAGCATCGTTACGTTTAATGATGACGTTGAATACGAAATAGCTTATCCTGAGTATAAAGAGACACCGTTTCAATTGAAAATTGAGACAGCTTCCGCTTATTACCAGCACAGCAAAAAAAGCAACAAGATTTCTGCCATAATCGGCTGAAATCTTGTTGCTTTTTTGTTTCCGGGCATAATGAAATGGGTATATCTTGCGAATCGATACGATGGGAAATAACTGCAAAAGGGATAGGAAGGTTTCTCTTAAGCGAGATTCCATTTATTTTTTTGATGAAAGGTACTGTTTTACTTTCTCCTTCGCAGCTTCTACGGACGATTCTTCGATCGATGTGATCAAGTTTTCGGCACAAGCGGTTGAATGACTGTACCTCGGGTCATAATAATGCGTCAGAAGGTTCTCTACAACGACTGGGTAATCTTTTTCTGCAAGCGCCTGTGCTATCGCGTTCGCCACGGGGGTGTGGATGCGACGTTTGATCACCTCAAACGCGTCAATAAATTGATCATGATAGTCGCGAGGTGAATAATCTGCTAAAATATTTTTTACACGCTCGTTTAAGGGAAGCTCGATAAACAATTGGGGACTCATTTCTTTATGTCGATAGAAGCGTTCGGGTATCGTTATCTTGCCGACCCGTGAGCTTTCCCCCTCAATGAGTATGAAAGCCTCGTCTTGATACTGGGTCAATGCTTCACCCAGCAACAGATTAAAGGTTCTTTGATTACTCGGTTCCAGTCCGATATGACCGAAGATCGAACCGCGATGATTGGCCATACCTTCCAAATCAATAACGGGATAGCCTTCTTCTTTGAGTCGAAGAAGGATGTGTGTTTTTCCGTTTCCGGTATGCCCATTCAAGACATATAATGGTGGGATGTGTATTGTGCCGAGCTGTTCTTTATTCCAGTCGTGATAGGCTTTGATCCCACCGCTCAAACGATTTACACGGATATTCATTAAATCGACAACCGTTGCAGCCGTTTCACTGCGCATGCCCCCGCGCCAGCAGAACACGGTTACTGGTGTCTTTAGTTGCTTGAAGTGCTGGATAAAGTCAGGTAATTTTTTCGAAAAAATTTCTAGACCAAGGTCCGTTGCGGCCTCTTTTCCTTTTTGTTTATAGGTTGTGCCGACCTCGGCGCGCTCGTCGTTCGAAAAAAGTGGTATGTTGATCGCGCCTGGGATCGTTGCTTCCGCATATTCTTTCGGTGAACGCACATCGACAACGGTATTTCCCTGTTCTTTTAATCGATAGAGCTCAGGTGGTGTGACATCTTTAAACATAATCGTATCCTTCCTTATTTGACGTAGATATGACCGGCATCGCCGTCTGATACTTCCCCGATCACTTTAGCATCGATCCCTTTAAGTTTAAGAGAGTCAAGTAATGCTGAAACGTCTGTTGCGCTCACGGCCATCAGTAAGCCGCCTGAGGTGACTGCATCTGCTAAAATGAGCTGATCGATCTCATCGTGATGGTCTTCAAAATGGACAACAGCTTTTACATGTTTCAAATTATTTCGTGATCCACCAGGAATGGCACCTTGTTCTGCAAGGTCACGCACGCGAGGTAGGACAGGGACGTCGTCTTTTCGGATGGTCAACGCCTGATGACTTTCGGTGGCCATTTCAGTGAGGTGGCCTAACAGTCCGAAGCCAGTGACGTCGGTACAGGCATGGACGTCGTGCTGATTCATGACCTCTGCCGCTGCTTTATTGAGTGTTGCCATCACGCGCGTGACGTTACTGGTTTCCTCGTCTGTCAATAAGTTGTTTTTAATGGCTGTGGTCGAGATACCCACGCCGATCGGTTTTGTGAGAATAAGTTTGTCGCCTATTTCTGCTCCGGCATTTGTGTGTATGTGATCCGGATGAATCGTACCGGTGACTGAAAGGCCAAATTTTGGTTCCTGATCATCGATCGAGTGTCCCCCGACAAGGTTACAGTCGGCTTCCCGCAGTTTATCGCTTGCGCCGCGCAAGATATCAGTGAGGATAGCTTTATCTAAGTCGAAAATGGGGAAAGCCACGATGTTCAGCGCAGTGATCGGTTTTCCGCCCATCGCATAGACATCACTCAATGCATTCGCCGCTGCAATCTGACCGAAATCGTAGGGGTCATCAACGATCGGAGTGAAGAAATCAAGGGTCTGGACGATGGCCAGGTCATCCGTCAATTTATAGACACCCGCATCGTCTCCGGTATCTAAACCGACGAGCAGATTTGGGTCGTTCTTTTGGGTTGGAAGGTTAAGAAGTACTTCGCGTAATTCGGTAGGGCCGATCTTACAGCCGCAGCCGCCTTTTTTGGTAAGTGTGGTTAATTTGACTTGAGTCATTCTTGTTTGCCTTCTTTCATTTGGTTGATATCGCTACTCACAGTTTAACACGCTTTTTATTGTTCTGTTATGATTGAAGGGGATTTCTTTAAAAGTTACGGATTTTCACCAATGATATTCAGATTTTGAGAAAAGTATGGAAGATTTTGTTGATTCGGCATAGTCAGGCGGATATTTCGGCGAGTGATGCTAAGTGAGCTCAACTTCGACGAGCTCAGGATAAAAACCCGGTGAGTGATGCTAAGTAGCACGAAGTTCGGCAAGCTCAGGATAAAAACCCGGTGAGTGATGCTAAGTGAGCCCAACTTCGGCGAGCTCAGGATAAAAACCCGGTGAGTGATGCTAAGTGAGCCCAACTTCGGCGAGCTCAGGATAAAAACCCGGCGAGTGATGCTAAGTGAGCCCAACTTCGGCGAACTCAGTGTAAAAAGCCAGCGAGTAATGCTAAGTAGATTTGACTTCGGTAAACTCAATGAGAAATTTCAGCGAGAAGTGCTAATATGGACTCGATTAGGCTTTTATGCCTAATCGAGTCCATATTAGCACTTCTCGCTGAAATTTCTCATTGAGTTTACCGAAG
>NZ_JAWOBT010000061.1:0-4429 GCF_046484155.1 Alkalibacterium sp.
GTCGAGCTCTCCCGTAACCATTCATTTTTAGTCGCAGAAGGCGATTTTCTAGAAAAAACTCTCACTGCTTTCAAACAGGATAAAAATGCTCTCATAAAAGAGTTTATAAACAGACACTACGAAAACTGCCTTGAGGATGCGGAGAAGCTGAAAACGGACGAGGGCAAACGAAACAGATATGCCAAGGACTATAAGGAATTGACACAGTATTTCAATCAGCTCTCCCCCTCTTTGATCGCTTATATCAATCACCAATGGCAAGATAAGATCATAAAAACAAAGCCTGTAAAGAAGGAATAATAATGATCGGTACTGAACTGGGTATGGTCGTTCTGACAGTATTGTAGCTTTAGAATGCTATGAAGAAATCTTTGGACTAGAGCGCTTAGAAGTCGCTGATTTTGGCGGCGGACAAAATGACGTCCTCTTCAAACTTTATGCTCTGAAAATTCATATATTGGATGGGAATAATGAAACAGGTCTGAATCCATCGCGTGTACGGCTGTCCAGCCAATCACTGAAATTCCGAACTTCGGTGTGGCCAATGCCATGTTCGTTGATCCGTTTGCCTATCAGTGGCTGCTGCGCCAGGTGCATAAAGACGTCCCGTTTGACAAACGCAGCGTACCTTGGAGAAAAATCGAGATGACCAACAACCAAAAGAGAGCTGAACCGAATTTCGGTTCAGCTCTCTTTTGGTTGTTGGATCAATGATTTAAAATAATCACACTGTATCCTATTCGCTTCCTTTGCCTCGTCCAGACTCAGATTACAATGGAATATGTGGACATACTGTTTCTGACCAGGCTCACCGTGTTTTTTGTATGTGACAGTCACACCGTGTTCAGTCAACACTTCAACCATCGGCAAAGTTTCTTCTCTCAAGAAATCATATTCAGCCGTCATCAAATAAGTGGGCGGAAAGGCCTCTGTGATATAGTCCTGTGTCGCTAACTGGTCTTCATATTGCCGCCAGTTTTCGCCTAGATAATCCTTAAGCAAAAGAACCAGCTCTAAGTTCACATATTTTTTGTTCTTTTCATTCAACGAGACCATCTTGTTGTAGATATTATACATGCCACAGTTTAATGCCACCCCTCGAAGAGTGAAATCCTCAGGCGGATCGAAGGAAAATAATTCAGCATAGTTTGGATTAGAATACAGCGTACTGTACTGAAGGGCCAACTGTGCACCGGCAGAATCACCGACAATAAACACATTGGATACGTCCATATAATACTTTTCGTGGTTATCCATCACCCACTCCATCACCAGGTTCAATTCTTCAAGCTGTGTCGGGTATTTCTTCTTAGGTGCCAGATGGTAACTGGCGTTTACAAACACGAAACCCTGTTTAGCTAAAAACATACCGTAATATAAGTACGTCTTTTTCGTTCCATATACATAGCCGCCACCATGAAAATTGACGATGACAGGTATCGTTCCCTTTGTCCCCTTTGGATAGTAGACGTCCAGACTGTTATGTTTTTCCGATTCGCCGTACTGTATGTCATAATGACCCTGAATCTCCGGATCCACCTCTAAATCCTTGTCTCGTAAATTGTTGTGAAGGGTTGCTCCTATTTTAAGACTTAATGACGCAAAAGACATTCACGCTCACCTCCCCAACAGATTTTATTTATTCGCCACGACTCTCGGGATATCCCAAGGCGTGATGATACCGATCAAATCGCTTTTTCTATTGATTTTTTCACCCTTAGCAATGAGCAAAATATAAGTGGTTCGCCCTTCTTTGATGCGCTCGGAGAAGATTTCTTCGATATCAAAGATGGATTTGTCAGCAGGGATGACTTCATAAAAGTTCTGTTCATCTTCGACTTCTAAAATATGCTTTACGGTCGTATTTTTTATTGACCGAATATCCTGATCCATCGCTTTTGCGAGATATTTCGTTACTCCTATGGAAGATAAAATACCGACCAAGTTATCCCCATCAAATACGGGGAATTGTGTATAACGGACATGATTAATGACGTCCAGCACTTTTTCAAGCGGATCATTGACGTCAAATGTACGGACGCGTTTTAAAAAGACATCTTTCACACGTTTACTGTATTTGATCTTTTCCGTGACCATTTCGATTTGCTCTATAAGCGAATCACTTGGTTGAGCGACTGCTTCATCTCCGTTTATTGTATTGTGCGTGAGCAGGTTCCTGAACTCACGGTAAAAATCAATTTCATCTACATATTTTTCAATGACTTTATCCCGTTTTTTTGCGGCTACGCCCATAAGTTCTCCAAAATTAGTCTCCGGATCTCTGTTCACTTTTTTGGCAATCACATTATGTAACTCATTGAATGCATGCATAAAGCGCTGATAATTAGTTCCCATATATTCTCATCCTTTTCTATTGCCACTTTTTAATCAAATTAATTTTCATTAGCTCCATATTTGTAATATTAAGAGACTTAGATCAAAATCGTTATATTCATTATATCATTTAGCCTTCTCAGCTGGAAAAATGACATCCTGTATGTAAGAAAAACCCCAAGGAGATGATCGCCTGGAGTTCTTCTGTGACTATTTATCTGTCATTAAATTTTCTGATTGGACGACCTTCTGAATCGAACACATACTGTTGTAATTTTTTACTGTCATTCATTGCCAGCATCAAGCGATCACGGTAAGGTTCAGCCAGTTCTTCATATAGTAATGCTTCATCATGCAAGCCGTATTTTTCTCTGATCGAAGCGACTTCGTTCTTATTTCTCGATTTTGCTTTTGCTTTCGGTAAAGGATCTTCAGTTTTCCTTTTCTCGATGCGATAAACATACTTATCATCGTTGTAAATAATTTCCAGAGCGCCTGAATTGGTCCGTTTGTATTCAGCGTGCGGGTAGTCTTCGTTGTGCAGTTCCCACCAGGCTTTGATCCCGTTTATCGCTTCTTCTTCACTTGCGTAACTGCCATGTTCCTTCTTCACGCCGGTCAGTCGATTTTGCCAATAATTGGTATATACTGTTTGTTCCATTCACTACACTCCTTTTATTTAGCTTATCTCTAGTGTATCGTATTTCGAAACGTTTTCAAACGAAATAGGATCGAAAACAACATTTGTTAGAATCTTGTCATTATATTTAATTTTACACCGTATTTAACTATTTACACTTATTTTTTTTAGGCGTTCAACATCCTGTGCAATCATCACTTCTTCATCAGTAGGGATAAGCAGTACTTTTACTTTGGATGTATTAGCTGATATTATTTTTTCTTCTCCCCGGCAATCGTTCCTCTCTTCATCTATTTCCATACCAAGAAATGATAATTCTTCAATAATTTCTTTTCTCAGAGTGATATCATTTTCACCGATCCCGGCTGTAAACACTATGGCATCCAGCCCATTCAAAGTAGCGGCATAAGAACCGATATATTTTTTTATTCGATCTTTAAATATTTCCAGAGCTAGTGATGCCCTTTCGTTAGTCGCTTTCACGGCTTTAAGGTCTCTGATATCATTGGAAATCCCAGATATCCCTTTCAATCCTGACTCACTGTTCAATATTTCAATCATTTCTGATACAGTCTTTATGTTTTCTTTTTCCATGATAAAAGGCAACAAGGATACATCAATATCACCTGAACGTGTCCCCATCGTCAAACCAGCTAAAGGGGTGAAACCCATTGAGGTGTCAACTGACTTCCCACCTTCAATGGCACAGATCGATGCGCCGTTACCTAAATGACAGGAGATTATTTTCAAGTCTTCTATCGGTCTGTTGAGTATTTCGGCGGCTCTATGAGAAACATACTTGTGACTCGTTCCATGATACCCATATTTCCTTGCATTATGTTTCTCGTAATATTCATAAGGAATACTGTATAAAAAATGCACTTCATCCATTGTCTGGTGGAAAGAAGTATCAAATACAGCAATACTCGTTATCTCAGGTAATATCTTTTTAAACGCTTTGATCCCTGTAGCATTGGCCGGGTTGTGCAAGGGCGCCAATTCAGAAAGCAATTCAATCTTTTGGAGAACATCTGCTGTAACAGCTACAGAATCACTAAAATACTCTCCGCCCGCCGCTACTCTATGTCCGACACCAGTAATTTCATCGTAACCAGTCAGAACTGAAAGTTCTATTAATTGCTCAAGTAACATTTGTACAGCTTCTTCATGATCCGTGATAGAAACACTACTTTTTAACTGTTTATCCCCATTGTAAGTAATACTGAAAATAGAGTCATTTTCTCCAATACGTTCAATAATGCCAGCAGCAACAACGACTTCTTCAGGCATGTCATATAATTTCCATTTCAAACTGGAACTACCAGCATTGATTGCCATCGTCTTTACCATTTTTCTCCCCTTTTATATAATTTATATTTTCAGAAATTTATCTTTTCGATTACGCCCGCGAGCGCGCCCAGGAGCTCGACCACGACGGCGTGGTCTTCCCGTGGC
>NZ_JAWOBT010000037.1:0-6163 GCF_046484155.1 Alkalibacterium sp.
AGGAAAGCCTGCGTCGCAATCGTCAATCCTGCTGAATAGGTATATGGATAAAGTCCCATGTAATAGTGGATCTGACGCATCCAGGTGAGCTCTGCGCCTGGTTCCAGTTCAACTGAATCTCCCCAGAATTCTTCCAGGACGTCACGCGGTAATTCACTCAACTTGTTGGCATCGAAACTCTTGCCTGCATCGATCAAGCGGTACACTTCACGCTGGTATGCGGCTTCAAGTAAATGCGTCACAAAGTTATGGAAGTATGTTTTTGAGATCATTTTAGATAGCACATTACGTTCCATCCGCGGATCTTCCGCTTTGTCTTTCAAGTAATCCGTTAAGAGCAACTCATTAAAGGTCGACGGTCCTTCGATTATGTACAAGGATGGACGCGCACTCGTTAACGGGTTGTTTTCATTTGATAAGATCCCCTGACCCGCATGTCCTAATTCATGGAACAAGGTATAGGCATCGGCTAATTGACCTGTATAAGTCACCATGACAAAAGGATGTTTGCCGTAAGTTGTTGAACAGAAAGCGCCGGAACGTTTCCCGTTGTTTTGTGCAAAGTCGACCCAGCGTTCTGGATAAGCGCGTAAAATCATGTTCACGTAATCTTCGCCGAGAGGTGCCATGGCTTCCTTCACAAGGTCTTTCGATTCTTCAATGCTTACCGGTGTGGTGTAGTCCGGATCCAGGTCCACTTTCAAGTCGGCATAGGTCATTTTATCCAGACCGTGAACGTCTTTCAAGTGCGTGATGAATTTGCGCATGACGGGTGCAAAATCAGTCATGATCATATCGATCTGACGGTGATATAACTCCTGGTCGACTTCCTGACTTTCAAGTAAATAGTCAAAAATCGAATCATAGCCACGCATGGTTGCCAGTGTTTTTTCTTTCTGAAGATGCGTATAATAACCGGTCGCCACAACGTTTTTATATTGACCCAAAACTTTACTGAATTGGTCGTAAGCCGCCCGACGGATTTTCGGATCATCCGAGTACATATACACTTCTTCATATAAAACAAAACTGAGTGGGTATTCCTTACCGTCCACTTCGAATGTGCCGTAATCGGCATCTGCCGAACGGGCTTGTTCAAAAATTTCTGAAGGTGCTTCAAAGACTGGTGAAAGTTGCGCCAGGGCTTCTTCTACATTCGGATCGAGTTTAGCCAGTTTGGATTTTTTTATTTGTCTTATAAAGGCCGCATAAGTTGCTTCTTTAGCAACCACAGAATCTAACGTGCTTTCATCTAGATCCTCGATTTGAGATTTAAAGAAACTCAATTTAGCACTGACACCGGCTAACACATTGGATGTAAAGCGTGCCTGTTGCAACGCTTCGCCGTCAAAGATGTCTACCGATACCGGCAAGCGCCCATATTGGCCCAGGTGTGAAGCTTTGGCTATGATGTCTTCGTACTCTTTAATGGCCTCAATGACTGTATTTGTATCTGTGAGATTACCTTTATATTTTGTTGAAAATGCCTCAACTTCTTTTGGCAATGCCGTTAATGCTTCTTCAAAAGCTGCTTCACTAGGAAAAATAGCACTAAGGTCCCATTTTAAGTCTTCGGCAACGCTTGAACGATCTAGTATTTTTTCTGACATGTTTTTCTCTCCTTTGATTCTTTCAAATTTATGACGTTGTGTCATATCTACTAAAAAAAAATTGCTCATGTCGGTATTATAGCATGATTATCCCAGCAATGTGAGACTTTTTTAATAATTTCCGATATAAAACTCGTTCTTTTATCATCGTTCTATAATCATAATCAGTTATAAAAATACCCTGATACATCGCTTGGACAATGCCTCAGGGTCGGTTATTCGTTTATACTTTTTTAATAGCCTGCCTCATAGTCGACAATATTTTCAGGTATCTCCTGTCCGTTTACAAAGGCACGTAAGTTTTCCAGAAAAATCGGAAAGGCGCTCGCGTTGTAATCTTCCAGACTTCCAGATATATGCGGTGTCAGGAGAACATCTTTCCGGCTGTAGATCGGATGCTTTTTAGGCAGGGGCTCTTCATGCACGACATCCAAGGCAGCATATTCCAACCAGTTCTCATCCAGCGCTTTGAGTAAATCAGCAGTGACCACCGTCTGACCGCGTCCCACATTCACAAAAACAGCGGAACTTTTCATTGCTCTGAATTTCCCTAAATCGAACAGACCGTCTGTTTCATCAGTCAGCGGCAAGATGTTGATGACGAAATCCGCTTGAGGTAGCACATCATCCAGCTGATCTTGTGTCACGAGTTCATCCATATGCTCAACTGGACGTCCACTTCTGTTGACACCAATCGTTTTCATCCCAAATGCTTGAGCCACTTTTCCTGTCTGCGTACCAATGGCCCCTGTTCCGACGATCAGCATGGTTTTTTGATTGAGTTCGGTCGCTTCTGATGCCGGACTCCATTTTCCCTGACGCTGCATAATTAAGGAATGACCGATTTGACGCGTGTAATTCAAGATCATACCAAAGATGGATTCCGTGATCGCGTGGCCGTGGATACCGCTCGCATTCGTCAGTGTGACGCCGAGCTCTTCAAGTTTATTCAAATCAACATAGTCGACTCCGGCTGAAGCAAGTTGGACCCATTCAAGCTTATTTTCAGTTTTATTCAGCAGTTCAGCAGCTAAGTCTCTATCCCATCCGTAAATAACTTTTACTTCAGAGATATCTTCAACCTCGCTCAATGACTCTATGATTTCATATGAAGGTGCCGTTTCGTTTATTTTCTTTCGCTGTTCATCATTTAACGATATGTAACTCAATAATTTGTCTGACACAAACGTCCTCTCCTTCAGTTCGATTTCACTCGGTAACGCTATTGTTCCTCGATGGCGTTGTATTCTCCAGTGATAACATCTAATTTTTGCATTTCATCGGTTACGACATTATAACGATAAATACCGATCAGATTAGAAAACGCCACACCGTCTTGTTCGACAGCTTCGCGCGCTTCGACTTGTACCCAGTTCTCTTGTGCATAATTGACAAAATAGAAGTAATTTTCTCCTTCAACTACAGCGCGGTCCAATACCTGTTCGAAAGCGTGATTTTCGGCTTCCTCTTTTGTCATAGCAATTTTTTCGGTTGTTTCTGATTCATCCGTTGCTTCTGCATCCACTACCGGTTCATTTTTTTGCACTTCTTTCTCAGTTAAAAACGATCCCAACTCTTCGTCTGTCGCTTCTGAAAGAGACTGTTCCTTGGCTGCCTCATATTCTTCACTTAACAGTGTTGATTGACGTTCTTCTGGATACTCTGAGGTCACGTGACTTTCGGTTGTTTCTTTGGCATTTTCTGTCTGCTGCTGACTGATTTCTTCTTTCAGATCCTCTGCTTCAGCTTTCAAGAGTTCATTGTCTGATAAATCGTTTTGAAGCAGTCTGGATAACGTTCCGGCTGCGGCATCCAGTTCTCCGCTATAATATTCGTCTTTAGCTTGCTCCAGTAAGGCATACTGCGGGTCAGCGGGTTCTCCTTCGGTCGGGATTTCTTCCTCATCAACGAGCTCAGATGTTGCCTTATCTGTACTTGAGTCATTTTCGGTTGAGCTTTCTTCGGTGGGCGTGCTTGTTTCTGTCTCATCAGCCTGACATGCTGCCAAACCGAAACTTAGGGCAACGAGCGGCATAATATATTTTCTGTTTTTCATTATGGATTTCCCCCTCTATCTGTTTAACTGTCCAATTCATGATATGCAGCGTATACTTCACGCTTTGGTATGTCTCTTAATAGGGCTACTTCTTTTATTGCCTGTTTGCTGGAAAAAGAGTAATTCTCCATGATGAATTCGACATGTTCTTTTAATGTCCACTTTTCCCAAACTTTGTCTTCTTCGGTATCGGCGTGTTCATTGCCTTCCACGATGATCACAAATTCTCCCCGTATTTTTTCGTTATTCAACCAATCGACCACTTCTTCAGTGGTTCCACGAATAAATTCTTCGAACCGCTTGGTTACTTCACGCGCAAGCACCAGTTTCCTTTCAGCGCCGAAGACGTCACTCATCGCTTCGACCACTTGTTTGACACGATGCGGTGATTCGTAAAAGACAAGTGTCTCTTGCCTCTTATTCAGTTCTTCCAGTTCGGCGATCAACTCTTTTTTCTTGCGCGGTAAAAAGCCTAGAAAGTAAAACGGTTGTGGAGATAGGCCCGATGCGATCAAGGCTGTCAAGGCTGCATTCGGTCCGGGTAACGGAACGACGGAGATATCCGCTTCGATCGCCGCTTTCACCAGATCGACTCCCGGATCACTTATCGAAGGCATCCCGGCATCACTCACTTGAGCGATCGAATACCCGTTGAGGAGTTTATCAATGAGCTGTGGTGTCCGTTCTTTTGAATTGTGTTCGTGAAAACTGATCTGGTGCGTAAAGATCTCAAAATGATTCAACAGTTTCTGTGTGTTTCTGGTATCCTCTGCGGCGATCAGATCGACCTCTTTCAAGATGTTGACCGCCCGAAAGGTCATGTCTTCTAAATTACCGATGGGTGTCGGAACTAGATATAATATCCCCGTCTCCTGCTTTTCGAAACTCTTTTGTGTCTCAATCATGTTTGCCTGTCACCTCTTTCACTACACACGTGGCTTGCTGCCTAAATGGCAATTCAACACCGTGCTGTTTTAAATAATCGTCTTTTTGTTTACGTATCAACTTTTTGAACGCGGCTTCTGCTTTGGTCGCTTCGCTGCGGGTGGCATACGCTTCAGCGTAGAGCATGCTTAACGGGCGACGACGTTTAGGCCGCGTGTATTTGGCCCCGACTCCGTCATTGTGTTCTTTCAGTCGTCTGGTTAAATCAGTGGTATAACCACCGTACAGCGACCCGTCTTTACAGTGTAAAACATAAAAGTAACTCGTTTGTGCCTCACTCATCGCCGTAGATCATCCTTCTCACTTCTGGAAAATACTCCCCATTATCATCAAACACATATAAAGGCGGGAGGATTTTCAGCCCAGTTTCTTTCCCTTGTTTGATGCCTTCTATCAGTATCATATTGGCCTCTTTATCTGGTTTAGGATAGACAAACCGGATGCGTTTAGGTGCCAGATCGACGGCCCGCATTTCGTCCATGATCTCCAGAAACCGTTCAGGTCTGTGTACGAAATAGGCTTTCCCCTTAGTTTTAAGCAAGCCTGCGGAAACAGTCATCAACTCTCTCAGCGTCAGATGCAGTTCGTGCCTGGCGATAGCTAGATGTTCATTCGGATTTTTCCGGCTCGCATCCGACACAATGAAATAAGGTGGGTTACAGGTCAGTACATCCACTGAATCCTTTTTAATGTGCGTCGTTGCTTCATTGACATCACCGTGGATCATCTCGACTTGATCCTCTAACTGATTCAGTTGGATGCTTCGCTGCGCCATATCGACGAGCCGGTCCTGTAGTTCCAAGGCTATTATTTTACTCTTGGTTTTTTGACTCAGCATCAATGCCACTGCGCCGTTGCCCGAACACAAATCAACGACCCTGGCCCGGTTATGTTTAGGGACCTTAGCAAAATCGCCTAACAAGACTGCATCAAGAGAAAATGAAAAGACAGACGGACTTTGTATGATTTCTAAATCGTATTGCATCAGCTGATCGATGCGTTCATCGTTTTTTAATTGAATCTCCACTATACTCTTGCTTCCTTTATTATCATTTTACTCAGTATACCAAAAACATCATCGCTTTTTGCTTCTTTTTGATAAATTAAAAAAGACTGTAGAATTGACAAAAGCCGCTCACAAGTGAGCGGCTTTCTATAATCAAAAATAAATATTTCTAAAGTGAATCATGGGTATTACCATTCATATGAATATGACTAAGTTTCTCATTTATACGACACGATCCCTACCTCTATCGTGTCCTTACAACTCCATAGCTGCGCCAGTTTGAATAAATTTCTTTAAAACGTGTTTATATTATATTTCATATTTACTTTTAACGTCCTTACAATATACCATTTTCCGGGGAAATATGCAAATGGCCGCCTTTTATCATTTGATTTTCGCTCTATTCGGTTCACACAAAACACTTTTCGCCTGAGTTTGCCGAAGATGCCCTGTCTTCGGTTCACTCGACGCACTTTCCACCTGAGTTTGCCGAAGGTGCCCTGTCTTCGGTCCACTCGACGCACTTTCTGCCTGAGTTTGCCGAAG
>NZ_JAWOBT010000010.1:0-16261 GCF_046484155.1 Alkalibacterium sp.
GTCAATGGACAGCACCATTAAATCGGCGACACCCATGTCGATCTCGACATGACGCTGCACCTGTCCCAAGCAGACTTAGTTTTCGTCTGCCACAACGAAAACGCCCTTACCCATTATTTCGACATCGAAAAGTGTAAGCATTGTCAAATCAGCGAGGGCTGTTATAAAGTCGGAGCTAAAAGTAAAACCCAGAGTGTCCGTATACTTCGCGATTTAGACAGCCCGCAATATAATTTCCAGAATAGAGAATATTTTAAACAAAAATCAAAACAGCGTTATAAAATCAAGAGCAAAAATAGTGAATTAAAGCGTAGATCCGGTTAGGGCATAATGTCATCTCCGGATCTATTTGGCATGGATATGCAAGCAGCTATCACAGCACTTGCGGCGAACCCGAAACGGGTTATGGCGCTTATCAGCAAAAAAATAAAAAGGCGGGTATACCGGATCATTCACTATGTGAATTTCCAATATACCCGCCTTTTATTTTATTCTAGTATAATATAGGATCTTTCATCTCAATTAAATTATTGTTCTTCAGCAACCTCGTTGAAACCGAGGGTCTTCCAGCTAACACCTTTATAAAAAAAACTCGCAACCTCCAAATGAATAGAGTTTGCGAGATAACCATGTAAGTTTAATACCGGCGGCCGGAATCGAACCGGCACGCCCTAACGGGCACTGGATTTTGAGTCCAGCGCGTCTACCAATTCCGCCACGCCGGCTAAATAATTTTTAAAGATAAGGCGGTAACCGGATTTGAACCGGTGATGAAGGTTTTGCAGACCTCTGCCTTACCACTTGGCTATACCGCCATATTAGTATTACTGTTATTAAACTGGGCTACTAGGATTCGAACCTAGGAATGACGGGATCAAAACCCGCTGCCTTACCGCTTGGCGATAGCCCAATTAAGGGCGACTGATGGGAATCGAACCCACGAATGCCGAGACCACAACCCGGTGCGTTAACCACTTCGCCACAATCGCCATATTACCATTTCCAATAAACAGTGTACCATAAAAACCATAAGTATTCATCTAACAATTTACTGAAACAGGGGTAGTAGGAATCGAACCCACATCGATGGTTTTGGAGACCATTGTTTTACCGTTAAACTATACCCCTATTTAATGGAGGGAGTAGGATTTGAACCTACGAACCCGAAGGAACGGATTTACAGTCCGCTGCGTTTGACCACTTCGCTATCCCTCCAACATATTAAGTTAAATGGCGCAGGACAGAGTCGAACTGCCGACACACGGAGCTTCAATCCGTTGCTCTACCAACTGAGCTACTGCGCCAATGAAATAATCAATTTTAACGGTCCCGACGGGATTTGAACCCGCGATCTCCTGCGTGACAGGCAGGCGTGATAACCGCTACACTACGGGACCATTGTAAAATCTTCATAGGATACTTTATGGACTGTCGTCCAAACGTACCGTATTTGTAAATTGCGGAGGCAGGACTTGAACCTGCGACCTCCGGGTTATGAGCCCGACGAGCTGCCAACTGCTCTACTCCGCGATAATGTATAATGAAGTCATTATACGAAACACTCTAAGCTTTCGCTCAAGTGTACCGTGGTTGTAAACTGCTGAAGCAATAACAACCACGGGAAAGGAGGATGTGGGATTCGAACCCACGCGCGTTTTGACACGCCTGACGGTTTTCAAGACCGTTCCCTTAAGCCGGACTTGGGTAATCCTCCATATCATGACCCCTACGGGATTTGAACCCGTGATTCCGCCGTGAAAGGGCGGTGTCTTAACCACTTGACCAAGGGGCCTTCATTTATTTCTATGGGCCTAAGTGGACTCGAACCACCGACCTCACGCTTATCAGGCGTGCGCTCTAACCAGCTGAGCTATAGGCCCTAAATGAATTTTTCATACAATCAGTATAAAGCGGGTGAGGAGAATCGAACTCCCGACGTCAGCTTGGAAGGCTGGGGTTTTACCACTAAACTACACCCGCATATCTTTCTTAACGGTCCCGACGGGATTTGAACCCGCGATCTCCTGCGTGACAGGCAGGCGTGATAACCGCTACACTACGGGACCATTGCAAAATCTTCATAGGATACTTTATGGACTACCGTCCAAACGTACCGTATTTGTAAATTGCGGAGGCAGGACTTGAACCTGCGACCTCCGGGTTATGAGCCCGACGAGCTGCCAACTGCTCTACTCCGCGATAATGATATAAGTGATTAATATGGACCTTGCAGGACTCGAACCTGCGACCGAACGGTTATGAGCCGTTTGCTCTAACCAACTGAGCTAAAGGTCCGTTAATCAGATTTTTTATAGCGGCGGAGGGAGTCGAACCCACGACCTCACGGGTATGAACCGTACGCTCTAGCCAGCTGAGCTACACCGCCATTTTAACAAATCGGGAAGACAGGATTCGAACCTGCGACCCCCTGGTCCCAAACCAGGTGCTCTACCAAGCTGAGCTACTTCCCGTATTCTTTATTATATTACATGCACCCTAGAGGACTTGAACCTCTAACCGCCTGATTCGTAGTCAGGTACTCTATCCAATTGAGCTAAGGGTGCTCCATCTAAATAATACAGATAATGCCGAGGGCCGGAGTCGAACCGGCACGAAGAAAACTCTCCGCAGGATTTTAAGTCCTGTGCGTCTACCAATTCCGCCACCCCGGCATGGGATACCATTGATAATCAATGAGAATTGACAAGCGAAAGACGGGATTCGAACCCGCGACCCCCACCTTGGCAAGGTGATGTTCTACCACTGAACTACTTTCGCAAGAAAATGCCGGCTAAAGGAATCGAACCCTCGACCCACTGATTACAAATCAGTTGCTCTACCAACTGAGCTAAGCCGGCCAAATCAAAATAATGGTGCAATGCGGATGGAGGGACTTGAACCCCCACGCCGTGAAGCGCTAGATCCTAAATCTAGTGCGTCTGCCAATTCCGCCACATCCGCATATAATATATAAAGAAAATCCTTTATATATATGAGCCGTGCTGGGCTCGAACCAGCGACCCTCTGATTAAAAGTCAGATGCTCTACCAACTGAGCTAACGGCTCTAATGACTATGGAGGTTAACGGGCTCGAACCGCTGACCCTCTGCTTGTAAGGCAGATGCTCTCCCAACTGAGCTAAACCTCCAAAATATACTGCATAGCAATGTCCTGCTTTCACAAAGGGAAACCCTTCACTATCCTCGGCGCTGAGAAGCTTAACGGCTGTGTTCGAAATGGGAACAGGTGGATCCTTCTCGCCATAATCACTATACAATATAACTATAAAACGTTGAAATAGTTTCTGTAGCAACTCTTATATCATACAAAGAAATCGCCTCTTTGTCAACTGTTTTTTTTATTTTCTCCAAAACAAATGACAAAGAAGGCTATTTTCCTTTGCTACTGCATTAATTTTCCCAATTTTTTTCGATAAAGCGAGCCCTTCCGGATCCGACACTATATCGTTTGTAATGAGCCGACTCTTTCTTATAATAGTCCTGATGATACTCTTCGGCAGGATAAAAAGGTTTGGCCTTTTCAATCTGCGTGACAATAGGTTCACTAAATTTACCGCTTTGTTCCAATTCTCTTTTCGATTCTTCAGCCACTTGTTTTTGATGCTCGTCCTGATAAAAAATAACTGGTCTGTAGGAATCGCCGCGGTCTGCAAATTGGCCTCCTGCGTCGGTTGGATCTGTCTGTCTCCAGTAAATTTCGACGAGATCTTTGTATGAAATCTTATCCGGATCATAAACGATCTCGACGGCTTCTGTATGCCCCGTTTTACCGGAAGTCACTTTTCGGTAAGTGGGGTTCTCTACATGACCTCCTGTATACCCGGAAGTAATCGAAATAATCCCTGGTAATGAATCAAACGGTTGAACCATACACCAGAAACAACCACCTGCAAATATTGCTCTCTGTTCATTAACCATATTCATTCTCCTTTATTTTATGTTCCTTGATTTAAGCCCGACGAATTTCTTTGACTCCACCCATATAAGGAACCAGGATTTCTGGTATTTTGATGCTGCCATCTTTTTGTTGATAGTTTTCCATGATTGCCGCAACTGTTCGACCGACAGCTAATCCCGAACCATTGAGGGTGTGTACATAGTCTATTTTACCATCTGATTCTTTTCTATATCTAATCATAGCTCTTCTGGCTTGAAAATCTTCTGTATTGGAACACGAACTTATCTCTCTGTACGTATTTTGAGCGGGGATCCAAACTTCCAAATCATACGTTTTGGCTGCTGCGAATCCGGTGTCTCCCGTTGACAGAAGAACAACACGATAGGGTAAACCTAGTTTTCGCAGGATGTCCTCGGCATTATCGGTCATTTTTTCCAGCTCGGCGTATGAGTCTTCCGGCTTGGCAAACTTCACCATTTCCACTTTATTAAATTGATGCAAACGAATCAATCCGCGTGTATCTCTACCGGCGCTTCCTGCTTCAGAACGGAAGGATGGAGAAAGCGCTGTAAAGTATTTGGGCAAATCCTTTTCTTCTAAAATTTCATTTTGATAAAAGTTTGTCAAAGGCACTTCTGCCGTTGGGATTAAAGTTAAGGGCTGATTTTTGATTTGGAACACGTCATCTTTGAATTTAGGAAATTGGCCTGTACCATAAAGCGCATCATCGTTAGCTAAATAGGGAGGGATGATTTCCTCATAATCATGTTCAGTCACATGCAAGTCCAGCATAAAGTTGTACAGAGCTCTCTCTAAGCGCGCTCCCAGTCCTCTGTAAAACAGGAAACGGCTGCGGGCTACTTTGGCTCCACGTTCAAAATCCAGAATACCCAGTGCAGTCCCTAAATCCCAGTGGGGCTGTGGTTCAAAGTCAAACTCGGTTGGTTCTCCCCATTTGCGTACTTCTATATTAGACTCTTCATCTGCACCTACCGGAATAGAGTGATGCGGTAAGTTCGGAAGACCTGCCGCCACGGCATGCAATTGCGCTTCTAACTGTTCCAAGTCAGCATCGATCGCTTTGATATCTGCGCCGACCTTTTTCATTGCAGCTATCGTGTCATCTGCATCCTCCTTGTTTCGTTTCTTTTCGGCAATTTCAGCAGAGACATCGTTACGGTGTTGTTTTAGCTGTTCTGATTTTTGAAGGAGCTCTCTTCTTTTTTCATCCAAGGCTTTGAGTTGATCTACTTCTTCAGCAGCTACTCCACGCGTTTCCAGTCTTTCTTTCGTTGCTTCAAAATCATTACGAATGCGTTTGATATCTATCATGATTTCTCCTTCTTTCCTCATTTTATTTTAGCAGGTATAAAAAAAGCAGCCTTTTATCCCAAAGTAAGGGACGAAAGGACTGCTTCTCGCGGTACCACCCTGATTCAAAAAGACACCGTAGTTGTCTTTTTACGCTCTCAGGGATAACGGTCCGCGCCGAAATAATTTAGGCTTTTTGCTTCATTATTTAAACTCAAACGATGGATTCGAGAATAAACAAGATCAGTTTCCACCATCCACTGACTCTCTAGACTTGTTTGATTCTGTACTGGTTCGCTGTTCTTTTACTCATTTATCTGTGCCTTTATTCTACCTTACTTCATTCTCCAACGTCAACACTTAACGCGTAGATCAGAAGCGATCGCCGAGTTTGCTAAAGAAGTCTTTGACCAAGTTAGAAAATACGGTAAAGAAGCCTGCCCGTTCGACAGAGTCGGCTGCAGCCACTTGCACAATCCGGTCGGACTCTCCTTCAAGATACTCGACATCATCTTGATTGTCTAAAATCAGTTCACCAAGGATATCTCCTTCTGCAACAGGCGCTTCTATTTCACCATCCTGATTCAGCAGTTCTTCATTGGGTTGGAAAGTATAACTGGCCTTCTCATCTTGATCGGAGACAGGAACGTAATATGAGAGACTCTCCACTGTCTTCAACGAGGTATTTTCTGCCACTCCATTTTTAACAGCTAACGGGTGGACGTTTTGAAGTACAACATCCCCCTCGATTAACGTCTTGTACGTCCATTCCTCAAATCCATGATCAAACAATTTAGCCGTTTCATCAAAGCGTAAACCCCGGTCTGTCATGCCATCCCCTGCGCCCATAACAACTGAGATCAACCGGTGCCCTTCAGATTCGGCTGTACCCGTGAAGGTAGCCCCGGCATACTCGGTCGTACCCGTCTTGAGTCCATCAACGTCCATACGTTCATGAGATAAGCCTTCCAGCATCCAGTTCCAGTTCATCATTAAAATGGCATCAGAGGTCCCTTCTCTAAATGTTTTAGTCGGTATATTTGACGTTTCAAGCACTTGCGGGTAGTCTTTGATCAAGTTTTTCGCTACTTTAGCAATGTTTTTGGCAGACATCGCATTTTCCGCGTCTGCTTCACTGCCCGGATAATGATTACCGTTCAAGTAACTGTTGTTCAAGCCGGTGGTGTTATATAGTTCGTATTCATCCACTCCCCACTCTTCAACCAACGAACGCATACGATCAACAAAAGCCGATTCTGACCCTTCCATTTTTTCGGCCAAAGCTATAGTTGCACCGTTCGCAGAGTAAATAGCCAGTGCTTCATAGAGTTCCTTAACTGTGTAGGTGCCATTTAATTGTAACGGGACATTAGAAAGAGCATAGTCTTGACTAATGGCATAAGCATAGTCGCTAATATTTACTTCTGTATCCCACGATATATTCCCTGCTTCTATTTCTTCAAACAAGATATATTCAACCATCATCTTGGTCATCGACGCGATGCCTCGGTAGGCTTCAGCATTTTGCTCATGTAAAATCTGGCCTGTCTCAAAATCAATTAAGAGTGAACTTTCTGCTTCGATGTCTATGGACGGTTCTTCCGCAAATACAGCTGTTCCGGCCAATAGAATGGGTAAGGTTATACTTGCTGTCAAACTTGCTTTTAGTGTTTTAAGGTTACCTGTGTTTTTCATTTTTTATTAACTCCTATGTCAGATTCATTCTCTTGTTTATCAGTGAATATGATTGAAACTCAATTTCAATTCAACATGTCTTATAGTACCCTTTCACTATTAAAAAAACAACCTCCTTCGTTGAGTTTTCACATTTATGACACGCCCTTAGGTCCGACATAGATGTTGCTTAGACAAAAAACAAAGCACGAAGAGATATAGGGCCCCCTCTTCGTGCTTTGACTGTCTTGTTCCTAATGCATAATGCTAATTCGATGTATCCTCGTCACCTGTTTCCAGTTTCCTATTTGCAATATCCTCCAGATCAGCTTCCTCCTTTTCACTGATTTCTCCATTCGCTCTTGAGCTCTTGAATTGTCTGATCAGGTCTTCCACTTCTTCTGTATCCGCATTTATAATTCTATTCCTAAAAACGTCGAAAATATCACTCATACTAAACTCCTCCTTTTTCACTATAACTCTTTATATCTTCACCCTAAAAGAATCACTTCTGTTTTTCAACTGATAGGTCTCATTATATTTAAGAATTAAATTCATCTAAAAAAGCGAAGCAGGTCTCGCCTGCTTCGCTTTTTTAGTTCAGTCATTTTTCAGCGGTAACACAACGTCAAATACAGTCCAGCCATTATCCACACGGGCTGTAATCGTTCCTTTATGTAGTTCCACTATGCTCTGAGCTATAGCTAGTCCTAAACCGGTCCCCGCAGTTTCTTGCGAACGGGAGGTTTCCGCTCTGTAAAAACGTTCAAATAATTGTTCAATCGCTTCTTTTGGTAATGTTTTCCCGTTATTTTTAATTGAAATAAAAACATTTTTTTCTCCTTGTTTAGCCTCGATGAGAACTAAAGAGCCGCCTTCGCCGTATTTCAAAGCATTGGACAACAAGTTATGAAAGACACGCACAATTTTCTCCGTATCCGCCCGCATCATGATTTGCTTGTGAGAAGACGAAATCTGAATCTCCCGCTCTTTTTTCTGAGCTTCCAGCTCAAAATCGATCGCAACTTGCTCAAGCAATTGAACCATGTCGAAAGAGACATAGTCGAGCGGAACGGTTGTTTGTCTTACTGTCGTGTATTCAAACAGGTCATCCACGAGAACTTTCATCTGTTTCGCTTTCTTATAAGCTGTATGGACATATTTCTTGGCTTCCTCTTCTGAACCGTAACGATCTTCTTCTATTAAACCAAGGTATCCAATAATAGAGGTCAAAGGTGTCCGGATATCATGACTGACATTCGTTATCAGTTCATCCTTGCTTTGTTCGATCCGCCGTTCTTCTTCCATCGCTTCAACGGTGGAATCGACAAGTACATGAATGCTTTCAACCACTTTGCCTATGTCTCCGCTGTAAGACCCTCGAATACGATGGTCATAATTTCCTTTCGCTATATAATGCAGTTCTTTGATAATATGTTTCAATTCATATTGACGGTAACGTCTTTTTAACCGCCAGTAAATCGCAACGCCGGCTACGATGATCAGAAATAGAAACACCAGCGGCGTAAGTCCCCATATTTCTTGATTGCCGATATCTTCAACAACATTACCGAAAAACCAAAATTCATTGAACACGTCTTGAAACGTGATAACGACCCAACGAAATATTTCATAAATAGCAAAATAACAGAGGAAGATGATTCCAGCTGTAACGACTGCTTCAAACGCTAACCGCCAACGTTCCATTCGGGTCAAGTGCATGGTGGACCTCCTCACTAACTTTCTATTTTATAGCCGACGCCCCAAACTGTTTTTACAATACTTTCTCCGTCAGTCGCTTTTTCGATCTTATCGCGTAAATGACTGACATGGACCATCACCGTTTTTGCCGGTACCAGACTTTCTTGTTTCCAGACTTTCTCGAAAATATCGTCCGCACTAAATACCCGGTTAGGGTTGGTTGCCAGCAAATACAAAATTCCAAATTCCAAAGCCGTCAACTGAATATCTACCCCATCCAGCGTTTCTACTTGATGCTGGTCTTTTCTGATAATCAACGGACCGATTTCCAATTCCCCAGAGTCACTTTGATTCGTCCCGTAGCTACTTCTTCTGATTAGAGACTTCACTCGGGCCAGCACTTCCAGCGGATTGAACGGTTTGACCACATAATCATCGGCACCATTGGTCAAGCCTCTGATCTTATCGATGTCTGCCGTTTTGGCACTCAACATCAGTATCGGCAATGAAGATGTTTTTCTGATTTCTTTTACTACTTCCAAGCCACTCTTTTTAGGCATCATGACATCAAGGATCAGACAGTCAATTTCCAATCGCTCTAACTTATCAATGACCTCTTGGCCATCATAGGCTTTTTCTACTTCGTAGCCTTCGTTCTTTATATATATTTCCAGCAAATCACAAATTTCCTTATCATCATCTGCAACCAGTATGCGCATCTTGAATCCCCTCCTCAACCTCTTCGCTTCCATCTTATCATGTAAAAGGGTCCAGAATACTAAAGTTTTCATAAAGAAAAAGAGCTCGGAACAAAGATCCTGACCTCCTCGGCTTTTACAAAAGGCTTAGCTTAAACCTGCTCCAAAAGGCAGATTCGGCATCAGGTGTATGAGCGTTACCTGTCCAGTGCGCTTTCCATTCAATCAGACTACCTGCTCATTAAACTCGCTTTCATTTCCTTGCTTATTTTCTCCAAGGCCTATCTGATACGGAATTCTGGGTATGTTTTCTTTTTCATCCAATAAATATTGCTACACTAAGTCCAGACACATTCCCCAGTCATGTTCCCTACTGATAGAATTACTGCTTTAGTTTTCCTGATTGTTTTTTGGTGACTTTATCATTTTTTTATCTAAATAATAGACGTAAGCTCCCACCGCAAATTTCCCCTTGGAAAGGATCTCTTCTTGCTCACGGTCCGACATCACTATCTTTTGGTCGACTTCTCTTCTATCACCGCTTAAATCCTCTTCAACTATTCTTATTCGTTTATCTTCAAATAAATACACAAACGTTTTAGCTTCTTCTTTTATATGGTGAGGCCGCTTGAAACCTAAGGTGAGGATACTCAAGATGAAATCTTTGACGATCAGTTTGGGCACCCGGTAACCTTGAGCGACGTAGCTCTTCTTATTCATCATCAATCAGCCTTCTTTCTTTGCTTGATTTCTTTGTCCTTAACTCTCTATTAAAAACGAAAAGACTGGCACTATAAGAAAAACCCAATCCGAATAAAGAATTGGGTTTTTCAGTTGCATCTGATCACTCTAAGACCGGATAGGCGTAAAAAACGAACCGTTCTGGCGCATTGCCTAAATAGGAGAAAGGGTAACACGTTGATACAACTAGCACTTCTTCACCCATTTTGCCGACAACCGAGGTGTCGTCTGCATCCACTATCTCCGTTTCCCTTATCTCGTACGTATGGTCCCCATAAGGCATTTCCACGATAAAGGTATCACCCAGTTCTAACTCTGCGAAATTTTTAAAGACGGTATCTCGATGTCCGGATAAAATGATTTGTTCGCCTTGGCCTGGAAAAACGGTACTCGACATGTGTCCGACTCCTTTATCCAAGGCATCGGGATCTGTTCCTTCTACAATCCCGATGCTTCTATCCAGTTTCGGCACATGTAATAGACCAAACGCTTCGTGGGCAGCTGGAATAAATTGCGGGATCTCCCCGTCGAGAGTTGCCGTATCATTCTCTTGACGCAAGTTTTCAAGAGCACTTTCCGCTTCTTCTATCGTCACGGACTGCATCTGTTCTTGTTGATACACTGAATAGCCGAACCAGCTCAGCAATACCAGTCCCACTACAATAAATAGATTGGCTAATCCTTTCATTACTAACACTCCCAATACCGATAAATTGAAAAGTGAAGCGAATGGACTCTTCTCTTTTCTCTGTGAGTCTATCTTACCTTATTTCCCTTTGCGAATAAAGTGTATACTTAGTCTAAATAGCCCCTCGGTAAAATCATTTTGCTAGACTGTCTGTTTGAAGAATCGGCACACCTGACGAGGTGTTTCTTCTATTGTATTCCGGATGACAAGTACTAAAAAGCTGGGGCACTCATTTGAGCACCTCAGCTTTTTTTATGACCTGTTCAATTTTAGATAGAGAATGCACACCGATCAGTTTAGCTATGACGCTCCCTTTATAAAACAAGAGAGTCGTCGGAGTAGACTGGATCCCAAAAGCCTCTGTCCAATCTAAGTGTTTAAGACTATTGATTTCACTCAACACGACTCTTTCCTTATATTTCTCTTCTAGTTGCTCCAGGACCCGTGACTGCACTTTACACGGTCCACAAAAATCGGACCGGAAATGAAGAAAAACAAGATTTGGTGAACCGATAACATCCAAAAAGTTGTTCTCAGTTAACGTGACTCTCATCGGTGGTCCTTTCATCGTCCTCTTTTTTATTGATCACTCTTCTTTTTTCTTGACTGTAACGCCTGAGCCTAGATACACTTCGTTTTCACCATCAGGATTTCTTTTCAGCGTGAAATGATCAGGCACTTTATCAACGCCACCTTTGAAAAACGGATTACATCTCAGGATTCGTGAGACCCCCATAATAAAGCCTTTGAAAGCACCGTGTTTCTCTAAAGCATCGACAGTATAATGCGAGCATGTTGGATAGTAGCGACAACTTGGCGGGAACAAAGGGGAAATGAGTTTCTGATATAATTTAACTAGTGCTAAAAGAAATGTTTTCACGTTGTAGTCTCCTTTACTTTCTTTACATAGGCATTATAGCAAAAAAACTTACTTTTTCAAAGTGCCGCTGATTCTAGCTAACTCATTGGAAAGCGTCAAAACCAGTTCAGTTACCATGTTTGGTCGTTTGCAGCAAGAATTTAAACGCTACTTACCGAAGTTGAGCCTCCTTCGACACTTTGAATTTAAATATATGCTTGAAACGACCGAACGAAGCCGTGTTCGACTATTAGCGGGTGCCTCTCTTTTACTACTGGCCGAATGAGCATGAAGTTCGGTAAGTAGCAGGAAAATCACACTTTCAACATGATGAACTTGGTAAACTTCGACACTTAGAAAAAGCGATCCATTGTCTACTTACCGAAGTCTCCTTGCATACGACCTCTTCTTTCGAATTGCCTCGAACAAGGATCGGCAGCTTAGTCGACCTCCACTCGCCTGCTTTAAGTTTTCAATTCAGAAAAAAACCGCCTCATCAATAGAGGCGGCTCTTGTAAATTATTACGCTTCTTCGATGATATCTTCCACTGTACGTGTGACATAACGGGCATCTTTAATTTTTGTGAACAGCTTGATGCCTTCGTCCTCAAACATATCCTGAGTGATGATTTGCTCCATAGCTGACTGAACGACTAACGGATCTAAGTTTTCGGCAGGTTGATCGATACCGATCACCTTTGTTTTGCCCTCGCCTGTTTCAAAACGTAATTCTAAACGTTTAACCATTTCTTTTCCTCCTCTTCATTATTAGTTAAGTGCTCTTATAAAAATGTGTAACGGTATTCTTCAACCACTGCTGCATATGATACAGGCAAAGCATTCACTGTACTTAAAGCTTGTGTAAAAGCAGTCACTTGTTCATCTGTTACCCCTTGCAAAGCGCCATTAAAGCGACGGCGGATATGTTTTTCGTTTTCTACATCTTCTAAAATGATATCTACTTTACTTCCATCCCATTCTTTTTGCATATCTTTTTCCTCCTCTGTTTTTTTGTAAGGTGATCACTGCTTACACTTCCAATAACGAAAGGAAAATGGAAAGTGTTACCCTGTGATTAAATTTTTAGATAAATTTCTCTTAGCTTACTATGCACATTTGTTCCTATCAAACTGATTCGATTTCCCCAAAAGCATTGATATAAAGCCATAAACACCTTGTTTCAATATGATGGTTCCTTTTGTTATACTCGATTAAAAAAAGAGATTAATGCAAAAAACCATATAAGTTAGCGCTTTCTAAGTTTAAACTTTTTTGTTTTTCATTTGTTTTTCATGTGGTTATAATATAAAATTATAATTAGTTGTTTTTTATGCTTACTATTTCGAGAGGAGAAAGAAGATGAAATTGAAAAAGAAACCTGTTTTTATAGTCAGCATTACCTTTACGCTGATGCTATTATTAAGCTCTTTAAGTCTAGTTAAACCCGTCGAGGCTCAGGAAGATCCTTATATCATTGCCACCGACGTGACCTTCGCTCCATTCGAATACCAGAATGAGGATGATGAGTATGTCGGCATCGATATCGATCTACTTGCCGCTATTGCTGAAGATCAGGGGTTTGACTATGAACTGAGACCGATGAACTTCAGCGCGGGTCTGCAGGCTCTGGAATCGAATCAGGTGGATGGCATGATCGCCGCCATGAGTATTACCCCTGAACGAGAAGAATCCTTCGACTTTTCTGAACCTTATATTGATGCCGGTCCCGTCCTGGCTGTCCAGGCAGATAACGATGAGATTTCATCTTACGCTGATTTAGACGGCAAAAACTTAGCTGTTAAAGTAGGAACGACAGGTGCACAGTTCGCTGAGGAACTCGCACAAGAGTACGATGTCACGATCAATCAGTTCGAAGATTCGGCTAATATGTATGAAGATGTCGTAGCTGGACACTCTGACGCAGCCGTGGAAGATTATCCTGTCATGGCTTATGCGATTCAACAAGGCTTACCCTTGAAACTGCCAACTGAACCAGAAGCAGGCTACCCTGTTGGTTTCGCAGTTAACGGCGGACAAAATCAGGAATTACTGGTAATGTTCAATGCCGGTTTAGCGAATGTTATAGAGGATGGCACGTACGACGAGATCTTAGATACCTATCTCATCAGTGCCGAAGATGCAACAGTTGCTGAAAGTGCCGGGTTCTTCTCGCTACTGTCAAACAACTTTGGTGCATTGATGGCTGGGCTTGGACGCACACTGGCTCTTACGCTTGTTGCTTTTGGTATTTCTCTTGTAGCCGGAACGATCATTGGATTGTTCAGTGCCACTAAAAACAAAGCACTTAATCTGATCGCCAATATTTATGTCACTGTATTACGCGGTATTCCTCTTATCGTTTTGGCTTTCTTTATGTATTTTTCCGTGCCACAATTATTTAATATTCAACTTTCCGCTTTTGCTGCAGGAATCATCACCTTAAGCCTGAATACGACCGCTTATATCGCGGAACAAGTGCGAGGCGGGATCGCTGCTGTACCGATTGGTCAACTGGAAGCTTCGCGAAGCCTCGGTTTGCCGTACAGACAATCCATGCAGAAAGTCGTTTTACCACAAGCGATCAAAATAATGATCCCTTCATTGATTAATCAGTTTGTCATTACACTTAAAGATACATCTATTCTGTCCGTCATTGGTATCGTTGAATTAACCCAGTCGGGTCGTATCATTATCGCCCGTTCGTACCAGTCGGGAGCAATGTGGATCATCGTTGGTTTGATTTATCTTATTATCATTACGATATTAACTAAACTTTCTAACCAAATTGAAAGGAGTCTGGCGAATGACTAAATTAAAAACTGAAAATCTGCATAAAAGTTTCGGAGATCTTGAAGTACTGAAAGGATTAGATCTGGAAGTCCAGGAGGGAGAAGTCGTTGTTATTATCGGCCCCTCAGGATCCGGGAAAAGCACCTATTTAAGATGTATGAATTTACTGGAAGATGTCAATGAAGGGAAGGTTATCGTGGATGACCATGATTTGACTGACGCCAAGCAAAATATCAATAAAATAAGAGAGAACATCGGCATGGTCTTTCAAGAATTCAACTTGTTTCCACACCTTACAGTCATGGAAAACATTCTACTGGCGCCCAAAGAGTTAAAAAACCTGTCAAAAAAAGAAGGTAGAGAACTCGGCATGTCATTGCTGGAAAGTGTTGGAATGTCAGACAAAGCGGATGCCTATCCCAATTCGTTATCTGGTGGACAAAAACAACGGGCAGCGATTGCGCGTGCCTTAGCTATGGATCCGGATATCATGTTGTTTGACGAACCAACAAGTGCGTTAGACCCGGAAATGGTGGGAGATGTCCTGGAGGTCATGCAGAAATTAGCGAGCCAGGGTATGACCATGGTCGTCGTTACACACGAAATGGGCTTCGCCAGGGAAGTTGCTGACCGTGTCGTCTTTATGGATGACGGTCATATCGTGGAAGTCGGACCGCCTTCGCAACTTTTCAATCAGCCTCAACAGGAACGAACGAAAAACTTCTTAGATAAGATCTTATAAACAAGTAAACCCTTCAAGCTTGTGCTTGAAGGGTTCTTTTTATTCACTTTCGATGATCAACATGTTCCGATCATCAAATTGCCAATCATCCGAATAAGCAAGTTCCCAGTAGTAGCCGTCTAAGTCTCTGAAATAGCCGCTGTAGCCTCCCCAGAAAACCGTTTGAGGTTGCTTGACCACTTCGCCCCCTGCCTCTTCAACTAATCTCATTGTGGCATCAACGTCTTTTTCAGTCTTCATATTGCAGGCAAACGTGATCCCAGAAAATCCTCCAACGGAAAGCACCGGTGGATCGTCTGGATCGATATCTGTTTGCAACTCCGATATGGGATACAGTTCCAACTTGCTTCCTTCATTATCAAAGAAGACGATTGGCGGACTTTCACTTGTTTCAGGTGTTTGAAAACCAATCGCTTTGTAAAAAGCTAAAGCCCGAGACATATCTTTTACTCCTATGCACACTAAGTTCAGACGATTCATTGCGTTCCCTCCTCATTTTTTATTTCCTGGTAGCAAAAACAGTCAGTGACGTGGTCATTGACCATCCCGCTGGACTGCATGAATGCATAACATATCGTTGGACCAACAAATTTAAAGCCAGCTTTTTTGAGCTGTTTACTCATCGATCGACTGCTCTCTGTCTGAGACGGAATATCTTCTATACTATCCCAACTATTTTGAATAGGTTCGCCCTCTACAAATTCCCACACGTAATCAGAAAACGACTGATTACCTTCCACGATTTTCAAAAAAGCCTGCGCATTCGTCACTACCGATCGTATCTTCAATTTATTCCGAATGATTTTTTCATTATTCAACAAAGCCTCAATTTTATCATCATCATACTGGCTGATGAGCTCGGGATCAAACTGATCAAACGCCTCCCGGTAGCCTTCTCTTTTTTTCAATACCGTTAGCCAACTCAACCCTGCCTGGGCACCTTCTAAGCATAACAGTTCAAACAATTTCTGATCGTCATATAAGGGCCGTCCCCACTCTTTATCATGGTAGTGAATATAAACGGCATCTTCGGTTACCCAACCGCATCTTTTCTTCATTTTCCATTCCCCTTCTTTTACTCTATTGTATTGAATCTCCATGTGAACTATACCGGAACTGAATTACCGGACTTCTGGGAA
>NZ_JAWOBT010000097.1:0-35001 GCF_046484155.1 Alkalibacterium sp.
CCTACTTCTATTGAGTCACCAGATGCAGATCCAACTGCTCCACGCGCAACAATCGTGAACAAACCTGAAATCAGCCTTCCTCAAACAGGTGGTGTGGGTACGTTAATATTCAGCATCATCGGTCTTGGTTTGATGGGCTCTTCCGTCAAACTCTATAAAAAATCCGAGAAATAATCGTAACTGACCGACACCAAACACCTTCGGGATGGGACACCCCCTGTCTCATCCCGTTCTACATACTACTCCATTTAGCGAAAGGAGGGAGTCCCCATGAAAAAAATATTTCGATCATTCCACAAATCTTCCAGATCCAGTCTTCTGTTGATTATCGGCTTTATCATCGGATTAAGTATCTTTCTGTACCCTATAGTGACACAGATTTATTCCAGCTTGACCCAGACACGTGTCATCGATACGTACCAGGATTCCCTTGATGAACTCTCAAAAGAGGAAATCAGTGCCTACAAAAATCAAATCACTGACTATAATCAGATGCTTTCGGGTACTGATACACAACAGGAATATGATGATCCCTTCTCAGAAGAAACATCAACTCCAGTCGCTGCAGCAGATAGTCATTCTTCATTCAATGTTTTTTCTGACCGGCTTGGTGACATCTTGGGTCATATAGACATTCCCGCTATTGACGGAAACTTACCCATTTATTCCGGAACCAGTGATGCGATCCTTCAAAAAGGCATCGGGTATATGGAGAACACCTCATTCCCTCTAGGCGGCGAGAGTACGCACTCCGTGTTAACCGGCCACCGGGGCTTGCCAACGTCTAAATTGTTCACTGATCTACCCGAAGTTGAAATCGGCAGTGTCTTCTATCTCAATGTTCTAGATGAAACGCTTGCGTATGAAGTCAGAGAAATAAATACCGTTCTGCCTTACGAGACGGAACTTATCGCCATTCAGGAAGGCAGAGATTTAGTCACGCTTATCACCTGTACCCCTTACATGATCAATACTCACCGGCTCCTCGTCATGGGCGAACGGATACCTTATACGCCTGAAGAACCTGTAGCTGCATCCATAACCCCTGATCCAGCTCCTGAAGATACCTCTTACACAATTCCAATACTTCCAATCATTATTGCCTCAGTTATTTTCATTTCAGGCCTCACCTACTTCCTCTACAAGAGAAAAACACGAGAGGAGAATTCACAATGAAAAAAAAAATAATACCTTTACTGCTGTTTCTTCTCGGATTGTTTTTCTTTACCTATCCTTATATTGCGCATTACATCAATAATTATGCCATGCAGCAGCAGATCGAGGAGTTCGAAACGGTATCAGCCCAGCCGATTCCCACAGAGGAACAGGAAGAGATCTGGAATGAGATGACAGAATACAATGAGGAACTCTCAAACAATCCGCAGGGCGTTCAGGATGTCTTTACAGACGAAGTAATGGCCTCAAATCCTTTTTATACGAATGAAAATTTTGATGAAACGGATGATGAAGACAGGACTTTCAACGAAACAACAGTGACTGCAGAAACGACGGATGCAACGCAATCCAACCTCTCATCTTCACCTTCTCTCTCCTCCCGCTCTTTTTATTCCATTATTCACATCCCTAAAATCAATGTGGAATTACCTATCTATCTGGGAGCGTCAGATGCTAATCTGATGAAAGGTGCGGCACATGTGAGCGGGACTTCCCTTCCGGTCGGAGGGAAAAATACACACGCCGTTATTGCCGGACATCGTGGCACCTTACATCATCATATGTTTTTAAACCTGAATAAATTGGTCTCAGGTGATATCTTCGAAATACAAACGCTTGATCAAACCATGACCTACCGTGTCACGGGGTCCAGAGTAGTTTTACCGAACAACGTGGATAGCCTGACCATTCAAAAAGATAAAGAGCTCGTGACATTGGTGACGTGTCTGAAGTATCCCATGAATTATAAGCGTCTCCTGGTTTACGGTGAACGGGTCAACTAAACATACTATACTATTAAAAAAAGCTCTCTAGAGACGAAATACCGTCTTTAGAGAGCCTTCTAATTATGATCGAGTTGCTTTTACAGTTTGAATTCTTCTTCTTTAGAAGGTTCAACCACCAGGTAACGATGCGGGTCTTTTCCTTCCGAATGGGTCTGAACCTCTTTATATTGATTCAAATAACGGTGAATTTGCTTGCGCTCGTGCGCAGGCATCGGCTCTAAAATGACCGGACGTTTGGTCCGTTTCACTTTTTCAGCCGTGCGTGTCGCCAACTGTTCTACCGTCTGCTTACGACGATCCCGGTAGTTCTCTGCATCCACTTTTGCATACAATTTATTGTCCGCTTCCTGATGCAATTGAATTTGAGCTAACGTCTGTAAACTGTTTAAAACTTTCCCATGACGACCGATGATCAAGCCGGCATCTTCGGTATCGATAGAGAATTTCACGCGGTTATGGTCACGTTTCACGTCAATAGAGACATCATCCACACCCATTTTCAGAGCAATGGTTTGTAAATACTCAGAAACTTTATTAATGGCTGCTTCGTCTTGTTCATTGACGATGACTTCCTTTTGCTCGCGCGGTTGTGAAGTTTTGACCTCTTCGATCTTATCGGTTTCTTCGGTTTCTCTAACCGCTTCGCTTGTTTCCTTTGGATCTTCAGCAACCGGTTCAACCACTGATTCTTCTTTCACGTCATCTTTCTTTTTTTCTGGTTTTTTTTCAGAAGGTTTGATGGTAGATGTTTCTTCTTCTCCCAACATCACTTCTTTAGATAACAGTTCTTCAACGACGTTTTTCGTGTTCATTTTTTTAACAACAACGGTGGCATCTTTTTGTCCGATTCCTAAAAAGCCTTTCCTGGCTTCCTGTTTCACTTCAATCGTTGCATCTTCTCTTTCAATACCTAAAGCCTTCAATCCTTTTTCGATAGCTGCTTCAGTCGTTGATGCCTGTGCTGTATATTTATCATTCATGACTACTATCCTCCAGTCCAAATTCTATTCCTCACCATTTTACCAAATAAATAGGTCTAAGTCAGATAAATTCTATTTTTTTACGTTTCTACGGTATTTTTGAGCTTTTTTCATTGCACGTCTGCGTTGAATTTCCGCTTCTCTTTCTTTCTCTTCTTTACTTTTGAGTTCTTTTATCTTTTTGAATGGATTTTGGAAAAGAAGCGTTTGAATGACAGAAAACCCATTTGAAACAGCAAAATAAAGGGCTAACGCGCTCGATAAGCGGACCGTAATGAAGACAATTAATAAAGGCATCATATACGTTATCAATTTATTACCTGCTTGCGGTTTTCCCATACTCATCATAACAGAATTTCCTAAGGTGAATAAGCCGGCAAGGATCGGTAAGATGAAATATGGATCGGGTTGACCTAAGTTGACCCACAAGAAATCTCCCGTTGATAAAATATCTGTACGGTTAACGGCTTGATACAAGGCTATAAAGACAGGCATTTGTACTAGTAAAGGTAAACAGCCCATGTAAGGATTGACACCAGCTTCGCTGTACAGCCGTTGTTGCTCTTCTTTTAATTTTTCCTGTGTTCCTGGATCTTTAGCTGAATATTTATCTTTTAATTCTTGTAGCTGAGGATTGATTTCACTCATTTCCTGCATGTTCTTTTGTTGAAAGTGCGTAAAAGGGATGAGCATCGCCCGAATAATCAAAGTCACAATGATAATACCTATACCGTAATTACCACCAAAAAAGTCAGATACCCATATAATTGCTCGGGCAAAGTTATAAATAACAACGCCTTCCCATATGCCGGTACTTTCAGATGTTACAGGCTCTGTTCCACAGGCCGTTAAAAAGACTACCAAACCCATCATGGCCATTGCTAAAAGCAATCGCTTACGTTTTCTTATAAAATTCACGTACTTCTCCTCTTTTCTCAAACATCTTTGACTCTCTTTTTTTAAGACTAGTTTTATTTGCTCACTTAAAACGACATATAAAGTTTACTCATTGCTTCTGAGTATATTTGCTCGATTCAAAACATGCAGCAGGCTTTTTTTTATTTCATGATAATCCATCGTGCTTACTGGCTGTCTTGCAATAATAATAAAATCCAAGTCAGGTTTTATCTTGTCCTCCTGATCAAATTCAATGAGACAGTGCCTTATTTTTCGTTTGATTGCATTTCTCATCACTGCATTGCCCAATTTTTTACCGACAGATATCCCTACACGAAAATGAGTTTGCCCTTCTTTAGCCAGGTTATAAACAACAAATTGACGGTTGGCCATAGATTGCCCATGATGAAAGACTTTTTGAAAATCTGCTTCAGTTTTTACGCGATAAGCTTTTTTCATATACGTCCCATCTTTCTACATTAACTAAGTAATTTTTAATTTTAAATAAAAAAAAGGCAACGTGCTCTCACCAATTATTCCAGCAAGAAGCCCCGTCGCCTGTCGTCATTAAGCAGAAATATGTTTTCTTCCTTTACGACGTCTGTTTCTCAATATATTACGTCCGTTTTTTGTACTCATACGTTTTCTGAATCCATGTACTCTTTGACGTTTACGTTTTTTTGGTTGATATGTTAATCCTTGTGCCATCGGCGAACACCTCCTGAATCTTTCCTTTGTCCTCTTGTACTTAATTATAAGCAATAATGGATTATTACTTTACACTATATAGACAGACTATGTAAGTTTAGAAAACATTTCACAGTTTGTCAAGCTTATTTTACCATTAATCGATTTAAATATCACCTTAAAGTTTCAAGACGTGTTTAAAAGTTGTCCCAATAAGATATCCACATGTTAAGAACAAGTCAGTCACTCACTTTTTTTATCCACCCCCTTATCCAGAGGTTACACACATTTACACAGGGTGTTAACGAAAACTGTACACAGGCTCTTTTCGTCTGTGTACAACTCTTTTAAACCTTTCTGTAAAAGCATTGCTCGTTGTATAGTTATCCACAAAATATGTTAAAAAACACTCGGAAAAATAATTCAAGCACACTCTATCCAGGCCTGTGGATATCTTTATTTACACCCTGTGGACTTTTTATTAACAATTTAAATCAACTGTGGAAAACTTAATCGAGACGTGATAAAATAATAAAAGTAACTTTACGGCGAGGAGGAAAAAAATGGACGATATATATACTATATGGACATATCTTCAAGATAAATTTAAAGAAACACTATCAAAAGTTAGTTATGATACTTGGATTCAAAGCGCTAACCTCGTCAGAATCTCTGATAATTCGATCACGATTGAAGTTCCTTCCACCTTGCACAAAGAATATTGGAAAAATAATCTCTCTACTAAAGTCGTTGAATATCTGTACGAATTTTTAGGCCGGGAAGTTTCTCCATTATTTGTGACTGCAGATGAACAAGCCACTTACGAAGAACAGGATACGAACGACACCGTTGACCAATTCACATCCCAATACAAATCCAGCACTTTAAATAGTAAATACACGTTTGATACTTTTGTTATCGGTAAAGGCAATCAAATGGCCCATGCTGCCGCATTAGTTGTAGCTGAAGAACCCGGAACGATCTATAACCCGCTCTTCTTTTATGGCGGTGTCGGTCTGGGTAAAACTCACTTGATGCATGCCATTGGCCAGCAGTTTTTACAAATTAACCCCAATGCCAGAATAAAGTATGTCTCCAGCGAAAATTTTGCCAATGATTTTATTAATTCGATACAAAATCGTACGCAGGAAAAGTTCAGACAAAATTACCGCAATGTAGACTTATTATTGGTTGATGATATTCAATTTTTTGCAGACAAAGAAGGAACGCAGGAAGAATTTTTCCATACGTTCAATGCCTTATACGATGACCGCAAACAGATCGTTTTAACAAGTGACCGCTTACCGAATGAGATCCCTAAACTGCAGGAACGCCTTGTTTCGCGTTTTGCCTGGGGACTATCAGTAGATATCACCCCACCGGATCTGGAAACGCGTATTGCTATTTTACGTAAAAAAGCCAATGCAGAAGGTTTAGAGATACCCAATGACACATTAAGTTATATTGCCGGTCAAATTGACTCCAATATCAGAGAACTTGAAGGAGCGTTAGTTCGAGTTCAGGCTTATTCTGCTATTCAACGCAATGATATCACGACAAGTTTAGCTGCCGATGCTCTGAAAAGCATGCTGAAAAATGATACAAAACAAAATGTATCGATTGCTTCTATTCAGCAGAAAGTAAGTAAATTTTATCAAATTTCATTAGCCGATTTAAAAGGGAAAAAAAGAGTCAGACAAATTGTTATGCCTAGACAAATAGCGATGTATCTATCAAGAGAATTGACAAGTATGTCCTTGCCTAAGATCGGTAAGGAATTCGGAGGAAAAGATCACACAACGGTGATTCATGCTCATGAGAAAATTAAAAAGATTTTAAATGAAGAACAAAATGGCGAATTGAGAGACCAAATCAGGGAAATTAAAAAAAGTCTATAAAATAAGGTTGTGGATAACCTTCAGAGTTAGTCACAACCTTATGCACATCTTATACACAGGTGGAAAACCTTTATCCTTAAACGATTATTATCTTTTCCACAGTATCCACAGGACCTACTACTATTACTAAGTATTTATATTAATATATAATATGAATCGGGTTACTAAATTATCAATGGAGGATGACTATGAAATTCACTGTCAATCGATCGACTTTTTTAAAGAAATTAAAAGATGTTCAGTTAGCTGTTTCATCACGTGCAACCATTCCAATATTAACAGGGATCAAGATCATTGCTGATTCTGAAGGAATTAAAATGACAGGCAGTAATTCAGATATTTCTATAGAGACACTACTAAGTGTTTCAGATGAAAAAGCTGGCTTGACCATCGAAGAAACAGGACAGATCGTCTTACAACCTGCTCGTTTCTTCAGTGATATCGTTAATAAGTTACCAGATGAAACCTTTACTGTAGAAGTTAAAAATGGCGTACAAACATCCATTACATCAGCTTCTTCTGCTTTTGTGATCAACGGATTAGATGCGGCTAATTATCCACATTTACCAGAAATAGATGTAACAAAAGCGTTTACCTTGCCCGTCAATTTACTTAAAAAAATTATTAAACAAACGGTCATCGCTGTATCCACTCACGAAAGTCGGCCTATTTTAACTGGGATCCACTTTACAATTGGTGATGGCAAACTTAAAGCTGTTGCAACCGACAGTCACCGTTTGAGTCAACGCGTCATTCCTATTGAAGGAACCGAAGAACTTTCTCATGATTTAGTTATTCCAGGGAAGAGTCTACAAGAATTGACACGCTTACTGGATGACAGTCTGGATGAGATCGAAGTCGCTGTCGCTGAAAATCAAATTTTATTCAAGACAGAAGACACTTATTTCTATTCCCGGTTACTTGAAGGGAATTATCCGGATACCAATCGTCTTATACCAGAAAACTCATCTACACAATTGAGATTAGACGCAAACGTTTTACTGGGTGCCGTTGAACGAGCCAGTTTACTGTCACACGAAGGCAAGAACAATGTGGTTAAATTAACAGTAAATAACGACAGCGTTGAAATTACGGGCAACTCTCCTGAAGTTGGACGAGTGAATGAACAAGTGGCTTATAATGATTTGAATGGTGACGAAATGGAAATTTCTTTTAATCCTGATTATTTGAAAGCAGCTCTGACAACATTTGGACCCGTTGAAATTACCATGAAACTGATTTCTACACTCCGTCCGTTTGTATTGGTTCCAAGTGAAGATAATGGTGAATTCATTCAGTTGATTACACCGATCAGAACCTCCTCGTGAATGTTAAGCGTTGAAAAAAGACCCATTTTGGGTCTTTTTTTCTTTAATCTGTTCAAAAAAATGAAATCCCCCTTTATTTCAGACCTAAACGCTCAATCTATTCAAAAATTCCATTCTGAGCTCATTTCGGTATCAATAGGACTTTTTATCTCTAACGATACAAAATCGATTAGAATGCCAAATTCACTATATAAAGTTGTTTTAAAAGGTCATTTAAGGTATAATTAGAAGATAAACGAAGTGAACATGGGGAGTTATCCATGTCTTTACTTTTTAAGGAGCCGATAACTGTGTCTGAAATAATTCAAATCGATGATTCGATGATCACATTAGGAAAATTTTTAAAACATGCAAATATCATTTCAAGTGGTGGAATGGCAAAACCTTTTTTACTGGACACTGCTATATGGGTCAACGGCGAACCTGAAAACCGTCGAGGAAAGAAACTATATCCTGGAGATACCATTAAAATCGAAGATTTTGGGACATACACGATTGAATTAAGCCACGACGGAGAATAGGAATGTTTTTAAAAGAACTTTCTTTAAAAGGGTACAGAAACTATGAAACCGCAGAAGTAGCGTTCTCTAAAAAAATCAATGTTTTTTTAGGAGAAAACGCGCAGGGTAAAACGAACATGATGGAAAGTATCTACGTTCTAGCCATGGCTAGAAGTCACCGAACCGCCAATGATAAAGAGCTCATTGGCTGGGATCAGGATTTCGCTAAAGTGACAGGTAAGGTAGAAACGGATACAACGACGTATCCGCTCGAAATTGTGCTGTCAAAAAAAGGGAAAAAAGCTAAGTTGAATCATTTAGAACAAAAGAAATTAAGTGCTTATATTGGGCACTTGAATGTGATTTTATTTGCTCCGGAAGATTTGGCTTTAGTTAAAGGCTCACCCTCAGTCAGACGAAAATTCCTGGATATGGAAATGGGACAGATGAGTGCGATTTATTTATATCATCTCGTCGAATATCAGAACATGCTTAAGCAGCGGAATGCTTACTTAAAGCAGAACCGGAAAAACGGTAAGCTGGACAAAACGTATTTATCGATACTTAACGAACAATTAGCGGCAGAAGGTGCTGAGGTACTGACTGGACGCTTTTCTTTTGTTAAACGCTTGGAAAAATGGGCACAGCCCATTCATTCAGAAATTTCACAAGATAAAGAAGAATTAACCCTTGAGTATGCATCTTCAGTAACTTTATCGTCGGAAAAAGATAAAGAACAAGTGATGACAGATTTACTTGAGCAATATAAACAGAATGAACGCAGAGAATATGAACAAGGGACAACGCTTTCCGGTCCGCATCGTGATGACGTCCGTTTTTATGTGAACGGCAAAAATGTTCAAACGTATGGCTCACAGGGGCAGCAGCGTACAACGGCTCTGAGTGTGAAACTGGCAGAGATCGAACTGATGAAAGAGATGACCGGGGAATACCCCGTCTTATTATTGGATGACGTCTTGAGCGAACTGGATGATGATCGCCAGACACATTTACTGAAATCTATTCAAGATAAAGTGCAGACATTCTTAACAACGACAAGTTTAGATGGAGTGAAAAAAGAGTTGCTCCATAATCCGCGAATTTTTACCGTTCATAATGGACAGATTGAAATGGAGAGTGAATAAAAATGGCAGATGAAAAAATAACGCCAAAAGAGGTACAAGAATATAATGCCAGTCAGATTCAAGTTTTAGAGGGATTAGAAGCCGTTAGAAAACGTCCCGGCATGTATATCGGCACAACAGGTCCTGAAGGTTTGCATCACCTGGTCTGGGAGATAGTCGATAATTCGATCGATGAAGCGATGGCTGGCTATGCAAGTAATATCGACATCGTGATCAAGCCTGACAATATAGTAGAAGTCAGCGATGACGGACGTGGCATACCGATCGATATTCAAGCGAAAACAGGACGCCCGGCAGTAGAAACCGTCTTTACGATTTTGCATGCAGGTGGTAAATTCGGCGGTGGCGGATACAAAGTTTCCGGTGGCCTTCATGGCGTAGGGTCTTCTGTTGTGAATGCACTATCAGAATTTCTTGAAGTTGATGTGCATAAGAACGGCAGAATTCATAACATGCGTTTTGAGCGCGGAGATGTAATCAATGAATTGAATGAGATCGGAGACACAGATAAATCCGGGACGGTTGTCCGCTTTAAAGCAGATGCGGAAATTTTCAAGGAAACCCAGGAATATGACTTCAATAAATTATCGAAACGCGTTCGTGAATTAGCTTTCTTGAACCGTGGTTTAGCTATTTCCATTGAAGACCAGCGTCCCGAGGAGCCTGTCCGTTTAGAGTATCAATACGACGGCGGAATCAAAAGTTATGTCGGATACCTCAATCAAAGCAAGACTGTTTTATACGATGAGCCTATCTTTTTAGAAGGCGAACAAGAGGGCGTAGTTGTTGAAGTGGCCTTGCAGCATACAGACGGCTATCACACGAATATCATGAGTTTTGCCAATAACATCCATACCTATGAAGGTGGCATGCATGAGTTCGGTTTCAAGACGGCACTCACACGTATCATCAATGATTATGCCAAACGAAATAAATTTCTTAAAGAAAATGAAGAAAACCTGAGTGGGGAAGATGCTAGAGAAGGATTAACGATTGTTTTGAGCATCAAACATCCTGATCCCCAATTCGAAGGACAAACAAAAACAAAATTAGGCAATTCAGAAGTACGAACCATTACAGATCGTCTCTTTAGTGAGCATTTCAACCGTTTCTTAGTTGAGAACCCTAAAATAGGGAAAAAAATAATGGAAAAAGCCTTACTGGCAGCTAAAGCACGCTTGGCTGCTAAGCGCGCACGTGAAGTGACCCGTAAGAAAAACGGGCTGGAAATCAGTAATTTACCAGGAAAATTAGCGGACTGTTCCTCAAAAGATCCTGAAAAATCAGAAATATTTATCGTTGAGGGAGATTCAGCGGGCGGTTCTGCGAAACAAGGACGCTCTCGCTTGTTCCAAGCTATTTTACCTATTCGAGGTAAGATTTTAAACGTTGAAAAAGCGACCATTGATCGTATCTTGGCCAACGAAGAAATCCGCTCGCTCTTTACTGCGATGGGCACAGGTTTCGGAGAAGAATTTCGAATTGATAAAGCGCGTTACCACAAACTGATCATTATGACCGATGCCGACGTCGATGGCGCGCATATCCGGACGTTACTCTTAACGCTGTTTTACCGTTACATGCGACCAGTGGTAGAAGCGGGTTACGTTTATGTAGCGATGCCACCTCTGTATCAAGTTAAACAAGGTAAAAAAGAGGTCTACTTGGATACTGAAAAAGAATTGGAGAATTACCTTAAAACGATTCCGGCCTCTCCTAAACCCTCTATACAGCGTTATAAAGGACTAGGCGAAATGGATGCTGAACAGTTGTGGGAAACAACGATGAATCCTGAAAACAGACGTTTGTTGCAGGTGACAGTTGAAGATGCGATAGAAGCCGATTTAGTGTTTGATATGTTGATGGGTGAAAGAGTGGAACCAAGACGTATTTTCATTGAGGAAAATGCCCAATATGTAACAAATATCGACGTCTAATTATAAAAAAAGTGTTATTTAAAATATAAGAAGCTAATATAGTTGTGCATGTTTTTAAGGAGGATAAAGTACTTGACTGAAGAAAGAGAAGCACGCATGGAAACAATAAACTTATCCAGTGAGATGAAAAAATCATTTTTAGACTATGCAATGAGTGTTATTGTAGCTCGTGCTTTACCCGATGTACGTGATGGTTTAAAACCCGTACACCGTCGTATACTGTATGGAATGAACGAACTGGGAATGACACCCGATAAAGCCTTTAAAAAATCGGCACGTATCGTCGGGGACGTTATGGGTAAATACCACCCCCACGGTGACTCTGCCATTTATGAATCGATGGTTCGTATGTCTCAAGATTTCAGTTTCCGTAACCCGCTGATTGACGGACACGGTAACTTTGGTTCCATCGATGGAGACAGCGCTGCAGCTATGCGTTATACTGAAGCGCGTATGAGCAAGATGGCCCTGGAAATGTTACGTGATATCAATAAAGACACAACCGATTATCATGATAACTATGATGGATCAGAACGTGAACCGAATGTCTTGCCTGCCCGTTTCCCTAATTTACTGGTTAATGGTGCATCAGGTATAGCTGTCGGTATGGCAACAAATATCCCACCACATAACTTGAGAGAAGTCATTAAAGCCTGCCGTATCGTGATGGAAAACGAAGACGCAACCGTTGCAGACTTGATGGAAGTTTTACCTGGACCAGATTTCCCGACTGGAGCAATGATTTTAGGTAAATCAGGTATTAGAAAAGCGTATGAAACAGGTAGAGGCTCGATCAAAGTTCGGGCTAAAACAAGGATCGAAATTCAACCCAATGGGAAAGAACGTATTATCGTCGATGAAATTCCATACCTGGTCAATAAAGCAAAATTAGTTGAACGGATAGCAGATTTAGCTCGAGACAAACGTATTGAAGGCATCACTGATTTAAATGATGAATCAGATAGAGACGGTATGCGTGTTGTTATTGATGTCAGACGTGATGTTTCTGCAAGTATTGTTTTAAATAACCTCTATAAACTGACACCATTGGAGACCTCTTTCGGCTTCAATATGCTGGCTATCGTGAACGGCGTCCCTAAAACTTTAGGACTCAAAGAGATCCTCGTTGAATATTTAAAACATCAACGGATAGTTATCCGAAGAAGAACAGAATTCGATAAACGTAAAGCTGAATCACGCGCACACATTCTTGAAGGTCTGCGTATTGCTTTAGATCATATCGATGAAATCATAATCATAATCAGAGGATCAAAAACGGGTGATGTGGCCAAAAATGCCTTGATGGAACGTTTCGGTTTAAGCGATCGTCAGTCTCAAGCCATCCTGGATATGCGTATGGTTCGTTTAACAGGCCTTGAAAGAGAAAAAATCGAAGGAGAATATCAGGACCTTCTACAGCTCATCAGTGACCTGACGGACATCTTAGCTAATCCTCAGCGCGTGCATGAAATCATCGCAACTGAATTGGAAGAGATTGCCGATAAACATGGCGATGACCGCCGTACAGAATTACTTGTCGGTGAATCGCTCAGTATTGAAGATGAAGACCTTATCGAAGAAGAAGAAATTGCTGTCACCTTATCACATAACGGCTATATGAAGCGTATGGCTATTTCTGAGTTTAAAGCTCAGCATCGTGGCGGTCGTGGCGTTAAGGGCATGACAACGAACACAGATGATTTTGTAGAGACACTGATTACGTGCTCGACTCACGATCTGCTCTTATTCTTCACCAACACCGGTAAAGTGTATAAAGCAAAAGGGTATGAAATTCCAGAATACGGAAGAACAGCCAAAGGGATCCCGGCTATCAACTTCTTAGGCATCAACAATGATGAGAAAATACAAGCCATCATCAGTACCAGAGGAGAGACGAAAGAAACGGATCACTTATTCTTTACGACCCGAATGGGTACAGTGAAACGTACAGCCTTTTCTGAATTTGAAAACATTAGGACCAGCGGACTTAAAGCGATCGTTCTTAAAGAAGACGATGAATTGATTAGTGTAGCTGTAACACATGGATCAGATCACATTGTAATCGGGACACGTCAGGGCTACGCAGTTAGTTTCCATGAAGAAGATGTAAGAAGCATGGGACGTGCCGCTGCAGGAGTCAGAGGCGTACGTTTGAGAAATGACGATAAAGTCGTTGGAATGGATATTTTATATCCTGACTCTGAAGTCTTGGTCATAACTGAAAAAGGCTATGGTAAACGTACCGTTGCTTCTGAATATGCGATCAGAGGACGTGGCGGTAAAGGGGTTAAAACCGTTAATATTACCGATAAAAACGGACCGCTTGTTGGGCTTAAAACAGTTCATGGCGAAGAAGACATCATGATGATCACAACCAACGGAGTTATCATTCGTTTCCATGCAAAAAACATCTCTCAGACAGGGCGTGCAACCCAGGGTGTCCGTTTGATGAGGCTAGAAGAAGATGTCTTTGTATCTACTTTAGAAAAAGTTGAACCAGAAGAAGATATTGAACCAGAAGAAGAAAAGCTCGAAGAAGGAAAAGAAGAAACAGTAGAAACACTAGAAACAGAAGAAAACACGGAGTAGTATACGCGCTTGATTAATATGTAAAGAAAGAGACTGGTCGGTTTATAGCTGACCAGTCTCTTTCTTTACACTCAATCAATTAAAGAAACCTTGTTTTTCAATTGATGATATGCTATAATTGTTCGGAGTGAGTACTCTATATAGAATACTCTCCTTGCTCTTTCAAATGAAGGGGCCAAAGTCCATAAGGAGGTGACAGTCAACGATGAGTCAGACAGCTAAATACGAAATTTTATACATTATCCGTCCTGATCTTGATGAAGAAGGTAAAAAAGCTTTAGTAGAACGCTTTGAAACTATCTTAAAAGATAACGGTGCTGAAGTAACTGAGTCAAAAGACTGGGCGAAACGCCGTTTTGCATATGAGATCAAAGGATACCGCGAAGGAATTTATCGCTTAGTAAACCTACAATCTTCAGATGCAGCAGCTATCAATGAATTTGGACGTCTAGCACGTATCAATGACGATATTTTACGTCATATGATCGTCCGTCTAGAAAAGTAATGTTTCACGTGAAACATTATTATTGATTGCTTTTTTAAGAAAGGAGCCACTTTGATTGATTAACAATGTCGTGCTAGTTGGTAGATTAACTAGAGATGCTGAACTTCGTTATACGGGTAGCGGAATAGCCGTTGCTTCATTTACAGTAGCTGTGGAACGTCCATACACCAATGCACAAGGTGAGAGAGAAACTGACTTTATAAATTGTGTTGCTTGGAGAAAAACAGCTGAAATCGTCTCTAACTTTACCCGTAAGGGATCGTTAGTAGGAGTAACTGGCCGTATGCAAACACGAAACTACACAAATAACGAAGGTAGAAAAGTTTATATTACAGAAGTAGTTTGCGAAAACTTCCAAATGCTTGAACCTAAATCAGTCACTGAAAAACGTGCACAAAATGACGGAACAAGTTCTAATTCTGGATCTTCAAACAATTACTCAAATAATTCAAATGATTCGCAGAATAACAATCAAGCTCCAAAAAGCAATGCTAAAAGCAATCGCGCAAATTTCGATGAGGATCCATTTCAATCTAATAATGATTCTATCGACATTTCCGATGATGATTTACCATTTTGATTCAAGAATAAAAGGAGGATTATAACATGGCTGGACGTAGAGGCGGTAAAAAGCGCCGTAAAGTCGATTTCTTTGCAGCAAATCATATTGAATATATTGATTACAAAGATGTTGATTTATTGAAACGTTTCATTTCAGACAGAGGTAAAATTTTACCACGTCGTGTTACTGGAACATATGCTAAAAACCAACGTAAATTAACGAAAACAATTAAACGTGCTCGTATCATGGGCTTATTGCCATTCGTTACTGAAGAATAATAATTTAGAGAAGCTGTGACAGTATTCTGTTGCGGCTTCTTTTGATATAAATGTTTCACGTGAAACATTTATAATGTAACATCCAGTATAGAATAGACCTTATAAACATGTTAAAATGTTAAGGGATATAACGACGATGTTAAGAGGAGAAACTATGAATAATAAGTCAAAGGAAGAAAACATTCCTAAGTTACTGGATCATCCATACTTAAAGCGAATGCTTCTATTTGCTCTAGCTGTTCAGTTAATTATGACAACGTTAAGTTTCTTTGCTTTTATTTGGCTTGGATCTTTAATGTTGATATTGTTTTTTATCACTCTCATTATAATATGGCAATTCGGCAATAAATATAATGAAGTGTTAAATAACTATATACTTAATTTGTCTTATCGAATCAAACGTGGGCAGCAGGAAGCATTGATTAAAATGCCGATGGGGATAATCTTACTCAATGAAAAAAATCAAATTGAATGGATAAATCCCTATATGCAACTACAATTACCTAGTGATAAACAGTTGCTGGGTGAACCTATCAGAGAAGTGAACCGAGATCTATCGGATTATTTTGATAATGATAAAAGAGAAGACTTCAATTTGATTGAATGGAATGATAAAGTGTATAAAGTGTCTCTTCAAAAAGATATTAACGCACTCTATCTATTGGATATAACCGAATACGCGAAGGTTACCGAAGAATACGAGAAAATACGTCCTGTTGTAGGATGGTTGTTTTTAGACAATTATGATGAAATCACCCAAGGTCTAGACGACAGAGGGGTATCTGGATTTGATAGTCTGCTTACTACCTATTTTTCTAATTGGGGTAAACAACATGGCATTTTTTATAAACGGATATCCGATGACCGTTATTTTCTGCTTTTGAATAGAGAAGAATTAGACCGTTTAGAGAATGAGAAATTTAATATTATAGATAATATAAGAGATCGGACATCTAAACGGAATTTACCACTGACGATAAGTCTTGGGTTGGCTTATGGTGATGAACCTTTTGATAAATTAGCAGAATTAGCTCAAAATAATTTAGATCTGGCATTAGGACGTGGTGGAGATCAAGCCATTGTCAAAGCGGTCGATGAAGAACCCCGCTATTATGGTGGTAAAACAAATCCCATGGAAAAACGGACACGGGTGCGTTCTCGTATGATCAGTCAGGCCATGCAGAAATTGATGAATGACAGTGACAACATTTTTGTTATGGGACATAAAAATCCGGACATGGATTCTGTTGGTTCTTCACTCGGCATAGCGCGTATCGCTATGATGCTTAAAAAGACCGTCTATGTGGTCATCGATGAAGATGATGTGAACAAAGACGTAAACAAACTTCTTCAAGAAATCAAAAAGCATAAACAGGTGAGTAGTAATCTCGTCTCATCAGCGGAGGCTGAACGAATAATAAAAGGCGATGACCTGGTTATATTGGTCGATCACCATAAACCCGTTCTTTCAATCGCGCCAAATCTATTAAAGAAAACAAAACGAAATATGGTGATCGATCATCATAGACGAGGCGAAGAATTTACGGAAAATCCATTACTGGTTTATATCGAACCTTACGCGTCGTCCACTGCTGAACTTATCACGGAGCTATTTGAATATATATCAACAGATGGTGAACCGATCAACCGTATTGAAGCCACTGCTATGCTAGGTGGAATTATCGTGGATACTAATAACTTTAGTTTGAGAACTGGCTCACGTACATTTGACGCAGCAAGTTATCTGCAATCGGTCGGAGCCAATTCTACGATGATACAAAGACTACTGAAAGAAGACCCAGAGAGCTATCTCAGACGCAGTCGATTAATTGAAACTTTAGACTATGTTATCGAGGCTGAAGGTGTAGCTATCGCACGCGGGGCAGAAGACGAAATTTATCCGTCAGTCACTGCCGCTCAAACGGCGGATACGATGCTCAGTATGTCAGGGGTAGAAGCTGCTTTTGTTATAACAAGACGGTCTGAAGAAACAGTCGGTATTAGTGCGAGAAGTTTAGGTAAAATCAACGTTCAGGCTATCATGGAAAAAATGGGAGGCGGCGGACACTTATCCAATGCTGCCACACAGATAGACGGACAGAGTATTTCTGAAATAATAGAAGAATTAAAAGAAGTTATACATTCTCAATTAGACTAATTATAGAGGGAGTTAAAAACTATGGAAGTTATTCTATTGAAAGATATAAAAGGTACAGGAAAAAAAGGCGAAACAAAAAATGTTTCTGACGGTTATGCAAGGAACTTTTTGATTAAAAAAGGTTTAGCAAAGGAAGCGACCTCCTCTGCTAAAAAAGAATTAACCATGAAGAATAAAGCTCAGGAACGTGAAGAACAAGAAATATTTGAGGCTGCTAAAAAAGAAAAAGAAGTGTTGGAAGATAACCCAATTGAAATCAAAGAAAAAGCGGCTGAGGATGGTCGTCTGTTTGGATCGGTAACGACAAAACAGATTGCCAAGGCTATCGAAAAACAATTAGGTATCAAGGTAGATAAACGCAAAATCAATCAGTCTATTCCCATGCGTACGGTGGGAAGCCAGAAAATGGACATCAAGCTGCACAAAGATGTAACAGCTGAAATCACTGTAAGTGTCTTAGCAGATGAATAAATAGCGTTATTTTAGATCGATAAAGTAACTAGCATAGTTCCTCATGTGAACGACATGAGACTATGCTAGTTTTTTTGAAATGTTTCACATGAAACATTACCATAAACGTACGTTCCCTTGTGTACTTTTAAATGAAGATAAGGTACAATTAGGAAACAGTTTACGAGTATGAAAGGAAGTTAGACATCAAGATGGACGTTATAGGTGATCGCTTACCTCCACAGAACATAGGAGCAGAACAATCTGTTTTAGGTTCGATTTTACTCGATCCCGAAGCGATTATTCCAGCTATGGAGTATGTAGAAGCTAATAATTTTTATCGTCGTGCGCATCAACTCATTTTTCAGTCCATGGTTGAATTAAATGAGAAAAATGAAGCGATAGACGTTATCACAATTGCTAATAATTTAGGATCTAGAAATCAATTAGAAGATGTAGGCGGGACACCGTATCTAGCAGAAATAGCTACGACCGTGCCTACAGCAAAGAACGTTGAATATTACGCGAAAATTGTTGAGGAACGTTCGATTTTAAGGAATTTAATCCAAACAGCAACCGAAATTGCCTCTAAAGGGTATCAGGAAACAGACAATGTCCCTAATCTGCTTGACGAAGCAGAAAGAAGAATACTTGAGGTTTCGGAGAAAAAAAGTAGAAGCGGATTTGTAGATATAGAAACCGTTTTGAGAAATACGATCAATAATATAGACGAACTTTTCCAAAATGATGATAGTATCACAGGTGTTTCTACTGGATATAAAATGCTGGATCAAATGACCTCAGGCTTACATGCGGATGAATTGATCATTTTAGCAGCACGTCCCGGCGTGGGTAAAACAGCTTTTGCCTTGAACGTAGCTCAAAATATCGGGACAAAGACAGATGAAACAGTGGCCATATTCAGTTTGGAAATGGGTGCGGAACAATTAGTCAATCGTATGCTGTGTGCAGAGGGAACGATCGATGCAACACATTTGCGAACAGGTCAATTGACTGAAGAGGAATTCACAAAATTGTTTGTAGCTATGGGTAGTTTGTCTAAAGCAAATATTTACATTGACGATACGCCTGGAATCAGAACAGCTGAGATCCGCGCGAAGTGCCGTAAGCTTAAACAAGAAAAGGGTAGTATAGGGCTTATCGTTATCGATTACCTGCAGTTGATTGAGGGGACCGGTCGGGAAAGTCGTCAGCAGGAAGTATCTGAAATCTCTCGTCAATTAAAAAAATTAGCGAAAGAATTGTCTGTTCCAGTCGTGGCCTTGTCTCAACTTTCGCGTAGTGTGGAACAAAGACAGGACAAACGTCCAATCCTAAGTGATTTAAGAGAATCTGGTTCAATCGAGCAAGATGCTGATATCGTAGCCTTTTTATATCGAGAAGATTATTACCGTGGTGAAGACGGCGAGGAAGAAGATTCGGCGAATGAAAATATTGTTGAAGTGATATTGGAAAAAAACCGTTCCGGAGCTAGAGGAACATGTAAATTGCTCTTTATCAAAGAATATAATAAATTTTCTTCCTTATCTTACTATCCTGAAAATGACATACCGAATTAATGATTTATAGTGATAGCTGCGGCGATGACCTCAAATAAAACGAGGTCACCACGGAAGCTATCACTTTTTTTGGCTAAGCGGCCGATTGAAGAGGCAGATGTCCTGATCTTGGTGTCAGACTTGAAAAAAACAGCTTCTGGGCGTTTTGAGAGAGTTGAGAATGAAATATACACGGTTCCGTTGCAATTGAAAGTACAGAGCGTTTAGCTGTCAGGCAGTGACTGATATGATGACTTGAAGCACTCATGACTAAAATCACGAGCGTTCTCGGCTGATTGAAAAAAAGGAACGCACGATGATAAAATCTCATCGTGCGTTCCTTTTTAGTTTACTTATTTCAACTGATCGGTGTAATCTAGATGCTCAAAGGTTCTGGGATCTCCAATCGCTACAATAAAGCTGCCAGGTTTGATTTTTTCTTCGGGTGGAACGTTGATGGATAACTTACCTTTAGGATCTGCTTTCATTCCAATAACATTTATTTGATATTTTCTACGCAAGTCCAGATCTTTCAAACTGCGTCCTATCCAGCGTTTAGGTGCAGTGAACTCAATAATAGAGTTTTCTTCATCTAAATTAATAACGTCCAATATATTATTACGCATGATATTTCGGGCAACTTTATCACCCATTTCTTTTTCAGGACGTATTATTTCATGTGCACCCATTTCCTGCATGATTTCCATGTGTGTACGGTTCTTTGCTTTGGCTAAGATCCGTTTGATGCCAAGTTTTTTACAATTCATGATAGCCATAACACTTGATTCCAAGTTTGATCCCGTTCCGATGACTGCGACATCACATTTTGAAAAACCAATACTTTTTAAAAGTTCGATATCAGTAAAATTACCTTGTACTGCCTGAACTACGTATTCTTCGACTCGATTAACGTCAACTAAGTTTTTATCAACCGCAATGACATCATAATGTTGTTCGCCTAATTCTTTTGCGATCGTTGAACCAAAAACACCTAATCCTAATACTCCAACTGTTTTAACCAAAATTGACACTCCTAACCAATTAGTATACTTCCGGTTGCGTATCTAATATCTCGTTTTCTTCTTTCTCTGTTTCCTAAAGCAGTGAAGATAGTGATAGGTCCTAGCCGTCCAATGAACATACAGAACATGATGATCGTTTGACTGTATCTAGAAAGCGAAGCAGTCAAATCAGCAGATAGACCAACAGTACCAAGGGCTGAGACGGTTTCAAAAAACAAATATTGTAGCGGGACATCTTCGTCAAAAATTGTCATTAATGACAAAGCGACAAAATTAAGTAATATAAACATGACGACAATGACCAATGCTCGCTTGACGATATCCATTTCCAATGTTCTTTTTTTGTAATTAATGTTTGTGAGTCCCTTTAATTCTGTCCCAATAAGCTTGACGACTAAAGCGACGGTAGAGGTCTTTGCACCACCGGCTGTTCCGCCTGGAGATCCACCAATGAACATGAAAACAGTGAACACGACCAGAGTAAACATATGAAATTCAGAAAAGTCCAAAGTACTGAAACCGGCCGTTCTCAATGTCACTGCCTGAAAAAATATAGCCTGCAATTTAGCAATAAAGCCTAAATCTCCTAATGAAGCAGGATTGGTCCATTCTGCTAAGGTAAAGAGGATCATTGCAGCGACGATCAATAACAGCGACCACTTGATGACTAGTCGTGTATGTAAAGTCAAGCGCCGATAAGTACCTTTGAAATCTATCCAGCTTCTTGCTTTTATGAACTGTTTATAATGCCTTGCGAGATCAAACCAGACAGAAAAACCGATACCTCCGATAATAATTAATACAGGAACGACGATATTCACTACAGGGGTATTTACAAAGGCTTGTAAACTTGTAGTTCCCAGATTATCGAACCCGGCATTATTAAAAGAAGAAATAGAAAGGAATATAGAATTAAATATTCCTTCTCGCCATCCAAATAGTGGGATGAATTTAAACATAAATAAAAGAGCTCCAATAGTTTCGAATATAGTCGTGAACTTGACTACATTGAGCAAAAAATGATTGAAGCCTTTCATATTACTGCGATTTAAGGCTTGTTGCAGTGTGATCTCTTCTTTCATGCTGACTTGTCGACCGAACTGCATAATAATAGCCGAAACGATAGTGATCAGCCCTAAACCGCCCAATTTTATTAATATCAGGGTAACTATTTGACCAAATATATTATAGGTTTGAGCTACGGGTACGGTAGCTAAACCAGTCACAGCTACCATGGATACAGCCCCAAACAGATGGTCAAAATAAGTTGCTTGAGACGTTTCCAATTGACTGAAAGGCATAGCCAGAATCAACGACCCTATAAACATAGCAAAAGCGAAGCTCATGATGATTTTTATCGGTATCGGCCAATTAGAAAATCGACCCATAAATTTTTTCATTCAAAACAATCCTTCCTATAAGCAAACTGCAATAAAGTGTAACGAAACAAAACGTGAATAGCTAGATTTTACCGTGCTTGATAAAGAAATACAAGCTTTCTTTAACGGTTCATTTCAAGGGTGTTAAATGTTTGATAAAAGGCGTCAAAGTTGTCAAACACTAGCGTACACTGTAAAATAGTTAAGTGCAGTATGTCTTGCTACAGGTTAATGGAGGGAGAAAGAAAAATGAACGGGACGATGATGCAGTATTTTGAATGGGACTTGCCAAACGACGGAAAACATTGGCAGCGTTTAAAAGAAGATGCAGAACATTTGAAAGAAATAGGAATAACTTCTGTTTGGATCCCCCCTTGTTATAAAGGTACTGGACAAAATGATGTCGGTTATGGTGTTTATGATTTATTTGACTTAGGTGAGTTTGACCAAAAAGGAACGGTCAGAACCAAGTATGGAACGAAAGAAGAATTGATTGAGGCGATAGAAGCGTTACATGAGCATGACATTCATGTGTATGCTGACGTGGTCTTAAATCACAGAGGTGGAGCAGACGGAACGGAAACATTCGAAGCTACACCAGTGAACGAAGACAATCGTCATGAAGCTATCGGAGAAACCAGAGAAATCGAATCGTGGACCTATTTCAACTTTCCTGGAAGGCAAGGGGAATATTCAGACTTTGAATGGCACTGGTACCATTTTTCGGGGGTCTCAGAGGATGAGAAGACAGGTGACCATGGAATTTTCCGTATTGAAGGCGAAGGAAAGGGATGGGCTCCAGATGAAAATGTATCTGTAGAATTGGGGAACTATGATTACCTTATGTTTGCAGACATTGATTATAGTCATCCGGAAGTTGTTGAAGAGACAAAAAAATGGATTCACTGGTTCATTGATGAAACAAAGATTGACGGCATAAGGCTAGATGCGGTCAAGCATATTGACAGTGAATTTATGAAAGAGCTGATCGAAGACGTTAGAGAAACATATGACGAAAACTTCTTTTTTGTCGCTGAATATTGGCAACAACGCTATGAATTCTTAGAAGATTATTTAGAGGAAAATGATTATTCCATTTCGATGATGGATGTACGTTTCCACTTCGCTTTACATGAAGCCAGTAAACAGCACAGCGATTTCGACTTGAGAAAGTTAATAGATGGGACGCTTTATAAAAGTAATGCCGAGCAGGCGGTGACCTTTGTAGAAAATCATGATTCGCAGCCCAATCAAGCTTTGGAATCATATGTAGAACCATGGTTTAAACCAATCGCTTACGGCTTTATATTATTAAGCTCTTATGGTTACCCGTGTGTTTTTTATGGCGATTATTATGGATATAGTGGCAATGTGGATTATGAGGGCTGTCAATACGAGATCGAGACCTTGCTACATGCACGCAAAGAATATGCTTATGGCGAACAAAATAATTATTTAGATCACAGGAATTGTATCGGTTTCACGCGAATAGGAGATGACGAGCATCCGGAGGGGTGTGCTGTTATCATATCCAACGGAGACGAAGGGTACAAAGATATGTATGTAGGAGCTTTGCATGCGGGTGATATCTTTATTGACTTATTGAAAAATCGAGAAGAAGAAATAACGATTAACGAAGAAGGTCATGCAACGTTTCCGGTGAACGCAGAATCGCTGTCTGTCTGGATCAGAAAACCAAATTCAAAATAAAAAAGGGGTCCCTCTCTGTTTGAGGGATCCCTTTTTTATTTTGAATTAGTTGTTAGGATTTATTTTTAATGAAGCCTCATCTTCATCATCGGCAGCTGACTCATCGATTTGAAAATCTTCATCATCTGATAAGGCATTATCGTGTAAAGCTTCATCCACTTTATCTTTTGGAATAGCTTGATCGTGTTCGGGTTCGAGTGCGGTGTCTTTCACATCGCCGATTTTGTCATCTGTGTACATCGCTTGACTAGCTGAAATGGCATCAGCTTCTATTGTTCCTTGTCTTTCAGCTTCACTTAAAGCCAGGTCTCTTTCAATTTCTTCAATCGTCTGGTTTAACTTCGCTTGTTTTGCATCTAATTTAGCCTGTTCTGATTCTAATTCTCTCTCAGCTTCCATATATGATGTTTTAAAATCATCAACCAGATCCTGGGCTTTTTCTTCGCTTGAATCTTTTAATTTGAGGGCTTCATCTTTTAAATCTTCTCTAAATTCTTTTCCTCTTTTGGGAGCGAATAATAAAGCGGCAAAGGCGGAAGCAGCACTCATGAGTACAGCTCTTGATAAACTTACTTTTGGCATAATTCTTTCATCCTTTCAAAATAGACTAATTATGATGTTTGCGCGTTATTATCTTGGTGACGGTGCTTTTGCTTTTCAATTGTTCGTTTGAAAGCGCGTTTGAATGTTTCAGCTAAACGAGGGCCATCCGTTTTTAATTCCATATAGGTATTTTCTGCAATACCTTTCGAATAGTCACCACCATGCTCTTTTAAATAAGTTAAAGAATGAGACAAGCTAGACGCATAATCTGATAATTCGTTCATTCGTTCTAAATTGATTTCCGCAACGTCTTTGGTGCTGTCGACGCGTGTCATGATAAGATTCACTTTCTTTTGAAGCGCATCACCTTCGTTGGTAAAATGTTCGATCTGATCTTGTACAGTTGTTTGAGTCCGTTCAATATTTTTCAGTGTCGGTTTCATCTTTTTCATAGCATACACACCCATCCCGATAAGGAAAACAAGTGATACACCTAAAATAATGAGCGAAATAAGATAACCTAATTCCATCGTGTGCCTCCTTTACTGATCATTTTCATGGATTTTACGTCTATAGTATTAGAATACCATGAAGTAAAAATAACACCAACTAAAACGCTAATGAAAAAATATTGCTTGAAAGAGCTTTAATTGTTAGAATAGTAGCAACACAATAGGATTTTTGTGGTTTGTTATTGAAAATACAAAAATAGAGTGAAAAAAGCAACAAGGTGAGACTTGGAGAATGCTGCCACTGTGCCTTTTCAGATTAAAATCTGTCACTTTAAAAGGGAGAAGAAAATGAGTAGTCAGACTAACGAGTTTGGAGATCAAGATAGAGAGCAGGACCATAAAAGAAGGGAATTGATTTTGAGCGCGGTCACTGACGGAGAAATTATTCCGATAGAAGAAGTGCGGGATGATCTGTTCTCACAAAAGATGATCGGGAATGGTTACGCTATAATACCAACATCCGAAGTGGTGTATGCGCCCGTTTCAGGAAAACTGATCGAAGTGGCAGATGCTAAGCATGCGTATTATATCGAGACTGATGAAGGGCTGAAGGTGCTGGTTCACATTGGCATTGATACCTTACTGCTTAACGGTCAAGGTTTTCAAACCTCCTTGGAAAAAAACAGGCGTGTTGAAAAAGGAGATCAGCTGGCTACCTTCGATCTGAAATTGATCAGTGAGAGAGGATTCAAAACAGTTATCCCTGTTATCGTTTTAGAACATGAGTCAGTTGTCTCGTTAGAATTATTTCCAACAAAAAAAGCCAAAGCCAATGAAACACATGCCTTAAAAGTTGTATTAACTAAATAAGCACAGAGAGTGCGATGAAGTAAAATTGAACATGCCCTTTAGGTAGGGTATAATCGAAGTGAAAAGCACCGCAGCATTATGTACGCTAAAACAGTTCTGAGGAGGAACATCTTTGAAAAAGATATTAGTTGTCGACGATGAAAAGCCAATCTCCGATATTGTGAAATTTAACCTTGAAAAAGAAGGATTTGAAGTGGTCACTGCATTTGATGGAGAAGAAGCACTTCAAAAAGTTGAAGAAGAAAATCCGGATTTAATCATATTAGATTTGATGTTACCTAAAATGGATGGACTGGAAGTCTGTCGAGAAGTGCGAAAAACGAAAGATATACCTATTATCATGGTAACAGCCAAGGATCAGGAAATTGATAAGGTATTAGGTTTGGAGCTGGGGGCAGATGACTATGTCACTAAACCATTCTCAAACCGGGAATTAGTTGCGCGTGTCAAAGCTAATGTCAGAAGACAAGCATCCATTCAAAATACTGAAACTGCTAAAGCAGAAACCAATGATATCGAAGTGGGGGACTTAACCGTTCATCCAGACGCCTACATTGTTTCAAAACGCGGAGACTCTATCGAATTGACTCACCGTGAATTTGAATTGCTTCATTATCTGGCTAGACATATCGGTCAGGTGATGACTCGCGAACACTTACTCGAAACGGTATGGGGTTATGACTATTTTGGGGACGTTCGAACGGTAGATGTTACGGTAAGACGCCTGCGTGAAAAAATCGAAGATAATCCAAGTCATCCGAATTTCTTGGTGACACGCCGGGGCGTCGGGTATTACCTTAGAAGTCCTGAACAACAGGAGAAGTAGTGATTTATGAAAAAAAAGATTCGTTTTTATCAGTCTATAAACACTAAAATCGTGTTTGTGATTGTGTTATTACTTGTATTCGCCCTGCAGTTGATCGGGGCGAATTTTATTACCCAAATAGAACGTCAACTGATCGCTAACTTCCAGGAAGATCGCCAGGTACAAATGAGTTTTTTGGAAAGTACCATTCTTCCTTATTTAGAGATTGAAGAAAGTGGCGAACAGAGTGAGGTTGATCCAGAACAGGAAATCGGGGATCTACTGACTGAATTTTCAGGTAGTGGCATTACTGATCTTCAAGTTGTCGATTCCGAACTCATCGTTTTGGGAACAAGTGATACGACACAACAAAACATCGTGGGGCAGCTGTCCGATGATGTGGATTTAAGACAAGCACAAATAACAGAAAATTCGATACCCAGACAAGTCATCGATCAAGTCACCCAAAACAGAAGATGGAAAATGGTTGAACCTGTTTTTTCAAGCGGTGAAGAGTCTCAGTTCCTGGGTGCTATTTTAATGGAAAGCAATATCGAATCCGTGTACACTCAGATTTCTCAGATCACCTTGATCTTTTTACAATCCAGTGCGGTCGCAATCGTGTTGTCGCTTATTTTAGCCAACATGGTCTCGCGCGCGTTAACCAAGCCGATCAAAGAAATGCAGATTCAAACCCGGCAGATTGCTGAAGGAGATTATTCAGGTACCCTCAAAGTATACGGCGAAGATGAACTAGGTCAATTGGCCGGGTCGATCAATGATTTATCTGATGACGTTGCCGATGCACAAGAACTGATCGATGCCGAAAGAAGACGGTTGGACAGTGTGTTGACGCACATGACAGATGGCGTTGTCGCGACAGACAGACGTGGAAAAATCATGATCATCAATGAAATGGCCCAGTTAATGCTTGATAGAACTCAAGAGGATGCTCTAGGTCAGAATTTATTATCTGTGTTAGATATTGAAGAAGAGATCACGCTGCGTCGCATTTTAGAAAAACAAGACGAGATGCTGGTAAACAGTAAACAGAATGGGATACCCATCATCCTGCGTGCGTCCTTTTCCCTGATTCAAAGAGAATCGGGCTTCATCAGCGGGATAGTCTGTGTGCTGCATGACGTCACCGAACAAGAGCGTATAGAAGAAGAACGTAAACAGTTTGTATCCAACGTTTCACATGAGCTGCGTACGCCCTTAACGAGTATGCGCAGTTATATCGAGGCGCTGGCAGATGGGGCCTGGCAGGATCCGGATTTGGCTCCACGCTTTTTGGAAGTCACTCAAAATGAGACAGACCGTATGATCCGAATGATCCAAGACTTGCTGCACTTGTCACGCATAGATTCAGGAAAAAGCTCGCTGAATCTGGAAATTGTAGATTTAACAGAGATGCTTGATCATGTGCTTAACCGCTTTGATATGCTGATTCATTCAGCTGAATATGAAGGGAAAAATCATCAAATCAAAAAAGACATACTGCAAGAATCCGTTTTTGTTGAAGTTGATCCAGACCGAATCATTCAAGTCTTAGACAATATCATGAATAACGCTATCAAGTATTCACCAGATGGCGGTACGATCATAGGAAAAATGGAAAAAAGAGCAGACACTGTCTTGATCAGTATCCGTGATGAAGGCATGGGCATTCCCAAATCAGATATCAGTAAGATATTCTCTCGTTTTTATCGTGTCGATAGAGCACGGTCACGAGCCATGGGAGGAAGTGGCTTAGGTTTAGCTATTTCCAAAGAAGTGGTGGAACAGCACGGTGGTCGTATATGGGCCGAAAGCACGGAAGGTAAAGGCACGACGTTTTATCTCTCCCTGCCATATGTCCCATATGAAGAGGAGGAGTGGGAATGATCTGGTCCAGAATTAAACATGTACTCTTAACGGGATTGATCGGCTTAAGTTTGTTTTTGAGTTTCCAACTTTGGACAACGGGTGTTCAGCTGCGTGAGCCTTCATCAGGAGTGGGAAGCCCTGTTCCCGCTTCGCTGGTCGATCGTTCATTGACTGAAGTCTTTTCTCCCAAAAAGATCATCTGGCATCGCAATGCTTTAGGCAGAAAAATAGATGTCAACATACATTACACCGATGAATGGTTTGAAACGTATTTGCCGGAGATAACTTTTGGAGAAGTTCAATCGCCGCAGAGATTAAGTTACTCAGCCTATCAGGATTATCTGAATGATGAAAACTGGGTTGAATTTGTCTTTGATGCACCGGTGCCCTTTGGACTTTTCGAGGATGGTTTCAATGATTTACCGACGGATTATGAAAACCGCACGTTTACCCACGTATTCATGAACACCGATGATCCAGAGCGCGCCGGTTTCTATGATTCGCATAGTGAATTTTTATATCAAATCGAGGAAACTGACTATACAGTGGATATAGTCGATGAATTACTGCATTCAGAGGAGAACGTCTTGACGGATGTTGAACCTGTGGAAGTTAACGAGCGCTATCTCTATCTACCTGTAGAAGAACAGGAAGTGGAGTATCATGATTATCTCGTCGAACGTCTGCCGAATAATTTGTTTATCTATCAGTTTTTCACGGATACGTCAGAAATAGATGTGAGACGAACAGGTAGTACGACTCGGTACATCGATTTGACGACAGAAGTGAGAATCAATGATGCTACAAATACGTTGACATATTTGAGACAACGATCAGACATGGGTCAGATGACGTTTAGTGAGCGACTGCGCAGCAGTTATCAGGAGCTGACTCAAATAGAAAACTGGACCGAAGATGTGCACTATCAGGATTATGCTCCAGAAACGCACGAAGTAACGTTTCAACGGTATATCCAGGGGTATCCTGTCTACAGTTATCAGCAGTATGAATCGACGAATGAAATCACTGTCGTAGAAAGCGGCCGAACGAATCTGCGTGTCCCGCTTCGAGTCGTTCAAACACCTTTAACATTAACGGGTGAGCGGACGAAGATATTACCCAGTGGACGAGATATCATCGATCAACTTGAAGAAATGGAACTGGGTCTTGATTACATTGAAGATATGCGCATTGGCCTGACTTGGACGGAAAGTGAAGAAGATGAAAGGGTGGTTCATTTTGAACCTAACTGGTATGTAGAAGCACAAGGCTCATGGGTAGAAGTGGGTCGCTTTATCCAATCACAGGAGGAATCGCTAAATGGATTTTAAAAAAGTAGAAAACATCTTCCTGATCACCTTCTTGCTCTTAAATGTTTACCTGCTGGTCAGTTATTTAAATCGTAACGATATTCAACAGGCAACGAGTTCGCCTGGTCAAGTTAACCTGATTCGAGAAATGGAACAAATCGGTATTAATATTCCGACACTGCAGGAAGAAGAAAGAGACGTGTATTATGTTCAGGCGGATAGCAATCAATCATTGGAAGACAACGTGGATCAGCTGGAAAATCAGGCAGGTTCTGTCGCTGAAGATGGCTCACTTTATACGAGTATTTTATCGGATCCAATCGAAATCGAAGGGAATCCTGATGACGGATTCACCGAAGAGGACTATGCGAAACTGAATGCTTTTATTCTTGACGGTTCCGTCTTGTTTGGTGAAGAATATATGTATCTAAGATATGACCGTAGTCAGAATCGCTTTATCTATGCCCAGGAAGTCGAAGGTATTCCAGTAGCAGATGGAACGTCTGAGATCTCTCTGTTTTATGGTAGTGACGGAAATATTATCTCTTATCAGCAAAACTACGCCGGCCCAATGATTCCTCAGGGATCAACACAGTCAGTCATTACCGATAGGCAAGCCATTGAAATTCTTTTTCAGAACAACGAGATAAGTTCTAATTCCACTGTCGGAAGACCGATTTTAACCTATTACCGTACACTGCATCTGGAAGACTTGAGCATGTATGGACCGGTATGGTATGTGCCTGTTACAGATACAAGCGGAGAGCAAGTTCTACGGGTGGATGCCTTTGAACGTACGATCATCTCAGATCCAGTCACACCTGTCGTTCCAGAAGAACCAGAAGAAGAGGAACCGGATGAAGCCGATGATGAGGAAATCGATCCAGAAGAAGCAGAAGAACCCGATGAAAGTGCAGAATAAAGGATGAAGCACCTGGAAAAGTATTCTTGCTTGTAGGAGGAGACTTGTTGTAAAATAGACAATGAGTATTCGCAGAGAGAGGAATCAGTCCATGATGCAGTCAGAACAATCCGACCTGCGCATTAGTATTTTAGCTAGTGGCAGTTCAGGAAACAGTACCTATATCGAAACCGATCAAATGAAAATATTAGTTGATTGTGGACTCAGCGGTAAAAAAACGGTTGAGATGTTAAGCAAGATCGGGCGTCGACCTGAAGATTTGAATGCCATCTTAGTCTCGCATGAGCATACTGACCATATTAAGGGTGTCGGTATTTTAGCTCGAAAGTATAATTTAGATATTTATGCTAACGAAAAAACGTGGCAGGCGATGGAACCTAAATTAGGAAAATTAAAAGTTGAACAGAAGTATCATTTTTCAAACGAGAAAACGTTGACCTTAGGAGATATTGATATCTCAAGTTTTGCAGTTTCTCATGATGCTATCGACCCGCAGTTTTATACCTTCCAAAAAAACAATAAGCGCTTTGTCATGCTGACAGATACCGGATACGTCAGCGATCGCATGCGCGGCTTGGTTAAAGAAGCGGATGCGTACTTATTTGAAAGCAACCATGATCTGAGCATGCTTCGGATGGGCCGATATCCCTGGTCTTTAAAACAGCGTATCATTGGGGACAAAGGTCATTTATCCAACGAAGACGGTGCCTTAGCTTTAGCCGAGATCATCGGTGATCAAACAAAGCGTATCTATTTGGGTCACTTGAGTAGGGAAAACAATATCAAGGAAGTGGCACATCAAACGGTTGAAGAGATTCTGGAAAGAAAAGATACCGGTGTAAACGAACGTTTTCAGTTATTGGATACTGATCCGGATGAACCGTGTCGATTATTTACTTTATAGAAGCATAAAGCTTGTTTTCTCTTTTGACTATTTATCAAAAGAGAAAATAAGCTTTTTTTGTTTTTCAAAGGGAAGTTGATCAAAAAGCTTTCTGATACGATAAAAAAATAGATTATGTTAAAATTGTATCATAATATCATATGAAAAAAGACATAAAAATGTCATGATTTTAGACTAAAATGTATCTATGCAGGAAGTGTACTGGAGGAAGTAAATGATGAAAAAAAAATCTATCAGAGCTTTACTGACGTTGAGTCTAACAAGCGCGATGCTCGTTGGATGTGACTTGATCGACACTGAAACAGAATCGGATCCCGCCACAGAAGTGGAAGAAAATACCCCTGTAACAGAAGAGGGAGAAGTGCAAATTTCTGAAGTGCGAGTGGATGTTTCGTCGGACATTACGGATGCCGTTCAAGAAGTCGATGACGCTGTTGTTTCGGTCATCAACATGCAGCAGGTGGGGCAAGATCCTTATGGATGGTACGAGGGTTACGAAAATACGGATGAAGAAAACTTACAGCAAGTCGGCACGGGCAGTGGTGCAGTATATAAAGTAGACGGAGACACTGCTTATATTTTCACTAATAATCATGTGGTCGACGGTTCTGACGCCATCGAAGTGTTATTTAAAGATGGTTCCCGTGTCGAAGCTTCGGTTATTGGTGCAGATATCTGGACGGACTTGGCTGTTCTAGCTATCGACTCAGAAGTCGTGACTAAGACTGCACAATTCGGCGATTCAGAAAACTTAACAGTTGGAGAACCCGCTATTGCTATCGGTTCACCTTTGGGTACAAATTTTGCATCATCGGTAACCTCGGGAATCATTTCAGCCACAGGGCGAACGGTCCCTGTGGATACAAATATGGATGGAGAAAACGACTGGGAGATGATGGCCATCCAAACTGACGCAGCAATCAATCCAGGGAATTCAGGTGGCCCCCTTGTCAATATTGCCGGTCAAGTCGTTGGCATCAATTCTATGAAAATTTCTTTGTCGACCGTTGAAGGAATGGGATTTGCTATTCCGAGCAATGATGCTTTAGACATCATTAATCAGTTAGAGCGGAATGGCGAAGTGGTCAGGCCCGTTATCGGTGTAGGAATGGTTGACCTAGTAATGGTCTCACCCCAGCAACAGCAAGAGATACTGAACATGCCTGAAGATGTGACTGAGGGCATTGTAGTAGCAGAAGTTCAACCTGAAAGTTCGGCTGATAAAGCAGGACTGCAAGCCAATGACGTCATTGTATCGTTTAATGGCGAAGAAGTTGCGAATGGGATCGAACTGAGACAAGAGATCTATGACACGGAAGTGGGCGATGAAATTGAAATCGAATTTTATCGTGATGGTGAACGGCAAACAGCGACAGTAACCATGCAAAGCACCGATGAGACATTATAGACTAAAAAAAAACGAACACAGCCTTTAATTCAGGCTGTGTTCGTTTTTAATCTAGAGTTTTGGTCCCTTATCGACACGAGTGAGCAATAAGTCATTAGCCACTTATGCCGATTGTCAGCTAATCGGCATAAGTGTGACAGCTGTGAAGGGCCACTTGTGTCGATTCGATACGTATCGGTACGAGTGAAGAGAATAAAAGGGTTCACTTGTATCGCTTGAGCATCAGCTGACTTGAGTAGGTCAAAGTTATCCATGGGATAAAACCGTTCGGGTGTGGATAACTATTTCGAGAATACTTTTACAACAGTATTCCAGCGGGTAAAGTTATGCACAACTGCATAACTGCCTGTGTGTAACTAAATGACAACCAGATTTTTTATTTTTCTAAACACTGACATGAAAGCGTTTGTTTGGGTTTTTAAGATATTAACACAAAGCAATTTTTTTGTGCATAACTTTTAACTTAAATGAGTTATTTTTAAACGGTGATTCAAGCTTTCATAAATATAAACGGGAACAAAAAAATGTGGATATGTGTATAACTTTGTGGATAACTGTGAAAAAATGGGTGCACAAAAAGAGATTCCTTGTTAGACCAACAAAGAATCCCTGTGGATAGTGTGAACCACTTATAGAGCTTTAACTGTTTTTTTGACTTTCACATTTCCCTCGATAGCTCGGGAATAAGGACAGACTTCGTGTGCCTGATCCACTAACTCTTCGGCTTCTACTTGAGTGACTCCTTCGATTTCAACATAGAGTTCGACGCTTAAACCGAAACCCTTCAACTTTTTCTCGATACTCACCTTAGCTGTGACGGCAGAAGTGGTTTTCTTTTTCGCTTTTCGAGCAGATAACTGAAGGGCACTATCAAAACAGGCGGCATAGCCTGCCGAAAAGAGCTGTTCTGGATTGGTCGTTCCCTCGACTTCTTTGCCACCTAAACCTTTTGGCATAGATAGATCGAGGTCTAAATTTCCATCTGAAGATTTAACATGTCCCTTGCGACCACCAAGTGCAGTGGCTTCTGCTGTATATAATGCTAGTCCCATATAAACACCTCTTTGTTTTAATTGTCTATAATTTAATTGTACACAATTAAATTGATGTTGTCAAAGTGTATAAACTTATCAAATAACTTGCTATAATGAAAAGAAAGAGGAGTGTATGAACGTGACGAAAGATATTTTGAAATTAAGTAATCAATTATGTTTTCCACTATATGCAGCAACCAGACAGATCACCAAATTATATCGCCCGTTACTCGAGAAGTTAGGTGTGACCTATCCCCAGTATTTGGTCTTGCTGGTTTTGTTCGAAGAAGAGACGGTAACGGTCAAAGAGTTAGGCGAGCGACTGTATCTGGATTCGGGAACATTGACACCAATGTTGAAAAGGATGGAAGAACACGGTTTAGTCGAGCGTCGACGTTCAAGTGCAGACGAACGAGTGGTGGACGTAAGTTTAACGAGCAAGGGACGCGGAATAGAAAAGCAGGCGGAGGAAATACCCGTTAAATTCTCTAAAGAAGTACTGCTGGAACAGGACGAATTTGAAGATTTGAAACGCATTTTAACAAAAATACTCGATCAAGTTTAAACTAAGGGAGTCAATCATGGATATCACTATATTGTCAGTCGGTAAACTAAAAGAAAAGTACTTGAAAAAAGGGATCGAGGAATACACGAAACGTTTAGGTGCCTACACTAAAATCAAAGTTATAGAAGTGCCCGACGAGAAAGCGCCCGAAAAATTAAGCGAAGCTGAAATGGTTCAGGTCAAAGACAAAGAAGGCGAGCGTCTACTGGCCCAAATACCAGACCAGGCGTATGTCTTTGCCTTGGCGATAGATTCTAAAGAGCGGACATCCGAATCCTTTGCCAAAGAGATCGAACAGCTCATGATCCATGGTAAAAGCAAGATCGTCTTTGTCATTGGCGGTTCCTTGGGATTGAGCGAAGCCGTTATGAAACGAAGCGACACGACGATTTCTTTCGGTAAAATGACCTATCCACATCAGCTCATGCGTCTCATCTTAGTGGAACAGATTTACCGCGCCTTTCGAATCATGCGGAATGAACCGTACCATAAATAAATGAGGTTTTTTTCAAAAACCGCAGCTCGATCTGATACGGCTGTCTTACATGACACTAAAGGAATGTCACAATCATTTCTTAGAACAAGCTATGAACCTTACCATAAGTAAATGAGGGTTATTAGTAGTTTTTTAATGCTCATATTTATTACAATTGGGAAGCGATGGAGCCCCTGCGGGAGCAGCTCAACGTAGCACTCGCTCAAAAATGGCAGGAATGGGAAATCCCTCGGGAGGCAGAAAAAGACTGGCCGGCCAGGGCCCAGACCCTTCATAAA
>NZ_JAWOBT010000048.1:0-15244 GCF_046484155.1 Alkalibacterium sp.
TATCATAAATGATGATAAGAATTTAATTTATAATCTTCGTAGAAACTGCTTAGAATCTTAATTCTCTTGAACGCCATAAAGAGGTTAAATACCCATACTTTACAATAGAGTAGGCGTAGTTCTTCATCCACACCAAAAATTATACAGCCATAAAAATTTATTTAGTGAAGGTATTGGGGCAATTGTCCTAACTAAAAATTATAAACCCAGTTTTTTTAGTAAATGGTGTTGGTGTTTCAAAAAGAAATTTCTTCCGGCATTCAAGCCTCAACCGGAGCGTAATCGCTGAAGCGTTAACGCCCCTTAATTCGCATTGAATTCTTTACACGGCTACAAGCAACTCCTATTTCTCCGAAAATTTCAAGAAATTGATCTACTTGATCTGGCAACACTAAAGATAACGATAAAAAATAAATACTTTTAGACAAATTAAAAAAATACTGTTATGATAAACACGTATACAAGCGCTTACACAAAATTGTATGTTTTGTGGAGGGATAGAAGTGAATTTAGACTGGATAAAAGTACGTTCTTTGTTGACACCTGATAGAATAGCTTTGGTTGATCCGTTAAAAAGAATAGAGTGGACTTACAAAGAAATCAATTTTCGCGCTGAGAACTTAGCCCATTACCTTAAGCAAAAAGGCGTGGTAAAAGGAGATAGAGTCGCACTCTATGCGCCAAATGATCTTAGTTACTTTGATCTTTTACTTGCAAGTATAAAGTTAGGAGCCATTTTTATTCCGTTGAATTGGCGACTGAAACCAATTGAAATAAAAAGAGTCATCGAAAACGCAGAACCCAAACTCATTTTGCATTCCAGTCAAATCAGCGAACGTCTGTCTTTTGTAGATGCTTCGTTGCTGTCACTGGATGTCGATGGTGAAGAGTACAATGAGATATGTGAAGATCCAAATCATGTGGAATTTCAATCGGAATCTTTAGAGTTGGATGCACCTGTCATGCTGATCTATACTACCGGAACGACTGGCGACCCAAAAGGTGCCATCATTACGCATAACGGTTTGGTTAACAACTCTATGAATACGATCATGAGCTGGAACATTACGCATGATGATGTCACGATTGCCAGTGCTCCGATGTTTCATATAGCAGGTCTTTCCGGTATTGTTATCCCATTATTGCTGATTGGCGGAAAAGTCATCATCGATCGCTTTTTCGACGGAGCCCATACGAATGAAATGATCAAACAATATAAACCTACGATGCTTTTCATGGTGCCAACTATGTATTATGGGTTGATCAGTGCGGAAAACTTTAGCGGAGATAACTTAGAGAGTGTGCATACATTCGTGGCTGGAGGATCCCCGCCGCTCAAAGAGGTGGTAAATTATTTTGTGAAAGAAAATATTCCATTGATCAATTCATACGGATTGACAGAAGCAGGTCCCAATAATTTTAAATTAACGGGCGAAATCGCTTTGCAACATCCATTCAGTATCGGCTATCCGAGCTTCTTTGTTGATGCAAAAATAGTGGACGAGAATGATAAAGAAGTTGGGCAGGGGCAAGTAGGCGAATTGCTGCTGGCAGGACAGCATACGTTTGACGGATATTGGAACAATCCAGAAGAAACAAAAAAAGCCTTTTTGGGCGCGTATGTCAGGACAGGCGACTTGGCTAAGAAGGACGAAAACGGGCTTTTCTATATCGTTGATCGAAAAAAAGAAATGATCATCACTGGTGGCGAAAATGTTTTCCCATCTGAAGTGGAGCAAGTCTTGAATGATAATCCTCATGTTAAAAGCTCTGTAGTTGTCGGCTATGAACACCCAAAATATGGACAATCTGTTGGAGCGGCACTTATGTATGATGGCGACCGATCAAATATAACAGCTTTAGAGCAACACGCTTATGATAACTTAGCTGGGTATAAAACACCTAAGCACTACATCTTTTTAGATGTATTTCCAGTGAATTCGGTGGGTAAAATCGACAAGAGAGAAATCAGTCGGCTTTTGAATGAGCTACCGGTTGTAACAATAAACCACTAAAAAAAAATGTTGAGCGTCAAAGGAGAGGATCATCCAATCGTTAAAGGATGATCCAGAATCTTTGGACGCTTTTTTTTTTTTTGCAAAATTTTGTGCATTTTTCAACAAATCATTTGATCAAATTTCATTAAGCAGATTGCTCAAAGACTTGATAGGAGTGCTTTTTTAAGGACTCATTAAAAAAGGTAATGTTCGGTATTACAAATTGTAATTAGAAGAATAGGAGGATGGCTTCTATAATAAGAATGTAAGCGCTTATACAATAAATAATAAGGAGTGTCGGGAATGAAAAATAGCGAACAAGTATTAGAAATGGAAAAAAGCGAACAAGTATCAAAATTGGAAAATAGAGAACAAGTATTGAAGGAAATGTACCCAGAGGATATTTTGAAATTCTCAGAAAATTTAACTGATGGAGAAATTGTTGTATTGCAACGTGTACGTAAAGCAGTAGAAGAACATCTGAAACCAGTCATCAATGATTACTGGAAAAGAGGAGAATTTCCGTTTGAAGAATTCAAACATGTAGCAAAAACAGGACTAATAAGTGATCCTGTATTGTTTGAAAATCAACCGAACCAATTTACATGGCGAAATACTTACTTTTTATTCTTGGCATATGATTTATACAAGTTCGATGCTTCGATTGCAACATTCTTTGGAGTACATGCAGGACTTGGCTACTTCTCCTTCTTATTAGGCGGCAGCCCAGAACAACAAATGAGATGGTTGCCTAAACTACAAAACTTTGAATTACAAACGTGTTTTGCCTTAACTGAACCTGAACATGGATCTGATACAGCTGCAGGATTATCAACTACTGCACGTCGTGAAGGAGACAAATGGATCATAAATGGTGAAAAACGTTGGATCGGTGGAGCTAGTTCAGCTGATTTGATTCCAGTATATGCGAGAGATTTGGAAGACAACAAAGTAAAATGTTTCATCGTAGAAAAAGGACAAAAAGGGTTAAGTGTAGATGATATCGATGACAAGATCGCTTTAAGGATCGTTCAAAATGGAAACATTCATTTGGACAATGTGGAAGTGTCTGAAAGCAATCGTCTACAAAATATCAATGGATTCAAGGATGTCGCGAAAGTATTGTACGCAACACGTGCTGGAGTAGCTTATGCTGGAGCAGGAATGATGGCAGGATCTTTAGAGGCAGCACTTGAATATACAACAAATCGGGTTCAATTTGGCAAACCAATCGCAAGTTTCCAACTGGTTCAAGAAAAATTAGCAAGAATGCAAGCAAATGCGGTCAATGCATTAGCTTTAAGTGCTCGCTTAGCTGAATTACAAGAAAGAGGAGAATTCAGTGAGATCAATGCTTCTCTTGCTAAGATGAACAACTCTTTACGCTTAAGAGAAACAGCTGCACTTGGACGTGAAGTATGTGGTGGAAACGGTATTACGCTTGAAAGAAATGTAGCACGATTCTTCTGTGATGCAGAAGCTATTTATTCTTATGAAGGTACTCATGAAATGAACGCGTTGATCATTGGACGTAAATTAACTGGTATATCTGCTTTCGTTTAGTCGAAACAACATAAAATAGATTGGAAGGTGTAAGGATGACTTTTAAAGAGCAATATCAAATCAAATTAAAAAGCCTGACTGAAGCTGCTTCGCAAATTCAAAGTAATGAGGTGATTTTGTCTAACCCAGTTGCTGCTATGCCGATCTCATTGATCACTGCTATAACTAAACGGTACGAAGAGTACGAAAACGTCAAATTATATTCGGCATTTGTTATCCATCCCTTTGATTTTTTCACTAATCCGGAAGTTGCAGAGAGAATCAGATTCCATTCTTTCTTCATGGGACCACTAGAACGCCAAGTGATTTCATACGGAACATTTTCAATCGATCCCGTCAACTTTTCTAATTTGGATCTGTTGATCGAACAACGGATAAAACCGACAACATTTGTTTCGACGGTTTCTGAAATGGATGCAGATGGATACTTCAACTTCGGACCTATGGGCGTTACTATCGGAGAGGTCGGCAGTAAGGTAGCCGGAAAAGTCATCGTTCAAGTCAACAAAAATGTTCCAGAGGTAAACGGGACCCACAATAAAATTCATATCGATGATGTGGATGTGATTATTGAACAGGATGAGCAGCTGCTTGAAGTTCCAGAAACGCCTTCCAGCAATATCGATAAAAAAATTGCTGAGTGGATCGTTCCTCATGTTAGAGATGGTTCTACTATCCAAATCGGGTTCGGCGGTTTGGCAAATGCTGTAAGTTATGGACTAGAGAGTAAAAAAGATTTATCTGTGCATACCGAAATGATCACAGAATCGATGGTGTACTTGACTGAAAAAGGTGTGATTTCTGGACCGATACGAGGCGGTTTCGCAATGGGCACACGCAAATTGTACGACTTCAGTGGTAAGAATGGCCAAATCAGTATCGAGCCATTGCACATTGTAAATGATCCATCGCGAATTGCTCAAATCGATAACTTTGTTTCCGTTAATGGCTGTTTGATGGCTGATTTGACTGGACAAGTGGTCTCAGAAGGATCAGGTACACGATTTATCAGTTCTGTTGGAGGCGCTAATGACTTTGTACGCGGAGCAACAAAATCTAAAGGCGGTCAAAGTTTTATCTGCTTACCTTCTACAAATAAAAACGAAAAAACAGGCGAAGTGACTTCTAACGTTGTGTTCTCCTTCCCTGAAGCAACTCCGGTAACGGTTCCACGGGCTGATGTTCAGTACCTTGTGACTGAGCATGGGATCGCTGATATGTTCAACAGAAGTATTGAAGATCGTGTCGAAGAAATGATTTCGATCGCAGATCCAGCTTTCAGAGAGGAACTGAGAGAACAAGCAATTAAAGCAGGCTACATCAAAAAAATAATATCAATGTCACTAACTTAAGTTTTGGAGGTATAGAAATGAATATAAAAAAAGCAACAGTATTAGGCGCAGGAACAATGGGAGCTCAAATTGCTGCCTTGTTGGTCAATGCAGGTCTAAAAGTAAAACTATTAGATATCGTTTTAGATAAAGAGGATAAAAATAAACTGAGTAAAGGTGCATACGACAGAATTACACACCCCAAAAAAAGCATGCTGTATAATGCCGATTGGAATAAAAATTTGACGTATGGCAACTTTGAAGACGATTTAAAAGAAGGCAACGATTCCGATATCTTTATTGAAGCCGTCACTGAAAAACTAGCGATCAAACACGATTTGTGGCAAAAGGTGGCTGCTATTGCGAAGCAAGATGCTATTCTTGCTACCAATACTTCCAGTATTCCGATCGGTGCTATTGCTAAACCCCTTCCGAAAGAAGCAAAAGCAAGATTTGTAGGTGTGCATTTCTTTAATCCGCCACGTTACATGAAACTGGTGGAAATTATTCCTCATGAAACAACTGATCCAGTTGTGACTGAGAATTTGAGAACATTTGTTTCAACGGTATTAGGCAAAGGTGCGGTAGATGCTAATGATGTCAGCGGGTTCGTTGCGAATCGAATCGGAACTTATTCAGCTTCCGATACTGCATACCGTGCAGAACAACTTGGCTTATCGATCACTGAAGTTGATGCGATTACCGGTCAAATCATTGGACGACCTAAGACAGGTACATTCAGATTACTGGATATGGTGGGAATCGATATTGGCTACTTTGTGACAAAAACGATGATGTCCAATCCGGAAGAAACTGAGTATTTTAAAATGCCAAAACTGGTTGAGAAAATGGTTGATTTGGGCAATCTGGGAGACAAAACGAAGCAAGGATTTTACAAAAAAGACGGCAGAAAACGCTTAGTATTTGATGTAAAAACTGAAACTTATGTTGAACCTAAACCGGTCGAATTGGCTATTTTAAAAGAATTTAGTCGTGATTTAACGAAAAACTTAACGACTATTTTTGAATCTGAAGATGAAGTGGGCATTTTCTTATGGGAAACGCTGCGTAATCTAATGTATTACTCAGCTATCAATGTACCTAAAGCAACAAATGAGTACATCAATATAGATCGGGCCATGGTTTGGGGTTACAACTGGGCTGTTGGACCATTCCAACTATGGGACATGATAGGCTTAGATAAAGTTAAAGCAAGAATGGAAAAAGAATTGGGCGAACTGCCTGAATGGATCAAGGAGCGTAACGAACCATTCTATCAAGAAAGCCAAAGCATTAGTCCAGCATCCAAACCAGAAGATTTCGCACACAAACAAGTTTGGAAAAATGAAGATTCAGAATTGTTTGCGACTCAAGATGATTTCTTGATGCTAGCGATGAGAACGCCAAATAATACCATCACTATTGGATTTGAAGCGGATATCGTCAAAGCAGTTGATGTACTAGAAAAAGAAGATTATAAAGGATTACTGCTTTACTCAGATGGACCGAACTTCAGTGTAGGTGCAAATCTTTACTACATGAAGATGGCCATCGATCAAGAACTAGTCGACACAGAAACACGAAAAGGATCAGAATTGTTCCATGAAGCCGTCAGACGTATGAAGTTTGCTTCTAAACCGATCGTGACAGCTGCGAAAGGTAGAGCGCTCGGTGGTGGTGCAGAATTAGTGATGGCTTCACCTTACGTAGTAGCTGCGGCTGAAACGTATATTGGTCTAGTAGAAGCGGGTGTTGGATTGATCCCTGGAGGAGGCGGCCTGGCTGAACTAGCTGACCGTGTGTATCGTCAAGATGTATCAAGAGCAGATAAGATCCGTCAATTAGGAGATATTTTAACGAAAGTCTCAACAGGTCACGTGACGATGAGTGCTTATGAAGCACAAAAAATCGGATTCTTGAAAGAAACAGATATGATCATTCAAAATGAAGAACTTGTATTTGAAGCAGCATTGCAAACCTTGCGATTGAAAGCTGCCTATAATTACATTCCAAATAACTTAGTCGAATACGAAGTACTTGGAACCAACTTCAAAGCAATCGCAGCAGCTCAAGTTGACTCAATGATCGATGGACACTTTGCTTCCAAATATGATGGTGTCGTTACCAGTGCTATTGCCGATGTATTGGCAGGCGGAAATGTTCCTCTGGGCACGAAAGTCAATCAAAAATGGCTCCAAAAAATCTCAGAAGATAATTTTGTTAAATTGAGCAAGAATGAAAAAACGTATGAACGCATTGTACACATGTTAGAGAAAAAGAGACCATTGAGAAATTAATAAGATACTGCGAAGAAAACCAAATCTGGCTTTCTCCGCGTTAAATAGAAAGGATTTGTATATGATGCAAGAAGCTTATATCGTAGCATATGGAAGGTCGGCTGTAGCGAAAGGAAAGAAAGATGGAGCCTATTTTTATGATAGACCGGAAGACATCGCTGCTCAAGTTTTAAAAGGCGTTATTAACAGAGTAGAAGGCGATTTCGACCCTTCTCTGATTGAAGATGTTATTGTGGGGTGTTCAACTCCGGAAGGTCTCCAAGGAAACAATATTGCACGTGCTATCGCTCTTAGAAGCGGACTTCCTGAAACAGTGGGTGGACAAACGGTTAACCGTTTCTGTTCTTCAGGACTTCAAACGATTGCTACTGCCGCTAACGCTATTATAGCAGGTCAAGCAGAAGTACTGGCAGCAGGTGGTATCGAATTTATGAGTTCTACTCAAATGGGTGGAAGCGAACCGACAAATAGTCCATACTTACAAGAAAATGGGCCGAAAATCGCTGTTCCAATGGGAATGACGGCAGAAAATGTGGCTGAAAAATACAATGTCTCAAGAAAAGAGCAAGATCAATTTGGTGTTGAAAGTCACCAAAAAGCCCATAAGGCCCAAACAGAAGGCCGCTTTAAAGATGAAATCGTTCCAGTAGAGATCCATCGTGTAAAAACGACAGGTGACGAAGTGGAAGTTACAACAGAAATGTTTGATCAAGATGAAGGGATCCGTCCGAATACAACGCTAGATGTTCTAGGGAAATTGCGTACCGTCTTTAAAGCAGACGGCAGCGTAACGGCTGGGACTTCTTCTCAAGTTAGTGATGGAGCTGGATTTGTTATCCTGATGTCTGGTGACAAGGTGAAAGAATTAGGGATCAAACCGATTGCTCGTTTCGTCTCCTTTAACGTGGCAGGTGTCGATCCTAAATTTATGGGTATCGGACCAGTATATGCCGTTCCTAAAGCACTGAAATTGGCTGGATTGAAACTAGATGACATGGACTTGATCGAATTCAATGAAGCATTTGCGGCACAAGCTATCGCTTCTATGAATGAACTAGGCATGAACCGTGACATCGTGAATGTCAACGGAGGAGCCATCGCTTTAGGTCATCCATTAGGAGCAACTGGAGCCATCTTGACAGCCAAACTGTTGGGAGAAATGGCGAAGCGTCCTGAAACTAAATACGGTATGGTCACCATGTGTATCGGAATGGGTATGGGAGCAGCAGGCGTTTTTGAATATTTAAGATAAAATTTGTATAGAAAAGAATTTGAAAGCTTTACTCCCACATTAATTAGGAATTATTAATGTGGGAGTATTTGATTTGATGTATAATTGAGTTGTATAAGTAACTAGTGTACTTACTTTTAGCTGAATTTTTGTGAGGAGAAAAACATGAAGTTAGACATAGGACAACTTAATTATTTCATTGCCATAGTCGATGCTAATTTAAATCTGACGATGGCAGCACAAAATATCCATGTGACCCAATCGGCACTAAGCCAGTTCATTATCAATTTTGAAAAAGAGGAGAATTTGAAACTTTTTCATCGCAAGAATGGTCGTTTGACCGGTCTGACACCGAGTGGGGAGAAGGTGTATCAGCAGGCTTTAGAAATAGTTGACAAACATGAAAACCTGCATGAAATGTTGGAGCAAGAAGCGCAAATCCAACAAGGAACGATCAGAGTAGGGATCTCAACAATTATTCTGCGGCTGTTTTTTACCAAGTTTATTCCGACCTTTATGATGAAAAATCCAGGGATCAAGATCGACATCATCGAGGCCAACAATGAAGAATTAGTAATCATGCTGAACGAGAATCGCATTCATGCAGCTGTGTTGGATGATCCGAAAAAATTGCATAAAGACAAATTTGAAAAACACATATTGGCATTGACTGAAGTGACAGCTTTTATGCACCCCAATCATCCATTGACCAAAGAAGAAAAATTGAATTGGAGAATGTTAGACAACCAGTACGTAGCAACATTTAATAAAGGCTTTGCAACTCATACGCTAGTGATGGATAAACTGAAAAAAATGAAGTCTCAGACAAAAGTGTTGATCACGTCCGATTCTTGGGATTACATGGTCGAATCCACAACGCGTACCAATCTGATTGCTTTACTGCCCTCAGCCAATTTTAAAAAGTATTACAATTACTTAGACAACATAGGAGTGGTTGAAAAACACTTCACTGATCCCATCAACTATACGACTGTCTTGTGTTTTCCGGCAAAAAAGAAATACAGCAGTATCGAAAAGTTTGTCTACGATTCTTTTACCAAGGAATTCCCAAATTAGGAGAGGAGTGAGGAATATGGATGTCATTGAATCATTCACGCAAGCTCTTCAAGGAGATTTGGGGCAGGAAATAAGGAAAGACACGATCAATCGCCCATATACTTATGAGGATTTTAAAAAATGGGAACTTTATTTTAAAGAAAAAGGGTTATACAAAGAAATTGCCGAAAAAAAGATAAGCGAACAAAATATCCCGGCATTGTGCGAATTTATCTACACGCTTTCGCAATACTTTCCTTCTTTATCGTATTATTTTTTAAGTAAAATTTTGTTTGGGATCTTGGCTTTAAAATTCTCCGCCACCGAAAAACAAAAAGAAAAGTACTTAGATAAATTAGTAGAAGAAAATTTATTTGCAACATTTGCGAGCAAAGAACTGGAAGCCGGCTTTGAACTGAGAAAAATGCAAACGGTTGCGCGTAAAGAAGGAAATGGTTGGGTGATTAATGGAGGAAAAGAAGACATTGCTTGCACCCAAGAATCTGATCTTTTCCTATTGCTGGGGAAAATCGAGCTCCCATCACAAGAAACAAATCAATTTGGTCTTTTTTTATTAGAAAAAAACACACCAGGTATTACAGTCCACTATAGTGAAAACAAAAAAAGTGCAAGTTCCTTACGCACAGCCAGTCTGACGATCGAAAACCTAGCTGTAAAGGAAGATCAATTTTTGGGTAGTCTACAAAATAATCATGAGGTGTTCAATCAAGTTCTTGACTTGTGGAATCTCTTGCTAGCTGCACAATTATTGGGGATTACCCGTAGCGTCTTTGAACAAGGGCTCGATCATGCGTTAGAAATAAATCGCTTCGGGCAACGGTATATGGATGCACCATATATCCAACAGCAATTTGCTCAACACAAAATCGAATTAGAAGTCACTGAACAATACTTTTCAGTTATCAATTTCCAGACTCAACCTTCGACGATTCAAGTGACTCAATTAAAGTTTAAAGCAATGGAAGTGTCTCATGAAATCATTAATGGCATTCTCGGTATTTTTGGGTCCGCCACACTTGCACCTGATCATGTGTTAAGAAATTTCAAAAGTGTTTCCGAATCGGTGAAAAATATGGGTGAAACACCTGATTTTCATTTGAAAAAAATCAGCAAACAATGGAAAAAATAAAAAGCTAAAGATAGGGTGTTTCTATGAATCAATTTTATGAAAAACGAAAAAATGAAAAGCAATCCTTTTTAACTGCGCTTGGTGGAAAATTGGAGAAGATCGAATCAGGCAAAGCTGTCCTCTCTTTGAAGAAAGAGGATTGGTTGACGCAACATCTAGGCTATTTCCATGGAGGAGTCATTACGTCATTGGCGGATTCGGCAGGGGGAGCAGCTGCCGTTACGATGGTACCCGAAAATTATCAAGTCGTGACTTCCGAATTGACGATGCATTTTCTGCGGCCAGCTGTTGCAGCTGAGGTCATTGCCACAGCTGAGGTAATCAAACCAGGAAAAAAATTGATCATCGTTGAATGTTCCGTAACAGACAAAGAAACTGGGAAACTGATTGCTAAAGCAACTGGTACTTGGATCCCCGTTAAAATAGAAGATGCCATGTTCAAAGGATAACAGAGCTTGTTAGATAATCATTCGTAAACAAAGCAGGAGCTGGGACAGTTTAATTGTCCCGGCTCCTGCTTTGATCGAATAGAAGTTGCATAATGAGTCGAGCTGACCCATTTAACCCTAGAGGTTAAATACCCATTCTTTACAATAGAGTAGGACTGATTCTTCATCCCACAACACTCACAGTGAGTAGGTTTGTACGTTAAAGTAGCATGGAAAACTTTTTATCTGAACCCTTTGATTCGTTTCTCCTCACAAAAGTTTTCATCAAAAAAGATATTTTTATCTTTTAAATCGAGTGCAGTTCGGATACAAATATTATTGGACATATAAATTTATTCATCCACACCAAAAATTATACAGCCTATATAAACAAGGAAATAACAGTAGATTCAAATGCTGTCAGCTCATTCATCCTAGGTTCATTCACTTTATCCAAAAAGTTTTCAAAATCTTTTAGTACAAGATAAAAGTAGTACAGGAAAACCTGTGAAAAGTAACTTATTAAAAAAATTAGAATTATATCAATTATAGTGGGAACCTCACTTAGATATAACATGGAGGACCGTATCATAAGTAGATGAGGCTTTAGAGAGCAATGAATTAACAAGGGATTTTGAGGGTGATATGGTAGGAATAAACCTGTTGAATATATATTTCCTAAATGGCTTGAAAAACGATTTGATTTTGGGATAAACAATTAAATGCGGATAATGATAAGAAGGAATCAAAAAAATGTAAGCATATTGGCAACAACCAAGATGCTTACATTTAAGATGTTCGAATAATTATTTTTTGCGCTTGACTTCAATGCGATAGCCATCAGGGTCCGTCACAAAGAAATAGCTAGGTGTGCCGCCTGAAAGTCCTCTTAACTCACCTGTTTCATAAGCAGAAGATTTACATACTTCATGCATTTTTTCTAAGTCACTGACAGTCACACCTAAATGACTGAAGCCATCTCCGATAGTATATGGCTCGGCATCGTAATTGTAAGTGAGTTCAATTTGTACAGAAGAGCCGGGAGAATTCAGATAAACTAAATCAAACTTATTTTCAGGGAATTTTCTGTGGCTGGCAACTTCAAAATCGAATAAATTAGTATAAAAGTCTAAAGTAGCATCAATATCTCTGACGCGCAGGCAAATCTCAACGAGTTCTTGGTTCATAATATCATCCTCCAATAATTTCTTATCTTTATTCTAGCATGAATAGGTCATATAGGCATTTTTTTCACTCCATGTTATCTTCTATATTGCTTCTAATAGATCAATAGGAAAAAACACAGAGTTTAATCTGTTAATAGAAGCATTCATTGACAAAATTACATTCGACAAAGAAATAGTTGAAAGACTAAATGAATTAACGAAGGAAGCAAAGCTTACTAAAGGAGTTGAGGGACCCGTATCATAACTACTGATATGATAAAACGCAGCGACAAACGATACGGAGAACCTATCATAATCGATGATGAAAATTATGGTAATTATAATTTAAAGGGACAATAAAATCGTGGAATAAAGAGGAGCAAAAGACATGGCAAATTATGAAAAAAACCCTGAAATGTTACACCTCATTCTATTGGCGTTAGTCGCCGTTGCCTATGTTTTTTCGGCTATCAATCCCATTGACCGCTTGGCCTGGTTTGGTCAAATGACGCCAGCGGTCCTACTCGTGCTTTTACTCGTTGCTAGTTACCATCGTTTTCGTTTTAGTACATTCGCCTATGTGATGGTATTTTTACATGTCTTGTTATTGCTATACGGTGCTCACTATACATATTCCAATAACCCCTTATTCAATTATTTTCAAGAGCAGTTTGAGTGGCAACGCAATCATTTCGACCGTGTGGGACATTTTGCCCAAGGTTTTGTACCGGCCTTTTTGCTCAAAGAATTTTTCGTTCGCGGTGGTTATGTAAAAAAGGGAAAGGTTCTGTGGTTGATCGTGATCCTGTCCTGTCTTGGTTTAAGCGCAGCCTATGAGCTGAGTGAGTTTGCCCTTGTCAAAATTTTGGCTGTACCTGTTGATTTAATTATGGGAACACAAGGAGACTATTTTGATAGCCATTGGGATATGCTGTGGGCATTGATTGGTGCAAGCATAGCTACTGTTGTTTTTGGGTCATTTCATGATAAACAGATGGCAAAGATGGAAAAGCACTTAATTAAGGATAAAGATTCCAACTAAATATATGTATAGACAGTGAATGAAGTTAATGAGAAAAAACACATGGTACGCAGAACCGTATCATAAATGATGATATCATTTTTCGAAGGGAATGGCGGTTTGAAGGCGTTCCTGACGGATTGTGAGCTATGGACAGTAGCATAAAGAAATAAGCATAGGCAGAAACCTTAGATTAACAGGTTTACTGCCTATTTTTTGCTTAAAATTGTCGAAAGACGTTATGTTTATAAGGAGGAATAAGGGTAAAGATTCTGTTACACTAGAGAAATGGCACAATAAATTTTAGAAGCGATAAAAGCGTTTATTGATACGAATGAGAATGGTATACTCTAGACCGCGGAAGAATCAACACGAAGATTCTGCTCATTTTCAGAAAAACAGTAAATCGTTTGAAATCTATTATAATAATTCAACAAAGAAAAAGAAAGCAGGAGAATATGAATAAGCAATCATTTGAAACATTTGGGATCAGTCCCGAAATAGTAAAAGCACTAACGAGTTTGCGTTACTTCAATCCGACAGCGGTACAGGAAGCAGTCATTCCATTGGCATTAGAGAAACAGGACATCATCGTCGAGTCCCAGACGGGCAGTGGCAAGACTGTGGCTTTTGGCATTCCACTTTGTGAACAAGCAGACTGGGAAGAAAACAAACCTCAAGCTTTGATTTTAGTTCCCACTCGGGAGTTAGCCTTACAAGTGAAGGACGACATCATGAATATCGGCCGGTTGAAGCGGATAAAGGTTACGGCGGTATTCGGGAAGTCCTCCTTTAAAACACAAAAATCTGAACTGAAACAAAAAAGTCACATTGTTGTCGGTACTCCGGGTCGGATACTGGAACATTTAAAAGAAGGCACATTAGTCGTGGATAAAATCAGCAGCCTGGTTTTAGATGAAGCGGATGAGATGCTCAACATGGGATTCATTGATCAGGTAGAAGACATTATTGATTACTTACCCAATGAACGTCAAACGATGCTGTTTTCTGCCACTATGCCACCAAAAATAGAGCAATTAGCCAGTTTTTACATGAGTCCAGACCGTGCTTTTGTCAAAATGGAAGCATCTGCGGAAAACACGCCTAATATCTTACACTCTTATATCAACGTGGAAGAAGCATCCAAGGAAAAATTGCTGTTAGATTTATTGACTATTGAGAATCCAGATGCCTGCATCATTTTTTGTAATACTAAAGACACGGTGGACGCAGTTGAAACTTATTTGAATAAAGCAGGTCTACCGATTGATAAGTTACACGGCGGTATGGATCAGGACGATCGCTTGGATGTGATGGATGAATTCCGCTCCGGGCAACTCCGTTATCTGGTGGCTACCGATGTGGCTGCTCGTGGGATCGATATTGACAATGTGACACACGTCATCAATTATGATGTTCCTTTTGAAAAAGAGAGCTATACGCATCGGACAGGGCGAACGGGTCGAGCAGGCAAAACGGGACTGGCCTTGACTATGGTAAGTAGCAGTGACCAGAGACGCTGGGAGGAAGTGCGTGACTATGCCTTCGAAGACAGCCAGGAGCTTACGGAAGTGTTTGCCCCTAACGAACGATCGGTCACCCGTGCGAAGGCCGCATTTGAAAAGAAAATACAGGCACGTGTGGCACCAAAAATCGCCCGTAATAAAGAGCTGAATAAAGACATCACTAAGATTTATTTCAACGGTGGCAAGAAGAAAAAACTGCGCGCTTTTGATTTCGTCGGGACGTTGACGAGTATCAAAGATGTCTCAGCCGAAGATATCGGGATTATCACGATTCAGGAAAATGTCACCTATATTGAAATATTGAACGGTAAAGGGCCCTATGTCATTTCCGAAATGCAAGACCGTACAATCAAAGGCAAAACAGCGCGGATATAATATCTAATGAAACAGCGGTACTGGACTGGCAGCTTGCAAAAAGATTAAGGAACGAGTCATATTCGCACTACGCTGCAAATCTTTCAAAGATGACCGCATCCTC
>NZ_JAWOBT010000104.1:0-110027 GCF_046484155.1 Alkalibacterium sp.
GTGAAAAATAAGCTATACCAGAGAACTCAACAATACTTTCTGATTGAGACGTAGGATTAACTTGGACAACGATAGGATATCGATTCTTAACAGCCAGTTTTAAATATGTAGAAATTTGATCTCTAGGCATCTGTAACTGAACTTTTGCAATCGGTGCAAACAGTGTCCCGTATCCTTTTTTTATATAATCAACGAGTGAATGTTTATTCGCGGCTAATCTACTCATATTTATCCTCTCCCGAACGTATGTTACCCTTATTATAGCGAACGAACATACATTCGTCAATTGATTTAGAATAATTAATTTATAATGTTTCTATTTATTGTGAGAATAAGTATAATATAAAGTGTGGTAAAAAAGGAGGGAATTCAAACCGTGGATTATCAGATTATAACTGACTCAGGTAGTGATTTACCGCTGGAGTTAGTGAATCGATACGATATAGATATTGTCAATTTTACGATCAGAATTGGTGAAGAAGAATTGATCGACGACATGGGAGAAAAGTTTGATAAAAATGCATTTTTCCAACGACTCAAGAATGGCGAAACAGCTTCTACCTCTCAAATTAATGTGCACTCATATTTAGAAAAGTTCAAATATTATATCGAGAAGGGGATGCCTGTCATTTATTTAGCTTTTTCTTCAGGTATGTCGGGGACGTTTAATTCAGCAGTTCAGGCAAAAAAAATGCTTGAAGAAGAATATGAAGAAGTTGATATAGATATCATTGACACAAAAGCGGCAAGTCTCGGTCAAGGTCTCCTTGTCTATGAAGCGTGTCAAAAGAAACAAGAAGGTTATACACGTGAGGAATTCATAGACTGGGTGGAAGATAATAAATTAAACTACCACTCATGGGTAACCGTAGATGATATAAAACATTTGCAGCGTGGTGGGAGAATTTCAGCTGCTGCGGCCACTGTCGGATCGTTACTTAATGTAAAACCGATCATTGTTGTAAATACTGAAGGTGAATTAGTTCCCGCTGCAAAGATCAGAGGTAGGAAGAAAGCTCTAAATCATTTAATTGATCAAACAATCAAACGTTTAACTGAAACAGACCAGCATTCTATTTTTATCGGTCACGTTGGTGTTGTTGAAGAAGCTGAATTTATTAAAGCAAGGTTACTTGAGAGAGTAAAGCCTAAAGAGATTATCGTTTTAAGTTATGGACCTACCATAGCTGCTCACACTGGTTATGGCTCATTATCCGTCTTTAGTTACGGAGAAAAAAGAACCGTATGATTATTTAAAGTCAGTGTCTAGCAGGTAGAACCAAGCGTCTGAATTGGTATATTAATTGACAGTATACCAAGATATATGGTATATTTACTTCGTTCGTAATAGAATAAATAATACTTATTATACGGTTGGGCGTTAGCTTTCAAGGATAATTTCTTCTGGGGTGAGAAGAGGCTTGTTAGCTACGCCCATTTTTTTGAAAGGGGGAAGAAAATGAACCGAGAAGCTATAAATTATGTTAAAGAAGCAGAAGCCAGAGTTGAGGAACTTCGTGCGAATGCTGAAATCGAGATAAAAGAAATTGAAGAGTATAAAGAACAAAAAATAAATACTCAAAAAAATCTCATAGAACAAGAAGTAGAAGCTTATCGTGCAGAAAAGCATGATGAACTTGAACAAGCTTTAAGAAAAGATGAAATAGCGATAGATGAAACAGTCCAAGAAGAAACTGTAAAATTCGATGCTGCTTATAAAGGAAAAAAAGAGATGTTAGCTAATCGAATAGCGGAGGAGGTATTGCGTAAATATGGCAATAGCTAAAATGAAAAAATTGACTTTATTGGCAGAACATATCCATAAAGATAATGTTTTGAAAAGTGTTCAAGAGATGCAGAGTCTCGAAATCATATCACTTGCTGACAAGGTTGAAGAAGACTTATTGATAGGGTTCACTAGAGAAACATCTGATTCGGAAAAAATTGATTATCAGAGTAAATTGTCGGACATTGAATATTCTATTGATTATCTAGATGATCATGTTGCCAAACCTGGATTGATTGAAAAGCTGAAGTCTAAAAGAGAAGTGTTTTCTCTGGCAGAATTGGAAAAGTATGTTGAAAAAGCCGATATTGATTCACTACTTGAAGATGTTTCAACAAAAGAACAGGAAATAAACAAACTGGACGAAGAACTGAACAACTTGAGACAGGAAGAACAATTCTTGAGGAAATGGCGCGGCCTTAATTTTTTGCCAATAGAGGTCAATCAGTTTAAATTGATGCATGTCATGATTGGAACGATAGACAAAGAACAAGCAGGACCGTTTATTGATACAATTAAAGAAAACGGTAAGATTTATTATGATGAAGTATATAGAAGAAGCGATGAAATTGCTTATTTATTCATACTTCCAAAAGATGAACAAAAAGTCTTGAAGGATAGTATCAGTCAATACAGTTTCAGAGAATTGAAATACCATTATGACGTTTTACCTGAAGATGCGCTTTATCGAAATCTCTCGGAACAGAAAGAAAAAAGAGGGATAATGGCTGATCTGAAGAAGGAAATGGACGGCTGGAAATCAGTGTATAAAGATTTACAGTTAGCTGAAGAATACTACTACAATTTATCCGAAAGAAACAAAGCGAAGGGTATCCTCATCGATAGTCCTCACTTGTTCCTGATGACTGGATGGATAGAGGAAGAAAAAATTAAGAATTTGAAATCCAAGATCAACCAGGAAGTCGGAGAATACGACGTTGTTATTTTGACGGATGAAATTAAGATGGAAGAATACAGAGATGTACCGATTGTGCTGAGGAATAATAAAATAGTTCAGCCGTTCGAGATGATCACTGAAATGTTCAGCTACCCACAATACAATGAAGTTGACCCCACTCCGTATATGTTTCCGTTCTTTATGCTTTTTTTCGGAATGATTGGTGCTGATTTAGGTTATGGTCTATTATTATGGGCTGCAACATTTGTTGGTTTGAAATACCTTAATATTGAAGGGTCTACACAAAGGTTTATCAAATTCTTGCATATACTTTCATATCCGACTATGGCTGTTGGAGTATTCTATGGGAGTTTCTTCGGGATAGAACTACCCATACAAGTGCTCTCTCTGCAAGACGATGTAATTGAAATAATGATTCTTTCCGTAGCTATCGGAGTTTTCCAATTAATATTCGGTTTGTTTATGAATGGTATCATCAAAGGGCGTCAAGGACAGAGAGCCTCAAGTTACATCGATGGATATTCATGGGCGTTTATGCTCATAGGTGTCGTTCTTTATATACTAGGTTCAATGGTCTTGGATATGCCTTTACTGTCTCAGATCGGTATTGGACTGGCATTGATCAACGTAGTCGGTATTCTGATCGTTTCCACTATCTCAAGCAAGAACAAAGGACTTGGATTTGGACTTGGCTTATATAACTTATACGGAATCTCTGGTTATGTTGGAGATATCGTAAGTTATACACGATTAATGGCTCTTGGTGTAGCAAGTGCGAATATTGCTATGGCGTTTAACATGATCATCGGTTTCTTACCGCCGTTAATCAGATTTACTGTCGGTGTCGTACTGATCATTGGGTTACAGGCTTTAAATATCGCGCTTTCTTTCTTAAGTGCGTACGTTCACTCGTCTAGGTTACAATATGTAGAGTTTTTCGGTAAATTCTTTGAGGGCGGCGGCAAGCCGTTGGTTCCTTTGAAAACACTTGAAAAATATATATGGTTAAAAAAAGAAGTTAATTAAAAAAATGGAGGAATAAATTATGGATTTTGTACAAACAATTTTCGGAGAAAACATGGGTCAGGTATTTGCAGCGATAGGAATTGCTGTAGCAGTTATCTTTTCAGGAATCGGTTCATCACGCGGGGTTGCTACTGCTGGTGAAGCAGCTGCTGCTTTAACTAAAGAACAACCAGAAGCATTTGGTCGTGCATTGGTACTACAAATGCTTCCAGCAACACAAGGTCTTTACGGCTTCGTTATCGGGCTATTGATCTTGCTTGAAATCTCTCCTGACATGGCTGTATCTCAAGGATGGTATTTATTGATGGCTGGTCTTCCAGTTGGGATCACAAGTTTATCTTCTGGTGGTAACCAAGGACGCGTTTCTGCAGCAGCTATGCAGATTTTGGCTCAAAAACCAGAACACGTTACAAAAGGGATTATCTACTCAGCGATGGTTGAGACTTACGCAATTCTAGGTTTCGTTATTTCCTTAGTAATGATTACCTTATAATACCAAAACAGAATCACTTCTTTAACAGAGTATAGCCCTTTTTCAGGGCTATCATACTCTTCGTAAAAAAAGAACTACTAAGGAGGTTCAGTATGGCAGATTTAAAACTGTTGACAGAAAGAGTTGTTGAGAAAGAAAAAACAGCGATCCGTCAGCGTGTAGAAGAAGCACGTGAAATTGCTGAAGAAGAGGTACAGGCTGCTCATGCAAAAGAAGAGCAAGATAAAATTGCACGTAAGCAACTAATCGATGAACAAACTCAACAAAAATATAAAATTCGAAAAAACACATTAGAAGTTCAAAAAAGAATCAATATTCTAGCAGCAAAACAATCGTATCTTTCAAAAGTATTGAAAGATGCGAATCAGGAACTTGATCAGATTCAAGCACCTGCATTCAAGATGTTTCTTGCTGACATCCTGACTCAGTTCAAAGATGAAGGCAGCGTTGAACTCGTATTGGGTGAAAAAACATCTGGACTTGTTTCTCAAGAATGGATTGATGAAACAACGGGCAAACAGCTACAAGCAACACTTTCAAACGAGACCGTAGCTGATAAAGCTGGTGTACTTATAAAGAAAGTAGGAATCGAGTACAACTTTATGTTCGATGCCCTGATCGAAGATGCAAGAGCGGAGCTCATACGCATCATAACTGAAGAATTATTCAATTAAGGAGGAGAGAGATTTGAAAGATATCGCTTATGGTTCAAGTAATGTTCTCATTCGTGTCTATGAGAATAACCTCCTCACTCGAGCTCATTTTGAAAGAATGTTAAGATCAGATTCGTTTGATGAGGTTGTTAACGTATTACGCGAAACACCTTATCGTAATGATGTTGACAGAATAAAAGAAGACAAAAATTATGATTCTATGTTCATGAACGAGTTACATCAGACATACAACGAGATGTTTAAAATTGTTCCTAATAAGAAATTAGTTGAACTAGTTGTATTAAGGTATGCGTATCACAACTTGAAAGTCTTATTCAAAGAAGAAATAACTGATCAAGATTTAGATCACTTGTTTATTCCTATTGGACGATACCCCATCTCTGAATTACGTCAAGCAGTTCGTCTTGGAAAATCAGAGGTGCTGCCTAAAGCATACATGGATAGTATAAATGAAGTGAAAACTGATTACGAAGAATATCACAATGTGCAGTCAGTGGATATTATTTTAGACAGAAGATTTTTTACACACTTGCGTCTTTTAGCTGATGAAACAGGTGAAACGGATATACCGGCATTGATTGAACGTTATATTGATTATAACAACCTTTCAACACTCGTAAGAGGAATGAAACAAAACCGCACACGTAACTTTATGTTAACTGTTTTGTCAAGTTCAGGATCGATTCCTAAATCAGATTTATTAGATCTGATGGATAAAGATTTAAACGCCATTGCTCAATCATACAAGATGACCGATTACCGTCAACTTATTGATAAAGCAGTGGATAGTGACACCGGGGAATTATCAACAGTAAAAGTTGACTATGAAACAGATAACGCATATATGGAAAAAATGCGTGAAGCAAGGCTAGAATCGTTTGGTCCAATGCCAATCGTAGCCTATCTATATGCTAAAGAAATAGAAGTAATAAATTTACGTTTGATTTTATCGGGTAAAGAAAATGGATTATCTGCAGATCAAATCAGAGAAAGGATGCGTTTAAACTATGCCGAATAAAATTGGTGTTGTAGGAGACAAAGATTCTGTTTTAGCCTTTAAGATGTTGGGTTTTTCAGTGTCTTTCGCATCTGAAGCTAAAGAAGCTCGTCTGATTATTGATAGTATGGCGGATAAAGACTATGGAGTAATATATTTAACTGAACAATTGGCAGAGATGGTTCCAGAAACCATAAAACGCTATGATGCAAAACTGAAACCTGCCATCATTTTGATCCCCAATCATACTGGATCGCGAGGAATCGGTAAGAAACGAATCCAGGATAATGTGGAAAAAGCTGTGGGTCAAAATATTTTATAGGAGGGTACGAATTTGAGTAAAGGAACGATTGTGAGTGTTTCCGGACCTCTAGTTACGGCTAGTGGAATGGAATCAGCAAATATACAAGATATATGTCGAGTTGGGCGTTTAGGCCTTATTGGTGAAATTATAGAAATGCGTGACGATGTCGCTTCAATTCAGGTTTATGAAGAAACTTCGATGATTGGACCTGGTGAAAGTGTTGAAACTACTGGTGAAGCATTATCTGTAGAATTGGCTCCGGGCATGATTTCTCAAATGTTTGATGGTATACAGAGACCGCTGGATGAATTCAAGATAAAAACAAATAGTAACTTTCTAGAACGTGGAATGGAAATTGCACCTTTAAACCGTGATAAAAAATGGGAATTTGTTCCAGCAGTAGAAGTCGGAGCAGAGGTTGCTGAAGGCGATGTCATAGGGACTGTTCAAGAAACGAATGTGATTGAACACCGTATTATGGTTCCGTTTGGCGTTAAAGGAAAAGTGAAATCTGTTGAAACAGGTTCTTTCACTGTAACAGATAATATCTATGTCATAGATACAGACGATGGTGACAAAGAATTCACTATGATGCAAAAGTGGCCTGTCCGTCAGGGTAGACCCATTGCAAAAAAATTGAATCCGATTGAACCATTAATTACAGGACAACGTGTTATTGATACGTTATTCCCTGTTGCTAAAGGTGGAGCTGCTGCTGTACCCGGACCATTTGGAGCCGGAAAAACAGTTGTTCAGCACCAAATTGCGAAATGGGCAGACGTTGACTTGGTTGTTTATGTTGGTTGTGGTGAACGTGGTAATGAGATGACAGACGTAATCAATGAATTCCCAGAACTGATCGATCCTAATACAGGCGAATCAATTATGGAAAGAACGGTATTGATCGCTAATACTTCTAACATGCCTGTAGCAGCTCGTGAAGCTTCTATCTATACAGGTATCACTATTGCGGAATACTTCCGTGACATGGGCTATTCGGTAGCAATCATGGCTGATTCAACGTCGCGTTGGGCTGAGGCTCTACGTGAAATGTCTGGACGGCTTGAAGAAATGCCTGGGGATGAAGGATATCCTGCTTATCTAGGTAGTCGTATAGCTGAATTTTATGAACGTGCCGGAAAAGTTATCTCATTAGGGAGCAAAGGCAGAGAAGGCAGTATTACTGCCATCGGTGCCGTATCGCCTCCTGGTGGAGATACATCCGAACCCGTTACCCAAAACACTTTGCGAGTAGCTAAAGTATTCTGGGGACTGGATAGTTCATTAGCCCAGAGACGTCACTTCCCATCAATTAACTGGTTAAAGTCTTATTCACTATATTCTAATGACATGAATGCTTTTGTCAGTAAAAAACTGGATGTCGACTGGAGTGGTATGGTTGTTCATACAAAATCATTACTCCAGGACGAGTCAGAATTACAAGAGATCGTACGTCTGGTTGGTGTGGAATCACTTTCTGAGAAAGACCGTTTGAAGCTAGTTACCGCTCGTATGATTCGAGAAGATTACCTGCAGCAAAACGCTTTTGATGACGTTGATACGTATACGTCTAGAGATAAACAATATGAAATGTTGAATGCCATCCTGCTTTATCAAAAAGAAGCGGAAAGAGCAATGGATTTAGGTGCATACTACGATGAAATTATCGAAGGCACGGAAAATGCACGTGAAAAAATCGCTCGTATGAAATTCATACCTGAAGAAGAGTTAACGCGCATCAAAGAAATTAATGTACTAATTGAAAAAGAAGTTAGAGTAGTGCTTGAGAAAGGTGGTGTGGAATCAGATGCTTAAAGAATATAAAACAGTTTCAGAAATCGTCGGACCGTTGATGACTGTTCAAGGCGTTGAGGGTGTTAAATTTGATGAGTTAGTTGATATTGAATTACAAACCGGCGAACGTCGTCGTGGACAAGTATTAGAAATCAATGGGGATAAAGCAGTTGTTCAGTTGTTTGAAGGATCAACAGGAATCAACCTGGAGGATACTAAAGTCCGTTTCTTAGGTAAGCCTTTATCACTCGATGTATCAGAAGATATGATTGGTCGTACATTTGACGGCATGGGTCGAGTAAATGATGGCGGACCAGATTTGATTCCAGAAAAAAGTCTGGATATCAATGGTCAGGCAATCAACCCTATCGCACGTGACTATCCGGATGAATTTATTCAGACAGGTATTTCTACTATTGACCACTTAAATACATTAGTACGTGGTCAAAAACTGCCCGTATTTTCTGGTTCTGGACTACCACATAAAGAGCTGGCTGCTCAAATTGCCAGACAAGCGAGTGTTACCAACAAAGAAGAAAAATTCGCGGTTGTTTTCGCTGCTATCGGTATCACCTTTGAAGAAGCTGAATTCTTTATGAATGACTTCAAAGAAACAGGAGCGATCGATCGTTCTGTCCTCTTTATTAACTTAGCAGATGACCCTGCGATCGAGCGTATTGCTACACCACGTATGGCTTTAACAGCGGCTGAATATCTAGCTTTTGAAAAAGACATGCACGTTCTTGTTATTATGACAGATATGACCAACTATGCTGAAGCACTCCGTGAAATTTCGGCTGCCCGTCGTGAAGTACCTGGTCGTCGTGGATATCCGGGTTACTTGTATACCAACCTGGCATCGCTGTACGAACGTGCAGGACGATTGGAAGGAACGAAAGGATCTGTTACACAGATCCCGATCCTGACAATGCCGGAAGACGATATTACCCATCCGATTCCTGACTTAACAGGCTATATCACTGAAGGACAAATCATTTTGTCTCGTGATCTGTATAACCAGGGCTATCAACCGCCTATTGATGTTTTACCATCCTTATCACGTTTGAAAGACAAAGGTACAGGAGAAGGAAAAACAAGAGAAGACCACGCGGCAACGATGAACCAGATGTTCTCAGCATATGCCCTAGGTAAGGAAGCCAAAGAATTATCTGCGGTGTTAGGTGAAGCTGCACTATCTGAGACGGATAAAAAATATGTTCAGTTTACAGATAAATTTGAAAAAGAATACGTTGACCAAGGGAACTATACAAACAGATCTATTCAGGAAACCTTGGACTTAGCTTGGGACTTGCTGAAAGTTCTTCCAAGATCTGAACTAAAACGTATCAAAGACGATATGTTAGACAAATATATGCCAAAAGGAGAGTGAGGTAAATGGCTAAGATAGATGTCAACCCCACTCGCATGGAGCTTGCAAACTTGAAGAAACGATTAAGTTTAGCAACTCGAGGTCATAAATTGTTAAAAGATAAGCAGGATGAACTCATGCGACAGTTCATTCAGTTGATCAGGAAGAATAATGAGTTAAGAAACCATGTCGAAGAAAAACTCGAAAAAGCAATGCAGTCTTTTGCTATGGCTAAATCATTACTACATGAGAATTATATTGAAGAACTGATGGCTGTTCCTAGCCGTAGCGTATCATTGAATATGGGGCGAAAGAATATTATGAGTGTAAGAGTTCCTCAAATGAATTTCCAATATGATGATAATATTGAGGATGCTAGTGCATTAAGTTACGGTTATTTGAACTCTAATGGTGAATTGGATTTAACTTTTGAGTATCTCACAGAAGTCATGCCTAAAATGCTTGAATTAGCAGAAATTGAAAAAACATGTCAATTGTTGGCAGATGAAATCGAGAAAACGAGACGTCGAGTGAATGCTTTGGAATATATGACTATTCCGCAACTGGAAGAAACCATCTATTTCATTAGAATGAAGCTGGATGAAAGTGAACGTGCAGCGATTACTCGATTGATGAAAGTTAAAGATATGGGTCAATAATAATTTTAATAGTGAATCACTGCGAGAAGTTAGAACAGTTAACTTTTCGTAGTGATTTTATTTTGTAGCCAAAAAAAATTTTTCCGTTATAATAAAGGCATACATATCAGTGAGTTAAAAAGCTGGGAAATAGCCTGTTTGTTACGGAGAGAGGTGAATTGCTTTGAATTCAATGTTTTTTCAAAAAGAAAATGTAAGAAGGGCCATCGTTTTTGGAGGTGGCGGTGCGAGAGGTGCGTTTGAAATCGGTGTCTGGAAAGCACTGGATGAATTAGGTTATCATGCAGACATTGTAACGGGAACTTCAGTGGGAGCTTTAAATGGTGCACTTTATATTTTAGGTAATCAAGCGGAAGCAGAGGAAATGTGGAAAGAAATTGAAACCAATGATGTCCTCGGGTTTGAATTGCCGATTGAAGTGGCCAATTTCGGAGACTATAGAAAAACGGTATCAGATTTTATTGTTAAAATTGTAAAGGAAAAAGGATTAAGTACCAAACCCTTAGAAGAAATGGTCATAAAATATGTTGATGATGAACATGAAATACGCAGTAAAGACATTATTTTTGGACTTTCTACAATCAATTTCAAAACCATGAGAGTTGAAAATTATTATTTAGAAGATATAGAAAAAGGAAGATTAAAAGACTATTTGCTTGCCAGTGCCGCAATATATCCGGTTATGGAAAAATATTATATTGATGAGGTTCCTTATATCGATGGTGGGTATAGAAATAACATACCTATCGATTTAGCTCTCAAAAAAAACCCCGATCAAATGGTCGTCGTAGATATTCACGGTCCCAGCATTTTCAGACACGATCAGCGAATAGATGATGTTGAATATGAATGGATCAAAACGAACTGGCCTCTTGGAGATATGCTGCTTTTTGATAAACAGAGAACAGAAATCAATGTTAGTCTAGGTTATATGGAGACAATGAAACTAGCAAAAGCAGCCGAATATATGGGATACTGGTATACATTTGATCCAGATCAGTACACTAAAGAAAATAAAGAGTTTTATATTGTTTTACATCAATTACTGATCAGCCAGCAATCCAATCGATTATTTAAACATATCGACAAAGAAGGATACCAGCAGGAATTATTAAAAGAGTTATCAAAGAAATGGAAAAAGGTAGTAAATAAAGAAAATTTGATGTGGGCTGTTCTTGAATTGACAGGAAAAACATTTAAAATAACCCCGGATAAAAGGTATGCTATAAATGAATTTCAAGAAGCTATTAAAAACCGAGTGACTGAATTGATGGAAGCCGAAAAAACGGAACCTATAAAAGCCTTTGAGTCTTCCTATATACTTAGCAGGAAGGAATGGAGCAAAGAATTATTTGAAGAGTTACCCTTAATATCAAATCGAAGAATGACCCTACAAATAATGAAGTGGCTTACAGATGATTCGATCACTTGGGATCACCCCCTTTTTAACATCATTATAAAAGCAAAACCCTTGCCTATGATATTAGCCCTATATTGTAAGTATTTATTCTCGAAAGAAGAAGGTTTTTTTTGAAAATCATTTCATTTTCTCTCATTAATATGGTAGAATTGGGGATAAGTTTTTATTGATAGTATGAGTTGGGAAGGAAGTTCAAATGGGAGATCGTGGTTTACTAATTGTGTTATCTGGACCTTCTGGTGTTGGTAAAGGGACAGTAAGGAAAGCTATTTTCGAAAATCATTCCAATAGCTTTGATTATTCTATTTCTATGACGACTCGTCCTAAACGAGAAGGCGAAGTAGAAGGCATTGATTATTTCTTTAGGACGAAAGAACAATTTGAGAAACTAATCGAAGAAGATGGTCTACTTGAATATGCCAATTACGTAGGTAATTATTATGGCACACCAATGGAATATGTGAATAAGACTTTAGACAAAGGAAGAGATGTCTTTTTAGAAATCGAAGTCCAAGGGGCTTTAAAAGTTAGAGAAAAAATGCCGGAAGCCATTTTCATCTTTTTATCCCCACCTAACCTGGAAGAATTGAATTCTCGCATCGTGAATCGCGGAACAGATAGTGATGAAATGATTGGAAAAAGAATGAAAAAAGCTGCAGAAGAATTAAAATTGATCCAGTATTATGACTACGTAGTCGAAAATGATACGGTTGAAAATGCTGCACGGAAAATACGGAACATTATTGAGAGTGAGCACTTGAAAGTTACGAGAAACTTGAAAGAATTTGCACATAGAATAGAGGAGATGGAATAAATGTTATTATATCCTTCACAAGATGATTTATTGAAAAAAATCGATTCAAAATATTCATTAGTAATTTTAGCTGCCAAAAGAGCTAAACAATTACATAATGGAGAGGTAACACCTATGTTGGAAGATTATAAAAGTGTTAAAAATGTTGGTAAGTCTTTAGAAGAGATAATTTCTGGAGATTTAGTTATCGATCCTGACAGCATTGAAAAATAAATAAAAACCAACCTCTGTCCCAAGTATTTTATAAGAGCCTCTCTTTTAAAATACTAAGTGCAGAGGTTTTTTCTAGTATGTAAGAAAGCTGACAGAGTCGCAATGATGATATTAATGATTATTGCTAATAAAGAAATGTGAGGTGTGAGAAATGTTAAAAGGAAAAAAAGTTGCATTATATGTTACTGGAGGAATAGCCGTTTATAAAGTCGTAGATCTGATGAGGACATTAATTAAATTAGGGGCAGAGGTTCAAGTAGCTATGACTGAAGCTGCTACGCAATTCGTATCTCCCTTAACGTTTCAGGTGTTAAGTAAAAATTCTGTGTATATAGATGTCTTTACAGAGGAAAACCCACAACAAGTCAGCCATATTTATTTTGCAGACTGGGCAGATGTTGCGATAGTCGCCCCTCTTACAGCTAATACACTTGCTAAAATGGCACACGGCATGGCCGATGATTTTGTAAGCACAGCCCTGCTGGCTACCACGTGTCCTGTATTCACCATACCGGCAATGAATCACCATATGTTCGAAAACCAGGCAACACAGGCTAATATTGAAACGTTACGTGGAAGACAAGTATATGTCATGCATCCGGATGAAGGTTTTTTAGCTGAAGGTTATTCCGGGAAAGGACGGTTTCCTGAACAGTCACGTATTATCGATGAATTATATCTGTTTATACGTCAGTCAAACAGTTACCTGCCACTTGAAGGCAAGTCCATCCTAGTCACCGCAGGAGGGACAAAAGAACGTATAGACCCAGTGCGTTTCATATCTAATGATTCATCAGGGAAGATGGGGCATGCGGTCGCAGAAGCCGCCTGGGAGAAAGGTGCCGAAGTGATCCTGATCACCGCTAGTGCATTGCCAATATCTTCGAATATTAGAGTTGAACGTGTGGAGTCGGCAAACGAAATGTATGAGGCGGTGTCTAAAAAATTTGATACTAGTGATGCCTTAATCATGGCAGCGGCTGTATCTGATTACACGCCCGAAAGAAATTACAATCAAAAAATGAAAAAACAAGAACATTTAGATTTGAAACTCACAAAAACTCCCGATATTCTGAAGGAAATGGGTAAACGTAAACGTCCATCCCAATGCCTGGTCGGTTTTGCTGCTGAGACAGAAAATCTGACGGATTATGCGAAAAAGAAATTAGTGGAAAAGAAGGCAGACTTGATCGTTGCTAATGAAGTCGGAAAAAGTGACCGAGGCTTCAACGTTGATGAAAATGAAGTGACCTTTATTAGTCACCAACGTGAGCCGCAGACAATTCAGCTGAAAGAAAAAAAAGATATAGCCGAAGACATTATTGATTGGATCACAGAATTTATAAATTAAGAGGAGATGACACATGTCTCTAGTTGCAAATATCATAGTAGATGTTCCTACATTACAGACAAACAAACCATACACATATAGTATACCGGAAGAGTTTTTAACAATCATTGAACCGGGTATGCGTGTGGTCGTTCCTTTTGGGAATGGATCGAGAAAAGTACAGGGATTTGTCGTTGGAATTAACGATAACGTATCACCTGATATGAATTTAAAAGCTATCGAGTCATTAATGGATAGTTACCCAGTTTTAACACAAGAGCTGCTTCGCTTGGGTAAATATTTGTCACATCAGACATTCAGTTTTCAAGTAAAGTGTTATCAAACCATGCTCCCTGCGGTGATGCGGGCTAAATACAGTAAAATCATCAGAATTATAGATGAAATTCCAGAATCACTTTTGTGGGATGTATTTAAAGGAAAAGATGAATTGAGCTGGGAAGAAGCTGAAAAACAAAATGTTTTGAGTCAGATTATTCAGCTGGAAAAACAAGATAAAGTCGAAATCGAGTATGATGTGAGCGATAGAGCAGCGGTGAAAAAAATAAAAAAAGTAAGAGCACTGCTTGATTTTGAAGAGTACGAGGAAATTAAAGCAGAGATTCGTTCGAATGCAATCAAGCAACAGCTGTTGCTTGATATTCTGCAATCTTTGGGTAAAGCATCTTCATTATCTTATTCAGAATTAAAAGAATGGGATGTTTCCTCATCGACGGTTCTGACCGGAGCGAAAAAGGGATGGTGTGAAGTTTTTGATGAAGAAGTGTACCGAGATCCATTTGCTTCTTCTGAATTTGAACGAACGAACGCCATGTCTCTGACAATAGAGCAGACACATGCCTTCAATCAAATCAACCAATCAATCAAAGACCACCATCATGACGTATATCTTCTCAAAGGGGTCACTGGCAGTGGTAAAACAGAGGTCTATTTACAAACGATCGCTGAGGTCATTGATGAGGGCAAAGGCGCACTCATGCTGGTTCCGGAGATTGCTTTAACACCTCAAATGGTCCATCGGTTTAAGAGTCGCTTTGGCGAACAAGTAGCTGTCTTACACAGTGGGTTATCTAATGGCGAGAAGTACGATGAATGGCGTAAAATCGAAAAAGAAGAAGCCAAAGTCGTTGTCGGTGCCCGCTCGAGTATCTTCGCACCGTTAAAAAACATCGGTATTATTATAATTGACGAGGAGCATGAAACAACTTATAAACAAGAAGAATTTCCTAAATATCATGCGAGAGATGTCGCTATCTGGCGTGGAGAGTACCATGATTGTCCCGTCGTTTTAGGCAGTGCGACACCTTCTCTGGAATCGCGGGCACGCGCGACCAAAGGTATCTTCACTTTATTGGAATTGAATAAGCGTGTGAATAATCATCCTATGCCAGAAGTCGATGTTATCGATATGAGGGATGAAGCTAAAAAAGGGAATCATTCAATTTTTTCTGAATCATTGCTAGCAGCTTTAGCAAAGAGGATTGAACGGAAAGAACAATCAGTGTTATTATTGAATAGACGAGGCTATTCTTCCTTTGTGATGTGTCGGGATTGTGGGTATGTACTGGAATGTCCTAATTGTGATATATCTCAGACACTGCATATGGATACCAAGACGATGAAGTGCCACTACTGTGGGCATGAAGAGGCCATCCCCAAAAAATGTTCGAAGTGTGATAGCCGATCTATCCGATACTATGGGACTGGCACACAAAAAGTAGAAGAAGAACTTAAAACCTTGCTTCCACAGTCAAGGATTATTCGTATGGATGTGGATACGACAAGGAAAAAAGGCGCGCATGAAAAATTATTTAATAAATTTGAAAAAAAAGAAGCGGACATACTGCTTGGTACTCAAATGATTGCTAAAGGCTTGGACTTTCCGGAAGTGACCTTAGTAGGTGTCATCAATGCCGACACGGCGTTAAGCCTGCCAGATTTTCGTTCTGCAGAAAAAACATTTCAGCTACTAACTCAGGTGAGTGGGCGGTCCGGTCGGGGCGAAAAAGAAGGTAAGGTGATCGTTCAGTCTTACAATCCTGAGCATTACGCCATACAATACGCCAAAAAACATGATTATGATGCTTTTTATAAAAGAGAAATGCATTTAAGGCATTTAAGTGAATACAGTCCGTATTATTTCCTGCTTAAAATTTCTGTGAGTCATGAAAATGAAATGACCGCCGCTAAAAAAATCAGTCAATATACGGATTATATTCGTCCGGCTTTATCTGACCAAGCGATCGTGTTAGGACCTACGCCAAAGTCTATCGCCAGGACACACAACCGGTATCATTTTCAGGTTTTGATTAAATATAAACAAGAAGCGGAATTAACTCAAAAAATACACGACTTGTTACAGGAAACACAGAAAGAACAGGCTAAAGGTGTGTTCATATCCATCGATTATCAGCCTTTAGATTTTATTTAGAAACGAGGAATAACAAATGTATAAAGTGGTTTTCATGGGAACACCCGCATTTTCAGTGCCTATTTTAGAAGCTTTAGTAGATAGCGATTTATGTGAAGTGAGCGCTGTTGTGACCCAGCCTGACAGGAAAGTCGGGAGGAAAAAAAAGTTAACAGCCACTCCGGTCAAAGAAAAAGCAATGGAATACGACATTCCTGTTTTTCAACCTGAAAAGCTATCCGGAAGTGACGAACTGAAAGCAGTATTAGCATTGAGACCTGATCTGGTTATTACAGCTGCATATGGCCAATACGTGCCAACATCACTTCTTCATACACCCAAATTCAAAGCCATTAATGTGCATGCATCATTGTTGCCTAAGTATAGAGGTGCTGCACCCATTCATTATGCTTTGATCAATGGAGAAGAAGAAACAGGCGTGACGATAATGTATATGGAAAAAGAAATGGATGCAGGAGATATTATATCTCAAAGACCTTTAACTATCGAAAATTCCGATACAGTAGGAAGCTTATTTACAAAATTAAGTATATTAGGCAGAGATCTTTTAATGGAAACATTACCGCAGGTATTTAACCAGGAAATCAAGCCGCAAAAACAAAATGAATCAGAAATCACCTACGCACCGATGATTACACCGGCAGAAGAAAAAATAGACTGGTCAAAATCAGCCGAACAAATCAATAATAAAATCAGAGGGATGAATCCTTTTCCAGGAGCATATACCTTTTTTAACGGTCAGCGATTTAAAATATGGAAAGCTGACACATTAAAAATAGCTAGCGATGAAAAACCTGGGACAATCATCAAGTTAAACAAGAATGAATGTATTGTAAATTGCGAAAACCAAACAGCTCTATCACTTAAAGAAGTTCAACCCTTTGGAAAACCTAAGATGCAGATAAAAGACTTCTTAGCTGGGGCTTTAAATTATTTAGAAGAAGGAATGCGCTTTGACGAAGACAAACTTGAAAAATAGCAGCCGCTATATTGCGGTTACCATATTAGAAAAAATAGAAAAGAATCAATCATTCAGCAATGTCCTGTTGAGTGAAGCGGTGAATAATCACCAGTTATCAGATAAAGACAGAGGCCTTTTGACAGAACTTGTTTATGGAGTCATTCAAAATAAACTGTTATTGGATTATCAGCTTGAACCCTTTATTAAACAACCTAATAAAGTGGAAAATTGGGTCAAACAATTACTTCGCCTCTCTTTGTATCAAATGACTCAGCTCGATAAAGTCCCGACCCACGCAAGTGTGAATGAAGCTGTTCGTATTGCAAAAGCAAGAGGACATAAAGGGATTTCCGGGTTTGTAAACGGCGTGCTGAGAAGTATCGATCGACAAGGTGTTCGCTCTCCTGAGGACATCGCTGACCCGGTGACTTATCTTTCAATCAAATATAGTTATCCAAAATGGATAATTGAACTATTGATTGAAGAAGTTGGAAAAGAAGAAACCGAAAAAATTGCCCAGTCATTATCCAAACGAGCTCAAGTGAGTCTGCGTGTCAATACAAAATTAAAAGCGATGGATGATGTCATTGAACAACTGGTTCAAGAGGGATTCGAAGTAAGGGAAAGTGAAATAGCAAAAGATGGATTGATTTGTGAGAATGGTTTACCTGTACAGTCCGATTTATTTAAAAAAGGGATTATAACTGTTCAGGATGAGAGCTCCATGCTTGTTGCAGAAGCTATGCAAATTGACGAAACGGATAAAATTCTAGATGCCTGTGCTGCTCCCGGTGGGAAAACGACGCATATGGCCAATTATTTAAATGAATCAGAAGGGTCTATTGTGGCACTTGATCTACACAAAAATAAATTAGGGAAAATTCACGAGAACGCTGAACGTCTAGGCGTTTCTGCGCTCATTGAAACCCAAGTATTGGATGCTAGAAAAAGCACTGAAGTATTTGCCGGCCAAACGTTTGATAAGATACTCGTGGATGCTCCTTGTTCGGGGCTTGGTTTAATGAGGCGAAAACCGGACATCAGGTATCAAAAATCAATGGATGATATCTTTTCTTTACAAAAAGTGCAACTGGATATATTAAATAACGTTGCTCCTTTATTGAAAAAAGGCGGACGACTGCTTTACAGCACCTGTACAATTACATTAAAAGAAAACAATGAAGTAATCGAAAACTTTTTGCGAGACAATACTGATTTTACAGTTGAACCAGTCTATACGCATAAAGGGGTCGTGCAACTTTCTAAAGAAGGGTATGTCAACTTATACCCTCACTATTTTGATACTGACGGATTTTTTATAGCCAGTCTAATTAAACAAAAATAAACAAGAGGTCAAAACGAATGACGGGATGTTTTTCGTTTTCACCTCTACATAGTAAAGATTAATAATAGTTAAGCGGGAGTGAATAAAACTGGAAATTTTTAAGAAGACGCTTATTGGTAAGCGTTCAATCAATCAAGACTACGTTGAAACATTTTTAAATAAAGATAATCAATTGATAGCTATTTTATGTGATGGAATGGGCGGTCATAAAGCAGGTGATATTGCGAGTGAAATGGCTGTCTTGCAAATAGGTAACCACTGGGCAGAAACATCTTTTAGTGACAGTGATGAAGCAAAAGAATGGCTCGATCAGCACATTAATTTAGAAAATCAGAGAATATATAGGGTGGCTAAGTCCTATAGTGACTTAGACGGAATGGGAACGACCATCGTCGCCGCCGCATATGTAGATAATGACATAATCATTGGTAATGTCGGAGATAGTCGGGCTTATTACTTTAATCAAGAAGACTTGACATTGATCACTGAAGATCATACATTTGCGAACGAGCTGAGACTTAAAGGTGAGATCTCAGAAGAAGAAGCAAAAAATCATCGTCAACGACACACGTTGACACGTTCGTTAGGCGTTTTCAATAAAGTTGAGATAGATTTTTTTGTTTTTGAAAAGTCTAATGATTCGATTCTCATGTTGTGTTCAGATGGACTTTCAAATGGATTAGAGAATGAATTAATGAGTGAAATTTTGACAAGTCCATATTCTATAAACGATAGAGGTAACATACTGATTGAAAATGCGTTACAAAATGGATCTACAGACAATATAACGGTTTGTATAATTAATAATAAATTCGATACAGACAGTGAAGGAGAGGAGGGTAAATAGATGAAAGTCGGTGAAAGAATAAGTAATCGCTACAAACTCATCAGAGAAATAGGATCGGGCGGCATGGCTAAAGTTTTTTTAGCAGAAGATTTAATTCTGGAACGTCAAGTCGCTGTCAAGCTGATGGCTTACAATTTTCACAATGATGAGTCCAGTATTCGGCGTTTCAAAAGAGAAGCGTTATCTACAACTGAATTACTACATTCAAACATAGTCAATGTGGTCGACGTTGGAGAAGATGAAACGCCTTATATTGTGATGGAGTACGTTGAAGGCTATAATTTAAAGGAATACATCAAAGAGCATCACCCCATTCCTTATAAAAAAACCGTGAAAATCATGACTCAAATTTTGGGAGCTGTGGAATATGCTCACAAGCATAATATCATTCACAGAGACCTTAAACCTCAAAATGTTTTAATCGATCACGACGAAACAGTTAAAATTACTGACTTTGGAATAGCTGTAGCTTTGTCTGAGAACTCTATCACACAAACAAATTCACTTTTAGGTTCTGTACACTATATTTCGCCAGAACAAGCTAGAGGAAGTATGGCGACTAAGCAGTCGGATATCTATTCGCTTGGTATATTATTATATGAACTACTCACAGGAGATGTTCCTTTTGATGGAGAATCGGCTGTATCTATTGCCCTTAAACATTTTCAAAATGAAATGCCTTCGCTGCGAGCAAAAGATGCATCCTTACCGCAAGCGCTGGAGAATGTCGTTTTAAAAGCTACGGCAAAAGATCCGATACATCGCTATCAATCTGTATATGAAATGAAAGAGGACATAAGAACCGCGCTTTTACCGAGTCGAGCTGATGAAGAAAAATTTGTTCCTACAGATCATATTGATGATGAGACACAAGTGATTAGACCTCTGGGAAAGTCTGAAGTGACAGAAAAGTCAGCATCTACTCCTGAGGAAAAAGATACGAATGAAAAAAACAATACGAACCGATCAGAATCGGCTCGGTCGGGGAAACGGAAAAAAGTACTCTTGATGATCATTGCTGTGCTTATCGTGTCGGTACTAGTTATTTTGTTGTTTATCTTTACCCAGCCGAAAGAAGTGCAAGTTCCTGATCTTCAAGGAATGACGGCCGGTGAAGCAGAAAGTGAGTTAGTAAATCTAAATTTAAATGTAGGAGAAACATTTGAACAGAATCATGAAGAAATTGGGACAGGTCTAATTATACGAACGAATCCTGATGCAGATTCTGTTTTGAGAGAAGCCGGTGAAGTGAATTTATACATCAGTCTCGGTAAAGCTCCCGTGACAATCGATAACTATGAAGGAAAAGTGTATGAAGACGTCCGAGCTGAACTGACTGATTTAGGTTTTACTGTAGAAAGAGAAGACGACAATGACGACACGATACCGGAGGGGCATATCATGTCTCAAAGCATTGAACCGGACGAAAAAATCATTCCTAGTGAGACAACTATCGTGTTAACCGTAAGCGAAGGGCCTGCAGGGCACAATTTAGTTAATCTAACGGGTTATTCGCCAGAAGGTGTGGAAAGATATGCCGATGATTATAATTTGTCTGTAACGATTACTCGTGCACCTCACGGGACGATTCCTGAAGGGCAAGTGGCGAGTCAGTCTCCTGAACCGGGATCGGTCGTTTACAACGGATCCCGTATTTCAGTTGTCTTTTCTACAGGACCAGAAGAAGCGGAAATTATTTCCTTCGATAAAGGTATTATTATAAAATACGTGGATATTCAAGAAGACGCTGAAACGAGTGAAGGAGAACCGGTAAATGAAAATGGCGAACCCGAACCTGAACCTGAAGAAGCAGTTAAGGAACCGAATCAAATTGAAATATACGTAGACGATGCTGAAAATTCATTTGATAAGATTTACCGTAAATTTGATATCTTTGAGGACACCCCCGAAATTATTTCTTTTAATATCGAAGAGGGAAACACGGCCAGCTATAGAGTTGTGAGAAATGGTGAAATCATTATGGAAGAGACAGATATTACGCCAAATGATTAGAGAGGAAGTGATTACTTGAATAAAGGTCAGATTATTAAAGCATTGAGTGGGTTTTACTATATCAAAACGGCTGAAGGGACAATTTATCAGACACGGGCACGGGGCATTTTTCGCAAGAATAAAATTACACCTTTAGTTGGTGATTATGTCGAATTCAGTTACGGTACAGAGAAAGAGGGAACCTTGGAAAAAATCTTTCCGAGGAAAAACGAGTTGGACAGACCTTCCGTTTCCAATGTCGATTTAGGGATTATCGTCATGTCTATCAGCAGTCCTGATTTTTCTTCATCCTTACTAGACCGGTTTCTTGTGTCATTGGAATACAGAGATATCGAGCCAATCATTTACGTGACCAAAACGGATATCGCTACTGAAGCAGATTATAGCCAAACTAAAGCAAGGTGTGAAGAATATAGAAAAATAGGATACACGGTTATTTTACCTGAGCATAAAAAAGAAATGGAGCCCGAGGATGTTAAAGCAAGCTTACAGTCTTATGTTGAGGATAAAACAGTTGTCTTCATAGGACAATCTGGTGCGGGGAAATCCACATTATTAAATAAGATCGATCCTGATTTAAACATCAAGACGGCAGACACATCTAAATCACTTGGAAGAGGGAAGCATACCACACGGCACGTGGAACTTATTCCTGTGATGGGAGGCCTTATAGCAGACACACCTGGTTTCAGTGCAATCCAATTTGATAAAGTAACTGAACAGGAATTAAGTGAATGCTTTCCCGAAATATGGGAAGAAGGTAAAAAGTGTCGGTTCAGTAGCTGCATTCATCTTAATGAACCCAATTGTGCTGTGAAAGAAGCAGTCAAGAATGGTGAAATAATGGAGTACAGATACAAAAACTATTTATCCTTATTAGAGGAAATTAAAAATAGGAAACCACGTTACGGAAAGAAAGGGGAAAAATAATGAAAATTGCACCTTCGATACTAAGTGCGGATTTTGCTAATTTAAGAGAAGATATTATCAAAGTTCAAGAAGGTGGCGCAGATTGGATCCATGTCGATTCAATGGACGGTCACTTTGTTCCCAATTTAACTTTCGGATCCATTGTAGTCAAAGCCATTCGACCACATACTCACTTGCCCATCGATTGTCATTTGATGGTAGAAAACCCTGATTACTTTATCCAAGAATTTGCCGAGGCAGGAGCGGATTATATCTCTATTCATTTAGAGAGTACGCCTCATGTTCAACGCGCTCTGCAATTGATTAAGAGTTTTAACGTCAAAGCAGGTATCGTTATAAATCCAGCTACCCCGGTCAGTCTTTTAGAGGATATTATTCACATGGTAGATCTGGTGCTGGTTATGACGGTTAATCCAGGATATGGAGGTCAATCGTTTATTTATGAAACACTGAGTAAAATTAAAACGTTAGATACATGGAAAAAAGAAAAAGGGTGTGACTTTCTAATTGAAGTAGATGGCGGCATCAACACAACAACAATAAAACAATGTGCCGAAGCCGGCGCAGACGTTTTCGTAGCTGGTTCTTATGTATTTAATTCATCCAATCCTGAAGAACGCATCGAATCATTAAAAAAAGCGGTGAGAGATAGTGCCTAAGACCGCTCATATTGTCCTTGGAGCTCCTACAGATAACGCAGTATTCCCAACCCCTCGGACAGAGGATATTGTGATAGGTGTGGACAGAGGTGCGGTTGAATGTTTGTCTAGAGGCATAACTGTAACGACAGCCGTGGGTGATTTCGATTCTATTTCTGCTGAAGAAAAAGCTGATTTGAAGGCAACTGCCGATTTTTATATCGAGCACGCTGCGGATAAGGATGACACAGATGCAGAGATTGCATTGAGTCTGGCTGTGAAAGACGAAACAGTGAGTCAAATTTCGGTATACAATTGGTCCGGGGGACGACTTGATCACTTATTGAGTATCTTATATATGGTTTATCAGCCGCGTTTTATTGATAAGATTGGTTCGATCACACTGATCAATAAGGCAAACACAATAAATTTTTATCATCCGGGCGGTTACACGATAGTGAAAGAAGATTCGAAAACGTATCTTTCTTTTATAGGCATGACCGCTTTAGAAAAGCTGACTTTAAAGAGTGTGAAATATCCCCTAAACAACAAATCTTATGACTATCCAGTAGCTTTGGTGAGTAACGAATTTTCAGAAGAAGAATGCCGGTTTACTTTTGAAAAAGGGATTTTAGCGGTTATTCAAAGTGGAGATAAATAAAAAGAACGGATATCTATAAGAGGCTAAAGCCTCTTGATAGATATCCGTTCTTTTATCGTTTTTAAACGCGTTCAACTTTACCTGATTTTAAAGCGCGAGCTGAAACCCAAACTTTTTTAGGTTTACCATCAACCATAATACGAACTTTTTGTAAATTCGCACTGAAGGTACGTTTAGATTTGTTATTAGCGTGAGAGACATTATTTCCGCTTCTAGCTTTACGTCCAGTTACAAAACATTCTTTAGCCATTTTTTCTCCTCCTTCGTGCTTAGCTTTAACTAATAAAAGCTAACTCATACTTATCTAAAATAGCATAATTAAGAGAATGAAGCAAGTATTTTTTAAAAAAGAATCAAGTGTTTTACCTTTACAGAAGATGAAATTGAAAGATGAAATCGGTATCTTTCAACACTATACAATAAAACTCTCTATAAAAGTATCCTGTTACAGTGTATACTGTATGAAGTGTAATGAAAATCAACCCTTTTAGTTCCAGATATTAATGAGTATGATGATAAGATGTGACACTGTCTTTTTTTATTGTGCATAATATGCTAAAATATGTTTGAATATCAAAGGGAAAAATGACAGATAATTATTTCTACCAATTGAGAGGAGATTGAGGTATGAGCATACAAATGAATACAGATTATGGAAATATAGAAATGTCGAGTGATGTGATTTCTACAGTAGTCGGTGGCGCTGCAACTGCAATATTCGGCATAGTTGGAATGGCCAGTCGTAATCAAGTACGCGACGGTATCAATGAAATATTAAATAGAGATAACTACTCTAAGGGTGTCATTGTAAGACAAGAAGACAAAGATATAGCTGTAGATGTGTATATTATTGTAAGCTACGGGACAAAGATTACTGAAGTATCTAAAAATGTACAAGAAAGAGTTAGATACCAGCTTGAACACGACTTAGGGATAAAAGCAAGTTCAGTAAATGTGTTTGTCCAGGGCGTCAGAGTTCAAAACGATTTGTAAGCCAAAGTCACGTATTTTTAAGTGACAAAGGAGGATAACGGAAAAGTGGATGTAAATAGTTTAAAAGCGAAAAAGTTTAGAGAAATGGTGACTGTGGGCAGACAGCGTCTGGAAGAACATGCAGATTATGTTAACTCGTTGAATGTCTTTCCTGTTCCAGATGGAGACACAGGAACAAATATGAATCTTTCTTTCACTAGCGGTTCCAATGCAGTGAAAGAATCTTCCAGTGAAAAAATGGGAGAAATTACGCAAGCATTAGCCAAAGGATTACTTATGGGTGCGAGAGGAAACTCTGGCGTTATTTTGTCCCAATTGTTTAGAGGATTTGCAAAGGCATTAGAAGGAAAAGATGAAGTTAATGCAGCAGACCTCGCACAAGCCTTTCAGGGCGGTGTTGAAACGGCTTATAACGCAGTAATGAAGCCCGTTGAAGGAACAATTTTAACGGTGGCTAGACAATCAGCTAAAGCCGGTCTGAAAAAAGCAGAAGAAACTGATGATATCATAGAATTAATGGAAACAGTTTTAAAAGCTGCCAAACGTTCACTTAAGAAAACGCCTGACTTGTTACCTATTTTAAAAGAAGTGGGTGTCGTTGACAGTGGTGGTCAAGGCCTAGTCTATATCTATGAAGGGTTTTTATCATCGTTGACAGGCGAAGCGCCTGTTGAGGAAGGAAATAATAACTTGGAAGAAATGGTTCGAGCTGAACATCACAGAAGTGGGGTTCATGAACACGTGAACACTCAGGATATTACTTATGGATACTGTACTGAAATCATGGTGCATATCGGAGAAGGCGAAACAGTTGAAAAAGAATTTGATTATGACGAGTTTCGTAATCATTTAAATGAGATGGGCGATTCCTTACTTGTCGTTGCTGATGATGAAATCATTAAAGTTCATGTTCATACAGAACGACCAGGTGAAGTCATGAACTATGGTCAAAAATTTGGATCATTGATGAAAATCAAAGTTGATAACATGCGCGAACAGCATTCTGCATTGTCCGGAGATAAAGTTAAACAGGTAGAAGTGAAAGACTTCGCTGTTGTAGCTATTGCAGCCGGAGAAGGACTCAAGGAATTGTTTGAAAGTTTGGGTGTCGATTGCGTTCTGCAGGGTGGTCAAACGATGAATCCAAGCACTGAAGATATCGTGAAAGCGATGGAAAGTGTCCCGGCTAAACAATACATCATTTTACCGAACAATAAAAACATATTTATGGCTGCTGAGCAGGCAACGAAAGTCATCGATGCCGAAGCTGTTGTAGTACCAACACGAACGATCCAACAGGGCTTAACGGCAATGTTGGGTTATAACCCTTCTCAAGATATTGAGACAAATAGTGAAGCGATGACTGATGAAATAGAGTTAGTCAAGTCTGGTCAAGTGACCTTCGCGGTAAGAGATACTGAGTTAAATGGATTAACCATCAATAAGGATGATTATATGGGTATTATAGATGGAGATATTAAAGTAACTGCTCCAGGACTCTTTGATACCGCCTTAGAGACGATTAAAGCCATGTTAGATGACGAAAGTGAGATTGTGACAGTGCTGATCGGTAAAGAGGGTTCTGAAGAAGAGGCGGATAAATTAGCTGAATTCATGGAAGAGAATTATCCTGATATCGAAATAGAGATACATCAAGGTGGACAACCTGTATATCCTTATTTAATTTCAGTAGAATAAAAGGAGAGGAATAGAGAAACGACTTATTATTCTGTTGTTTCTTTATTCTTCTTTATTTTAAACAGAAAGGAGGGAGACTATGACACTGTCTATTCTAGATTCAGTGGCCGTATTAAGTGGCGTTGGAGAGAAAAGAGTTGAGGCTCTAAATGAATTAGGAATTCATTCGATTATCGATTTATTGACCTACTATCCTTTTCGATTTGAAGATTTAACAGTAAAATCAATTGAAGATATTGAAGACAATGAAAAAGTTGTGCTTGAAGGCGTGGCGATCTCTGATGGTGTTGTTTCTCATTTCGGAAGAAAAAGAAATCGGTTAACGTTTCGGATGAACTGTGACCATGTCATCGTCTCCGTCACTTTTTTTAATCAACCCTATTTAAAAAAACAGGTCGAAGCAGGTAAAGAGATCAAAGTATTCGGGAAATGGGACGGCATTAGAAAACAATTAAATGGAATGAAGATACTTTCAACTGATTTGGCGAATAATAGAGAAGCTATTTACCATTCTTCGAAGAAAATCAGACAATCAACGATATTAAAGTTAATTGATGCGGCTTGGAAGTTATACCATGAAGTCATACCGGAGGACTTGCCTCAGGTCATACTTGATAAACACCATTTAGTGTCGCGGAAAGATATGATATACCGCATGCATTTTCCAAATGATGGCATAGAATTAGAAGAAGCACGGCACTCTGTGATTTTTAGGGAATTTTTCATTTATCAATTAAAAATGGCTTGGATAAAAAAACAGACGAAACTAGCCCAAAACGGTGCGACCATGAATTATGATGTGACGCAATTAAAGGTATTCTTTGATTCCCTGCCTTACGAGTTAACGCAAGCCCAGAAAAGAGTAGTGAACGAAGTATGTAAAGATTTGAAAATCCCCGGTCAAATGTTTAGACTCCTTCAAGGCGATGTGGGGAGCGGCAAAACGGTCGTGGCAGCTTCGGCTATTTTAGCGGCCAAAACAGCAGGCAGGCAGTCTGCATTAATGGCGCCGACTGAAATCTTAGCTACGCAACATAAACAGTCTTTAGATGAAATGTTTGAGAAAACAGAGATAAAGGTAGCGTTGTTAACAGGATCAACCAAACGAAAAAAACGAGAAACCATATTGGAAGAATTGAAAACCGGAGAGCTGGATTGTATTATAGGCACACATGCGCTTATTCAAGATGATGTGGGGTTTCAGTCGCTGGGATTAGTCATTACGGATGAACAACATCGATTTGGAGTGAATCAGAGAAAGACGTTAAGAGAAAAAGGTTTAAACCCAGATGTTTTATTCATGACAGCAACCCCTATCCCTCGAACGCTCTCCATTACAGCGTATGGAGAAATGGACGTTTCGATCATTGACGAAATGCCATCGGGGCGAAAACCTATATCAACGTACTGGATCAGGCCTAAACATTTCGACCGAATGACAAGCTTTTTGAAAAAAGAATTAGCCAAAGGGAACCAAGTGTATATAATAAGTCCATTGATCGAAGAATCAGAGACGTTGGATCTGGAAAATGTTACAGCACTTTACCACACATACAAAGAAATTTTGGGTGATGGATATACCGTGGGGCTTCTCCACGGTAAAATGAACCCATCTGAAAAAGAGACAACTATGGGAGCGTTCCAGAGAAACGACATTCAAGTCCTGGTCTCGACGACAGTTATTGAAGTCGGTGTGAATGTGCCTAATGCGACATTAATGATTATTCACGATGCGGATCGTTTTGGTTTAGCACAGCTCCATCAATTGAGGGGAAGAGTCGGTCGAGGAGATCAGGAATCTTATTGCATCCTTATTGCAGACCCCAAAGGCGAAAAAGGCGCAGAGCGTATGCAGATTATTACGGAAACGTCAGACGGATTTGTTTTGAGTCAAAGAGATCTGGAAATGCGTGGACCGGGAGATATTTTCGGAAAAAAACAGTCAGGACTTCCAGAATTTAAAATAGCTGATATAGTCGAAGATTTTGATATATTGGAAGAAGCTAGATCAGTGGCACAAAATTTAATTCAATCCAGAGAATTTTATATGCAAGAAGAGTACGAAGTTTTAAGAGAAAGTTTAGGCATTCATGCAAATAGTGAAATGATTTTAGATTAGTTTAGATATAGAGGAGGACAAAAAATGAGAATAGCCGTAGATGCTATGGGCGGGGATAATGCTCCAGGAGAAATCGTTAAGGGATGTGTCAAAGCGGCCCGAGAATTTAGTGATGTCACACTGGTATTATATGGTAAAGAAGACCTCATTCGTCAAGAACTGGATGAAAGTTTACCAAATATCGAAATTGTGCATACTGATGAAAAAATACTAAGCGAAGATGATCCTGTTCAATCAGTAAGAAGAAAAAAAGAAGCATCAATGGTCAAAGCTGCCTTTTCAGTGAAGAATGGTGAAAACCATGCATTATTCTCTGCCGGAAATACAGGGGCTTTGTTGGCGGCGGGGACATTATTGATAGGAAGAATGAAAGGTGTCGATCGACCAGGTTTGCTCGCAACCCTTCCGTCTCTTTCCGGCAAGAGCTCATTGTTCCACGTTATAGATGTTGGAGCTAATGCCGATTCTAGACCACTTAATATTAGCCAGTATGCAACTTTGGGTTCGCAGTATGCTAAACATGTTCATGAAATCGAGTCCCCAAGAGTAGGCTTATTAAATAATGGTACGGAAGAAAATAAGGGAAATATGCTTGCAAAAGATGCGTATCAGCTACTTAAAGAGAACAAGGCAATCAATTTCATTGGTAATGTTGAAGCGAGAGAGCTGTTGAATGGAGTCGCAGACGTCGTAGTGACAGATGGCTTTACAGGAAATGCAGTCTTGAAAACGATCGAAGGGACAGCCATGTCAATGATGACCGTTTTGAAGGACTCTATTTATAACAATGGGTTAAAAGCAAAGGTCGGAGGGCTGTTGCTCAAAGATAGCTTGAGAAACATGAAAGATTTATTGGATTATTCTAAGTATGGTGGAGCTGTATTATTTGGATTAAAAGCACCTGTTATAAAAACGCATGGATCTGCCACTGAAGAACCCGTTTATCATACTATTCGTCAAATTAGAGAGATGTTAAAATCACAATTACTTGAAGACTTGATCGAATATTTTGAAAAAAATGATTGAAAAAAGCATATATATAACAAAGAGTTAACGATTAAAACAAGAATTTTCCTGGAAAAGATGGAAATTACAAAAAGAATACGATACAATAACAGTTGTGAATTGAATGATAATTTGGTAACAGTACTATTATAAAAACATAACAAATAACTATTACTTTAAAAGGAGTGAATAAAAATGACAGAACAAGAAGTTTTTGACAAGGTTCAAGCAATTATAGTCGAAAGATTGGGTGTCGACGAAGATAAGATCACAAGAGATACGTCTTTTAAAGATGATCTTGGAGCAGACTCATTAGATGTTGTTGAACTCGTTATGGAAATGGAAGATACATTTGGGAGAGAAATTTCTGATGAAGATGCTGAACAAATTACAACAGTTGGAAAAGCAGTGGATTACATATATTCGAATTCATAAAATGATAGTTGAAGAAATGTAATTATTATAATATAATTAAAAACAGATGATAATTAAATGCTTGAAAATTTAACCGATTGTTATAAAACTAAAAAAAAGCATTGATTTAATAAGAATTACGGTGTATAATTCTGTTTATATTATTAAGCTTTTGATTAGAAATGAATGAAAGTTTAATAATCTTCTTTAGAAAATTCAAGAATTATTTTTAAGGAAGGATAGCATAGGAGGTAAAGTAGTGGCCGTCGAACGTAGTTTATTAGAGGTTAACAACTTAGAAACTGGGTTTCGTTTTGGTGATGTATATCATAACGCAGTAGACGATGTTTCGTTAACATTAGAAAACAATGAAATTTTAGCTATTGTTGGTGAATCCGGATGTGGGAAATCTACTCTGGCTACATCTATTATGGGATTACATGATCCAAAGAATACCCAAATCAAAGGCGAAGTAATTTATAAAGATTTAAATTTACTCGATTTGAATGAAAAGTTGTATAACCGTATTAGAGGAAATGATATTGGAATGATTTTCCAAGATCCGTTGGGGTCATTAAATCCATTAATGACAATTTTTAATCAGATTTCCGAATCATTAGAATATCATTCTGATTTAAATGATCAGCAAAGAAAAGACCGAGTTTTAGAATTACTTAATCAAGTAGGAATTCCTAGACCTGAATACATCATGAAAAACTACCCACATGAATTGTCAGGTGGGATGAGACAAAGAGTCGTTATCGCAATAGCTTTAGCAAACAAACCCCCTGTTATCATTGCTGATGAACCAACAACAGCTTTAGATGTTACAATTCAAGCTCAAATATTGGACTTGATGGTGGATATTCAAGATGAAACAGGATCTGGAATTATTTTAATCACACACGACTTGGGTGTTGTTGCTGAAACAGCAGATAGGGTAGCTGTTATGTACGCTGGACAAATTGTTGAAGAAGCACCCGTAGAAGAATTGTTTGCCAATCCGAAACATCCTTATACGCGTTCACTGTTGAATTCTATTCCACATGAACTTGCTGACGATGATGATGAACTTCATGTTATTCACGGGACTGTTCCATCATTACAAAATTTACCAAGAAAAGGGTGCCGTTTTGCTCCGCGTATTCCGTGGATTCCAGAAGAAGCGCATGAAGAAAATCCAGTTTTACATGAAATTAGTCCTAACCACAAAGTGAGATGTACATGCTGGAAACACTTCCACTTTGAAGGGGAGGAAAAATAGAATGGCTTTCTTAGAAGTTAAAGATTTAAAAGTTCATTACCCGATTCGTGGAGGAGTCTTAAATACGATTCAAGATTATGTTAGAGCCGTTGATGGTATTAATATGTCAATCGAAAGCGGTAAAACATATGGTTTAGTTGGCGAATCCGGATCTGGTAAGACAACAATTGGTAAAACCATTATTGGATTAGAAAAAGCAACATCTGGGGAAATAATGTATGAAGGTAAAAAGGTTACTAATAAAGCTCGAAGCAGAAAAGAGAAATACGCTAATTACAATAAAGACGTTCAAATGATTTTCCAGGATGCAACATCGTCCATGAACCCTAAAAAGCGTATCCTTGATGTTATGGCTGAACCAATGCATAATTATTTTAATTACACACCCCAAGAAATCAAAAAGAGAGTAGCAGACTTACTTGAAATCGTTGGTATGAATGCTGAAGCTATGTATAAATACCCACATGAATTTTCTGGGGGACAAAGACAAAGAATCGGCGTTGCTCGGGCAGTAGCAAGTGATCCTAAATTGATCATTGCTGACGAACCAACATCTGCACTTGATTTATCTGTTCAAGCTCAAGTGCTTAACTTTATGAGACGTATTCAAAAAGAATATGGGTTAAGCTATCTCTTTATTTCTCATGATCTGGGTGTTGTACAACATATGTCAGATGACATAGCTATCATGCATAGAGGCCGATTCGTGGAACAAGGTTCTAAAGAAGCTATCTACAATAATCCGCAGCATATTTATACTAAACGTCTATTATCTGCAATTCCAGATATGGATCCAACAACTCGTAAAGCGCACAAAGTTGAAAGACAACGTGTCGAAGCATCATATGATGCACAAGAAGCCGAGTATTACGATCCAAAAGGACGTGTCTATGATCTTCAAAAATTTGAGGATAATCATTATGTAGCATTGAAACCGGAAGAACCAAATGCGTCTTTAAAAAATGAAAATCTTAAAACAGGAGGGGAAAGTTAAACATGTGGAAAACAATTATCAGACGTTTACTTCTAATGATCCCTCAAATCCTTATCTTAAGTATTTTAATTTTTATCATTGCTGACTTTATGCCGGGGGATCCGTTTACTGGGTTAATCGATCCCAACTTAGACCCTGCACAAATCGAAGCGATGAGAGAATCTTATGGACTGAATGATCCGCTCCCGGTTAAATATGTTAGATGGATGACAAATGCTTTCCAAGGTGATTTTGGACGCAGTTTCAATTATCAGCAACCTGTAACAGCAGTTATTGCTGGGCGATTAGGTAATACTGTAAGGTTATCATTGCTTTCAGTGATATTAACTTATGCGGTTGGATTACCCCTCGGCATTGTCGCCGGTCGTTACAATGAATCTGTTGTAGATAAAACGATCTTAGTTTATAACTTTGTCAGTTTTGCTGTTCCGATTTTTGTATTAGCTTTACTTATGGTATGGATCTTCGGTTACAACTTAAACTGGTTCCCGGCTCGAGGCAGCGTGGATATTGCTGCAACCACTCAGTGGGAAATATGGTGGAGTCAATTGTACCACTTATTACTTCCATCGATAACGATAGCGATACTAGGGACGACTTCAATCATTCAATTTTTAAGAAGTGAAATTATTGATGCGAAAGTTTCTGATTATGTCAAAACTGCCAGATCTAAAGGTGTGCCGATTCAAAAAGTGTATACAAAACACATTTTCAGAAATGCATCATTACCAATCGCTTCAGGATTTGGTTTTACAATCGTTAGTCTGTTTTCAGGATCTATTTTCATCGAGCAAATCTTTACTTACCGTGGGATGGGATATTTATTCCTCCAATCAATCAATACACGAGATTACAGCGTTATTTTTGTTCTTGTCTTATTCTATGGTTTCCTGGCTTTAATAGGAACATTATTATCAGACTTGATTCTTATGGCTGTTGATCCACGTATTCGTATTGATTAATCTAAAGATTTTTATAGAAAGGAATGAGTAACTCTTATGGCAACAAATAAAGATGCAGAAGCGGCAGTTTTATCGAATGTTAAGCCCACATCTGCCCCTCCGATGGGATTTAAAGTGATTGTTCGCGAATTTATGCGAGATAAATTAGCATTAGGTTCTTTGATATTATTAGTCGTATTGTTAGTGACGATTTTTGTCTGGTCTTTTATTGTCGATCAGACAGCGGTACAGCGAATCAGTTTGTGGGATTCTTATTTACCGCCCATGTCAATGAGTATTGATCCACTTTACGAAGGAACACGTTATATACTGGGAACTGATTCAGCAGGACGAGATATCTTCGGTTTACTTCTGATCGGTGCACGTAACTCACTCCTCTTAGGATGGACGGTTGCAATGGTAACCAGTGCAATCGGTATTGTCGTCGGGATTTTAGCAGCGTTTTATGCTGGAATGGTAGACAACATCATCATGCGTATTATTGACTTTATTATGATTTTGCCTCAACTAATGATTATTATTATTTTCGTAACGATTGTACCAAACTATAACATTGTCACTTTTGCAGGAATACTTATTCTCTTTAACTGGCATGGTCAGGCAAGATTTATTCGTGGACGTGCTCTGACAGTAGGGCGTCTAGATTTTATAAGTGCTTCTAAAACAATGGGTACACCATCGATTGTGATTATGCTTCGCGAAATGATGCCAAATATAAGTTCATTGATCATTGTTACCTTAACATTGAACTTTGCTGGTAGTGTTGGCTTAGAAACAGGGTTGTCCTACCTTGGATTCGGTTTACCAACCGGAACACCAAGTTTAGGTACGTTAGTTTCCTATGCTACTAATCCAGATATTCTGGAGAATAAAGCTTGGGTTTGGTTACCAGCTTCAACCTTGATTCTTGTGTTGGTGCTGTGTATAAACTACGTCGGTCGCGCGCTACAACGTTCGGCAGACGCAAAACAAAGATTAGGATAAGAGAAGGGGAGAAAAAAATATGTCAAACAAGAAAAAATATAGCATGTTGGCAAGTACTGCTGCAGTCGCATTTATTTTAGCAGCTTGTGGTGACGGGGAAACTGATGACACAACTGATAGTGGGACAGATGGTACAGAAGATTCAGGTGAGGAAAGTTCTAACGGGGAACAAGACGGACCTCAACCAATCACATTTGAACAGCGTGTTGAAAATGAAGGCGAAGAAATGGAAGGCGGCACTTTAAACATTGGGTATGTTTCCGATTCACCATTTACTGGTATCTTCAGTTGGGAACTATACACTGGTAACCCAGATGCAATCGTAATGGGCTACACAATGGGAGAAGTATTAGGCTACGACGAGAACTATCAATGGGATGATTCTGGTGCAGCTACTTTTGAATTAGATCAAGATACAAATGTGGCTACCATCACACTTAAAGATAATATTTTGTGGCATGATGGAGAACAAGTAACTGCTGGGGATATTGCATTTACACACGAAATCATCGGTCATCCAGATTACACTGGTGTTCGTTATAGTGGTGATATAGCTAATATCGTTGGTATGGAAGCATACAAAAGTGGCGAAGCAGATAGTATCGAAGGCGTTCGTGTCATAGATGACTTAACGCTTGAAATTGAATACCAATCTGTTGGCGTTCAAATGCTTCAAGCGGGTGGTGGTGTATGGGCTTATGCTGCACCGCGTCACTATCTAGAAGATATTCCAGTGGGTGAACTTGAATCATCTCCAGAAATTCGTGAAAATCCAATTGGGTTTGGACCATTCAAAGTTGAAAACATTGTTCCAGGCGAATCTGTTTCATATACCGCATTTGAAGATTACTACCGTGGTGCTCCAAAATTAGATCGTATCGAACTAGAAACTGTTCCGACATCTTCTGCTGTTGCGGCTATGGAAAATGCTTCATATGACGTGTTTGTGGGTATGCCAACAGACCAATATGAAACCTTCAAAGATATTCCAGGCTATACAATATTAGGTCAGGATGAAAATGCTTATACGTACATCGGATTCAAATTAGGCGAATGGCAAGATGCTGAAATGGATGGAGACGAGATTGTAGAACCCGCTCAAAACGTTCCAAATCCAGATGCAAAAATGGCTGATAAAGAATTGAGACAAGCTATGGCTTTCGCAATAGATAACGATGCTGTAGGCGCTCGTTTCTACCAAGGGTTACGTCGTCGCGCAAACTCACCAATTATCCCTAACTTCGCTGATTACTATAATGAAGCGTTGGAAGGATATCCACATGATCCAGAACGTGCAAACGAACTGCTTGATGAGGCTGGATATGAAGATGTCGACGGAGACGGTATGCGTGAAAACCCTGAGGGTGAAGAGTTAGTTATCAACTTTGCTTCTATGTCAGGTGGAGAAGTTGCTGAACCTATCGTGGAATATTACATGCAATCATGGGAAAAAGTTGGTTTAAACGTTCAACTTCTAGACGGACGTTTACACGAATTCAACTCATTCTATGACCGCGTTGGAGCTGATGATCCTGAAATCGATATTTATCAAGGAGCATGGGGAACAGGTACCGATCCAACTCCTTCAGAATTATATGGTCGTGATGCTGAATTTAACTTTACTCGTTGGGCATCAGAAGAAAATGACGAGTTTATGGAACAAATGACAAGTCCAGAAGGTTTTGATACTGAATGGCGTGCAGGAGTATTTAACGATTGGCAGGAATACTTCATGGAAGAATTACCAATTATCCCAACATTATTCCGTAAAGCTGTCACACCAGTTAATAACCGTGTGGGCTCATTTGACATCAATGTTGGTGTAGATGCAGACACTCCTGGTGCAGGCTTGCATACACTTTACCTAACTGGTACAGAACGTGCAGTTGAATAATATTTTTAATTATTAATTTCAATAAAAAGTAAATGCTAAACACCCAAGGAGCTTAATCCTTGGGTGTTTTTTTGCAAAAAATATTTGTAGTTAGTTTTAAAATCAGGTATGATTATAAATGGATTCTGTGAGTTTTTTAAATAAAAATACGGACTCAAACTATAGGATAATGAGGGTTACATATGTTTTTAGCATGGCAAGAGATTAAATATTCAAAAACGCGTTTTGCATTAATTATTGGAGTGGTAGTACTTATATCTTACCTTGTTTTTTTTCTGACAGGTTTAGCATATGGTTTAGCACAAGAAAATCGCATGAGTATCGATAAGTGGGATGCGGATGGCATTGTTTTGGCTGATGAGTCTAATTTAAATATCAATATGTCTATGTTCCCTAAAGATCAAATGGAAACTATTAATGCATATGAGAAGGCCTCTCTCGGGGTTACATCAAGTGTTGTCCAGCCAAAAGAGAAAACAGATGAAGAAAGTAAGGTTAATGTGACTTTTTTTGGTATCGATAAAGAAGAATTTATTTATCCTGGAGTAATAGAAGGTGAGGGTTTTAGTGAAGAAAATGAAGTCATCGCCGATATCAGCTTAAAGAACGAAGAAGGCATAAATATTGGAGATGAACTATCTTTAGCCGGAATGGATTTAACAGTAGAAATCGTCGGGTTTACTGATAATGCCAAGTTCAGCGTTGGACCCGTATTATATACGAATCACCCGACGTACCAGCGGATCAGAGCAAGTGGTTTTGGTGAAAGAGAAGATGAAATCATTAGTGCGATTGCTGTGCGTGGGGGTTCTGGGGAAATTTCAGATATCGAGTTAAATGATAATGACTTAAACTTATATTCAACTGGGGAATTCATCTCTAATCTACCTGGTTATACTGCCCAAGTTCTCACATTTGGACTTATGATTGGCTTTTTAGTGTTGATTGCTGCAATGATCATAGGCATATTTATCTACGTATTGACTCTACAAAAATCATCAATGCTTGGTGTAATGAAAGCGCAAGGGATTTCATCTAAATACATTGCTAAGTCTGTGGTAGGACAAACATTTTTGCTTTCGTTCATAGGTGTCTTTACAGGTTTAGTTTTAACTTTAGGAACAGGACTTGTCTTACCGGCAGCTGTACCGTATCAAAATAATCTGTTATTTTTGATATCTATCACGACAATGTTAATAGTTGTAGCAGTTGCAGGAGCATTCTTCTCTGTTCGTACCGTTGTAAAAATCGATCCATTAGAAGCGATAGATTAGGAGCTAGTAATGAAACTTATTGAATTGAAAGGCGTTAAAAAAACATTTAAAGATGGCAGAAAAACGATTGAAGCATTGAAGTCGACCAATTTCTCAGTCGAAGAGGGTGAGTTCGTAGCTATTATTGGTCCGAGTGGATCGGGAAAAAGTACGTTTCTTACGATAATAGGTGGACTACAAACACCAACCGAAGGTAAAGTATTCATCAAAAACGATAAATTCAGTGAACTCGAAGAAAAAAAACGGGCCACGAAGCGATTTAATGAAATTGGTTTCATATTACAAGCATCTAATCTTATTCCGTTCCTCACTGTGAAAGATCAATTGAGACTGGTCAATAAAGTTGAAAAATCAAAAATTGATGAAAGCAAAATAAAAAAGCTGCTATCGGAACTTGGCATTGATAATTTGATGGATAAATATCCAAGCGATTTATCTGGTGGAGAAAAACAGCGAGCAGCAATTGCCCGTGCAATGTACCATGATCCAGCTGTTATTTTAGCGGATGAACCAACAGCTAGTCTAGATACTGACCGTGCGTTTGAAGTTGTTGCAATTTTAGCTAGGGAGACAAAGAAAAAAAAGAAAGCGACCATCATGGTCACTCACGACGAGCGCTTAACTGAGTATTGTGATTCAGTCTATGCGATGAAAGATGGCGTATTGACAAAAAATCAATAAAAGTAGCCAATCATTAACAGGGAAAAAATTAGCACGATGGTTGCTGGGTCAGTGGGGGCAGCTAGTGCCACTCGATTGAAGAATGCTGGTTATGTGTAAAATTATATAAAAAAAAGCAAGAAAGAGACTTCCTCTTTCTTGCTTTTTTAGACTATAGTTTAAAATAACTTTCCAGATAATTTGCTAAGCCATCTTCGTGATTATTTTTGATGGTGATATCATTACTGATGGATTTTAAGCGTTCAGTACCATTTGACATCACAACACCGTGACCAGCATATTGAATCATTTCGAAATCATTTTCCTGATCACCAAAGGCCAGAATATCTTCACGATTAAGATTATAATAACTAGCTATGCGCTCTATTCCCATAGCTTTTTGGACGCCAGCAGCGACTACTTCCAAGCAAGGGGTTTTTCCGCCCCACATGCGGACTTCAACTGAATCTTTATAGATATCTATGATCTTTTGTTCTATTGCTGGCTGATATTGGCTTGTTGACGTAAATACGCCTATAGATGTAGGGTCTTCCAATAAGATTTCAGGTCTTAACTGCTTACTCATATGAATACCATCCGGAAAGAAATCTGGATAAGGAATATACTCACCTTCAATATAAATTGATGATCGAGACTCTGCAGCGATGAGTTGCACTTCTGGATTGTCTTTTAGAGAAAGCATAGATAAAGCAAGGTCCTTGCTCAAGGTTTTGTGATACCCGTATTTCCATAGTTTTTGAGATGGATTGTGACACCATGCTCCGTTAAAGTTAACGATGGGAGTATCTAATTTAAGTTGATCGTAGTAGTAGTAACTGTTTCTAAAAGGACGTCCAGTAACGATGGAGACGATATGACCGTCATTTTGAAGACGCGTTAATGTTTTTTTGGTTCTTGAAGATATTTCTGAATGGTCATTTAGAGTAGTCCCATCCAAATCTATAGCAATAAGTTTTCTTTTCATATTAAATCATCCTTTTAACTGATCGTCATTCATTTTCTTTACTAGTATAGCAAAGGTATCAATAAAAGTATAATAAATGTTTACATCAGAATAGTTGAAACGATTTGTTCAACTAAATTTTTTAGAATTAAGTGAAATCTTTATAATAAATATGGTAAAATATAGGTGTGTAAGGAGGAAATTTAATGAATGAAGATAAAAAAGTATGGCCCGAAGAAGAAATAAAAGATATAAAAAAACGTATTATGGAAGCTTTGGAACAAGTTATTGACCCGGAGCTTGGCATAGATATTGTTAATTTAGGTCTCGTTTATGAGGTCAATGTTTTTAATGGTGGGTATTGTGAAATAAAAATAACATTAACAACGATGGGTTGTCCATTAGCTGATGTTATTACTGAAGATATATTGAATGCCGTGAAAACAATACCTGAAATTACAGAAACCGATGTCAAGTTAGTCTGGTATCCCGCTTGGGACACGTCGAGAATGAGCAGATATGCCAGAATTGCTTTAGGAATTAGATGATTCAATCCTCAATAAGGCACTAGGAATAGTTTATCCCTAATGCTTTATTGAGATTTTTTTACTGTTATAATAGTATGTGGTATTTAAATTGCAAATTAAAAGAGGTGAGAGTATAAATGAATTACATACCTTTAAACGTTATAAGTTCTTATTCGTTACTGGAAAGTACAATAAAGATCCCAAAATTAATAGCACAAGCTAAAAGTCTGGGCTACACTAGCATAGCACTCACCGATAAAAATGTTATGCATGGAGCTGTAGAGTTTTATTTAAAGGCTAAAGAACAAGGTATTAAACCTATATTAGGGATTACAGTGGATATTTACGAGAATGATGAATCGGAAACGGCTTTGTCTGTTATTTTACTGGCTAAGAATGCCGGAGGATATCAAAATTTATTAGCTATATCAAGTTTAATTAAATATGATCGAGAAAAAATAACATTGGATATAATGAAATCATATTCTACTCAATTAATAGGTATCATAAATTATGAAAGTCTTGAAAATATAGTATTAGAAAGAGAAAACAATAAAAAGAACGTAGTGATAGATCTTAAGCGGAATTTCAATCATTTATTCTTAGGAATATACTGCAATGGCAGCAATCAGAAAGTGATAGATGAGATAAAGCAGCTCTCTAATGATCTTAATATACCGTTAGTTGTAAATGAACCCATTCAATCACTACAGGAAAATGATTCTTTATCGCTAAGGGTGCTTGAAGCAATAAGTAATCAAACAACGATCGACTCTGATAAGCAGTTAAGTGATTCATCTTTCTATTATTTGAAGGATAAAGCTAAACAAATCGAGTGGTATTCACAAAACAACTTGATTGAAGCATTAAGTAATACAGTGAAAATATCAGAATCCATTCAACTGGACTTGAGCTGGAAGAGTGTTTTACCAAAGTATACCACTCCGAAGAATCTGAATTCTTCAGACTATCTGATTAAACTCGTGAATACTCAGTTAAAGAATAAATTGCCTGATCATTCAAAAGAATATGAAGAGAGAATTGAAAAAGAGCTGGGAGTCATAATCAAGATGGGATTTGCAGACTATTTTTTGATTGTTTGGGATTTAATGAAATATGCTCACCAGAACGGAATAGTGACTGGAGCTGGAAGGGGATCAGCGGCTGGCTCACTTGTTTCTTACCTTTTGAATATCACAGATGTCGATCCTGTAAAGTACGAACTTTTGTTTGACCGCTTTTTAAATGAGGAGAGATATACATTACCCGATATCGATTTAGATTTTCCGGACAATAAACGGGATAGCATCCTTAAATATGTTTTAAATAAATACGGAAAAGAACATGTTGCTCAAATTGCGACATTTGGGACATTTGCTGCAAAAATGGCTTTGCGTGATACAGGGAGAGTGTTCGGTTTATCGACCAATGAACTCAAGAGATGGTCAGACGCGATACCGGGCTCCTTAGGCATAACTTTAAACAAAGCGTATAAAGAATCAGAAGAATTAAGAACAATGGTGAATCAAAGTGATCTTAATAAAAAAATATTTCAGATAGCTCTAAATCTAGAAGGACTTCCAAGACACGTTTCCACACATGCAGCAGGAGTAGTCATCTCAAGAGATCCATTAATCCAGACAGCTCCTCTTCAAGAAGGGAATGGCTTAATGCCCTTAACTCAGTATACGATGAATGATATTGAAACAGTGGGACTACTGAAAATGGATTTCCTGGGTTTAAAGAATTTAACTATTCTTGCTGATTGCTTAAAAAATGTTTCAGAGTTAAAAGGTTCAGTTAGAGATAAACTGGCAACGATACCTTTAAATGATCAGAAGACGCTTGATCTTTTCAAAAAGGGGGACACAAATGGTATCTTCCAGTTTGAATCTAGTGGAATAAGAAATGTATTAAGAAAATTACAACCATCAGATTTTGAAGATATTGTAGCCGTTAATGCTTTGTATCGACCAGGTCCAATGGAACAAATCGATGTATTTATTAAAAGAAAGCATGGGGCTGAAAAAACAGATTATATCCACGACGATTTGAAAGATATTCTTGAAGTGACAAACGGGGTAATGGTCTATCAAGAACAAGTCATGAAGGTAGCTTCAAAAATTGCGGGATATAGTTTAGCAGAAGCCGATATTTTAAGGCGAGCCATATCAAAAAAAATCAAAAAAGAAATAGATGCAGGTCGCAAGCAGTTTATTGCAGGTGCCAAGCGAAGAGGTTATAGCGAAGATGTAGCTAAGCGTATATATGCCCATATCGAAAGGTTTGCTGACTATGGATTTAATCGTTCGCACGCAGTCTCCTATTCAAAATTAGCTTTCCAACTTGCTTATTTTAAAGCGCATTATCCAGCAGCTTTTTTTGTTTCACTGATGCGAGCCTCAACAAACAACAAAGAAAAATTGACTAAATATTTATTGGAAGCTAAACAAAGACAGATTGAGCTTGTTCATCCGGATATTAACCAAAGTGAAGAGAATTTTAAAGTGATCGATAAAGGTATTTGTTTTGGATTCAATTCAATTAAAGGTGTTCGTAAAGATTTTATCGAACACATATTGTATGAAAGAAAACAGCAGGGGAAGTTTCAAGATCTACTGTCATTCATTAATCGAATTGATGAAAGATGGAGAAAAGAACAATATATAGAACCGCTGATTTATGCGGGATGTTTTGATCGATTAGAACATAATCGTCACACACTCATTGATTCATTAGAGTCAATGATCAATAGCGTAAACATGAGTCATGGTAATATCGAATTGTTTGAATCACTTTCACCAAAAATCCACTATAAAGAAGAGTACGGTATAGAAGCACGTTTGAAGCAGGAATTTGAAGTGACGGGTTTTTATTTATCTGGTCATCCGACAGACAAATATATGGATACAAGATACAATAGTCAAGCTATATATTTAACTGACTCGTTAAATAATAAAACACAGACCTATATTGTCTCCGTTCAAGAAGTGAAGAAAATCCAGACTAAACGAGGCGAACCTATGGCCTTTTTAGAGGTCACTGACGCTTCAAAAGAAGCAACCTGCGTTTTGTTTCCTGATGTTTACCGGAAGTACTCGAAAGAGTTAGTTGAGAACGGTATCTTTGTCATCCGAGGTAAAGCGGAATTCAAAAAAAACAAATGGAATATTTTAGTATCCAACATGAGCAATCCTGAAGAGCTGAAAATGGATCACAGCCATCAATTATATTTGAGATTTGAGAATATAAAAGAACAACAGGAACAATTTTCTGAAATCTTAAAAGTATTGGAGGATGAAGTCGGCACTGTCGAAGTGATCATTTATGATCAGGCGGCAGATAGGAAAGAAAAATTGAAACCTAAGTACAATTTAAATAGGCAGACAGCAAGCCTTAAAACAATTGAGGATATATTAGGCAGAAAAAACGTAATTTTAAAATAATTTAAAAAATTTAGCTATATATCTGTATTTTATAAGACAATTACGAGAAAAAGTGATAAGATAATAGATGTATGTAATCAAATGATGATTTAAGGTTGGTTGAGTAAAGAGCATATTCTTTACTCAATATGTTTTACATATCTTTGCTAGACTATCTAGTAAGTGTGGAAAGAAAAATTGCATTGAAGGTGGATATAAGATGAAAAGAATTGGAGTTCTTACAAGCGGAGGAGATGCTCCAGGCATGAACGCAGCTATTCGAGCAGTCGTCCGAAAAGCGCTTTACGAAGGTATGGAAGTTTACGGTGTGAACTATGGTTTTGCCGGACTTGTAGTTGGAGATATTAGAAAACTAAACCAGAGAGACGTTGGAGATATGATTCAACGCGGGGGAACCTTCTTGTATTCTGCACGCTATCCTCAATTCGCAACAGAAGAAGGTCAGCTGAAAGGCATTGAACAACTCAAACGTTTTGGTATCGAAGGTTTGGTTGTGATAGGTGGAGATGGTTCTTATAGAGGAGCTTACGCTCTAACTAAACATGGTTTCCCTTGTGTGGGTGTGCCTGGAACAATCGATAATGACATACCTGGAACAGATTATACTATTGGATTCGATACAACTATCAATACCGTACTCGATGCACTAGATAGAATCAGGGATACTGCTACTTCTCACGTTCGTACTTTTGTTATCGAAGTAATGGGAAGAAATGCTGGAGATATTGCTTTATGGTCAGGTGTCGCTAGTGGAGCGGAGCAGATCATCATCCCTGAAAAAGGATTTGATATCACTGAAGTTGCAGAAAATATTCGTGAAGGTCGAGAAAGAGGGAAGAAACATTCCATCATAGTCTTGGCTGAAGGTGTAATGGATGGACAGGAATTTGCTGAGAAACTTGATGCTATTGATAATTTCCATGTTCGAGTAACAGTGTTGGGTCACGTTCAAAGAGGCGGATCACCTACAGCTAGAGATAGAGTTCTTGCTTCTCAACTTGGTGCTAAAGCAGTTGAAGCATTAAAAGAAGGCAGTGGCGGAGTTTGCGTTGCTATATATAAAGAAGAACTTATCGTTAGAGATATTGCTGAAACGCTTGACAATATGAAACACACACCTAACTTAGATTTATATAAACTTAATGAAGAGATTTCAAACTAATTAAGTTTACGTAGGTCATTAACTTTATGTCATCATTATATTAAAAATAAATTAAATAGGAGAGTTAAAGTATGAAAAAAACAAAAATAGTTTGTACCATAGGTCCTGCAAGTGAGTCATTAGAAACACTGGAAAAATTAATCGAAGCAGGAATGAACGTTGCACGTTTGAATTTTTCACATGGTGATCATGAAGAACATTTAAATCGCATCAAAAATATCCGTATAGCTTCTGAAAAAACTGGTAAAATGGTAGCCATTATGCTGGATACAAAAGGTCCTGAAATAAGAACCCACAACATGAAAGACGGCGCCATCACTTTGACTAAAGGTGAAACAGTACGTATTTCCATGTCAGAGGTTGAAGGAACTAAAGAAAAATTCTCAGTTACTTACACTGACTTAATTAATGATGTCACACCTGGTTCAAGCATATTACTTGATGATGGGCTAATTAATTTATTGGTTACTGATATCGAACATGACAAAGGTGAAATTGTAACAACAGCTCAAAATACAGGCGTACTAAAAAATAAAAAAGGTGTTAACTTACCTGGTATATCTGTTAACTTACCAGGATTAACTGAAAAAGATCGCTCAGATATTCAATTTGGACTAGATAATGATATCGACTTCATTGCAGCCTCTTTTGTCAGACGTCCATCTGACGTGTTAGATATTACTGAAATTTTAGAAAAACAAGGAAAAATGCATGTTCAAATCATTCCTAAAATCGAAAACCAGGAGGGTGTCGATAACCTGGAAGGAATTTTGGCGATTGCTGACGGTTTAATGGTCGCTCGTGGTGATTTAGGTGTGGAAATCCCAACTGAAGATGTACCTATTGTTCAAAAACGTATGATTGCAATGTGTAATAATGCCGGTAAACCAGTTATTACTGCCACACAAATGCTAGACTCTATGCAAGATAACCCACGTCCAACACGAGCAGAAGCATCAGACGTTGCTAATGCTATCTTTGATGGTACCGATGCTATCATGCTTTCCGGTGAGACAGCAGCTGGGGATTATCCTGTAGAATCAGTACAAACAATGTATAACATTGCTGTACGTACTGAAGCAGCAATAATCAACCAAGATGCATACGCACTGAGAGCTTATGACCAAAGTGATATGACGGAAGCAATTGGACAAGCTGTTGGACACACAGCCAAGAATTTAAATATTCATACTATTGTTGCTGCTACTGAATCAGGACATACAGCTCGTATGATTTCTAAGTTCAGACCTAAAGCTGATATTCTAGCTGTTACATTTAGTGATGAAACTGCTAGAGGTTTGGCTTTACAATGGGGTGTTCAACCAACCGTTTCAGAAAAACCTGCATCAACTGATGATATGTTCAATTTAGCTACACAAACTACAGTTGAAAAAGGATTCGCTAAAGAGGGAGACTTAATCATCATCACTGCTGGCGTACCAGTTGGAGAACGTGGCACAACAAACGTTATGAAGATTCAATTAATTGGATCAAAATTAACAAGTGGTCAAGGTGTCGGTTCTGAATCAGTAATAGGAAAAGCTGTTGTAGCCGAAACTGCTGAGGAAGCAATCGAACGTGCAATTGAAGGCGGCATTTTAGTTGTCAAGAGTACAGATAAAGATTATCTTCCAGCTATTGAAAAATCTGCAGCTATTGTGGTAGAACAAGGCGGATTAACTTCACATGCAGCCGTTATCGGTATTGCAATGGGAATTCCAGTCATTGTATCTGCTGAAAATGCTACAGCATTGATTGAACAAAATGAATTGATTACTGTAGATGCACGTCGTGGTATTATCTACCGTGGCGCAACGACAGCAATTTAATCAAGAGGATAAATAAAGTTAAATAAGTTATGAATGAGACAATGGTTGATAGAATTCGTAGGATTGATGTTCTTGAGCATCTTCGAAATGATATTCAATCATTGCCTCATTTTTTATTTTATAAATATTTAGAAATAAAAAGGAGATTAACATGAATAATGATCTAGCAACAGAGATAACAGCTATAGTTACTGATAAAAATGAAGAAGATGCATTTGTTCAAAAAAATGGTGTGACCTATAAAGTACTTTCAGAAGATGATGTATCTATCGGAGATACTTTAAAAGGCTTTGTTTATATCGATAAGCAAGATCAGGCAGTATTTTCTACAGTTATACCTGAAATTAATAAAGAAACATTTGGATGGGGAACCGTTGTTAAAGTAAACAGGACTTTAGGCGTGTTTGTAGACGTTGATTGGCAAGATAAAGATGTAGTCGTATCAATAGATGATTTACCCGCTGAAGGACGCCTTTGGCCAAAAGAAGGAGACAGACTTTACCTTTCCATAAAAGTAGATAACAAAGATCGTATCTGGGGCAATTTAGCCGATGAAGAAAAATTCTTTGAAGATTATGTAGAAGGCACGAAACAAATGCAAAATCAAGACGTCACGGGTACTGTTTTTCACCTGAAAAAAAGTGGCACTTACGTTATTACAGAAGAGAAACATATTCTGTTTGTCCATCCTAGCGAGCAGGATAAAGAGCCAAGATTAGGTCAAGAAGTCTCTGGTCGGGTCATTGGTTTAAGAGAAGATGGCGTACTCTATACCTCTATGCAACCAAGAGCTCATGAAGTCATTGATGACGATGCAATGATGCTGTTGGAGATGTTAAAACGTTCTGAAGATCATCACATTCCTTTCCACAATAAAACAGATCCTGAGCTAATAAAAAAACAGTTTAACATTAGCAAGGGACAATTCAAGCGTGCTGTCGGTCGCTTAATGAAACAAGGACTAGTCACGCAAGATGAAACCGGAACAAAATTGATTGAGACTCCTTTAGAGGATTAAGAATTAGGTTGAGACTTTGGTCATATTATTTTATACTTATCCTGATAAGGATTAAGTGTAAATAATTTATAGATAAGAATCGATTCAATCCAAGGGAGTTCAGCATGAAAAAATTAGACTCTTCATTTAAAGTTATCAGAAAAAAGTTACATGAGGCAGGTTTTAAATTAACGCCTCAAAGAGAACTGACCGTTGAGGTGTTACTTGAAAAAGAAAAAGATCATTTAAGTGCCGAAGAAGTGTATCTTTTAGTGAAATCCAAAAACGCAGGCATCGGTTTAGCTACTGTCTACCGAACGCTTGAAATTTTGACAGAACTACAAATTATCAATAAACTAACTTTTCAAGACGGCATCGCCCGCTATGATTTGAATATGAATGAGGATAAACACCAGCATCATCATTTATTGTGTTTGAAATGTGGGAAGATTGAAGAAGTGAAAAATGATATGCTTTTAGAAATTGAAATGGAAATCGAAAAAGAGTATCGCTTTATTGTGAAAGATCATAGACTGACTTTCCATGGTATATGTAACGAATGTGCCAAGAATCAATTGGGTTAAATGAGGATGATTGTATGTTAAATCTTGAGCCGTTTGATGACTATATTGTCTTCTTGAAAATCGAAAAAGGATTGGCAAACAATACAATCAGCAGTTATCAAAGAGATATTGGACAATATATTGATTATCTCAATAAACATAAAATAAAATCTTGGAAGGAGATAGATCGCTATCTCCTTCTTGATTATTTTAGTGAACAGAAAGCATTGAAAAAAGCAGATAATACGATCATTCGTATGTTTTCAAGTGTTAGAAAGTTTCACCAGTACTTAAAACAAGAAGGATATGCAGAGGAAGATCCCATGTTGTACGTGAAGACACCAAAAAAAGCAGATTCTCTACCTAAAATAGTTTCTATGCAGCAAATAGACCAATTGCTGCAAACGCCAGATACGACAAAACCTTTAGGCATAAGAGATCGTGCTATTTTAGAAGTGATGTACGCAACCGGGCTAAGAATTACAGAATTAATTGAGTTGACAACGAATGATGTCCATTTATCAATGAAACTCATACAAATAGTTGGAAAGGGAAACAAAGAGCGATTGATCCCGATAGGCGACATGGGTTGTAAATGGTTAGATTATTACATGACAACAACTAGACCGAAACTGCTAGAGAAAGCTTCACAAGAAACTTCTGTCATATTTTTGAATTCTCGAGGGAGACCATTAAGCAGACAAGGCGTATGGAAAAAAATAAAACAGCTCGCTCAAAAAGCAGGGCTGAAAAAATCGATAACTCCCCATACTTTGCGACATTCTTTTGCAACACATTTGCTCGAAAATGGAGCAGATTTACGAGTTGTACAAGAACTGTTGGGTCATGCGAATGTTTCAACGACACAAATATACACTCACATTACCAAGCATCGACTCAAAGATGTTTATTCTACTTATCATCCGAGAGCTTAATGAATTAAATGTGTAACGTCTAAATCTTTTTTCATAAAAGGGCTAAATACAGTGCCGTTCTTGCATTGTTAAGCGTACTCATTTATTCTGAAAGAAAGAGATAATATAAGGAGGAAAAAAAATGAATTTTGATCGTATACATTTAGTTGTTTTAGATTCTGTAGGCATTGGTGAAGCTCCAGATGCTAAAGAGTTCAATGATGAGGGTGCCCATACTTTAGGTCATATTGCTGAAGAAGTAGGCTTGAATGTTCCTCATATGCAAACGCTCGGTTTAGGCAACATTGCGACACTTAAAGGCATTGATCCCGTTGATACTACTAAAGGTTATTACACTAAACTGGAAGAAAAATCAGTAGGAAAAGATACAATGACAGGTCATTGGGAATTAATGGGACTACATATTAAAACCCCATTCAGAGTATTTCCAGATGGCTTCCCGGACGATTTAATTAAAAAAATCGAAGAACACACAGGAAGAAAAATTGTAGGCAATAAGCCAGCATCTGGTACTGAAATCATTGAAGAACTCGGTGAACATCAAATGGAAACCGGGGACTTGATTGTTTATACGTCTGCAGATCCGGTACTGCAGATTGCAGCGCATGAAGATGTCATTCCTCTGGAAGAACTTTATGAAATCTGTGAGTATGTTAGAGAAATCACAAAAGAGGATCCATACATGATCGGACGCATTATTGCTCGTCCTTATTTGGGTGAACCTGGAGAGTTCGCACGCACCAGTAACCGTCACGATTATGCATTAAGTCCGTTTGGTGATACAGTATTAGATTTTCTTAAAGAAGACGGAAAAGACGTTATTGCAGTAGGTAAGATCGACGATATCTTTAATGGAAAAGGTATCACAGAATCCGTGCGTACAAAATCTAACATGGATGGTGTCGATAAATTAATAGCTGTAATGAACAAAGATTTCAACGGGATAAGCTTTACCAATTTAGTTGATTTTGACGCATTATACGGTCACCGTAGAAACGTGGAAGGTTACCGAGATGCCTTGGAAGAATTTGATGCTCGCTTACCAGAAATCTATGATGCTCTGAAAGAGAACGACTTACTGATCCTTACAGCTGACCACGGGAATGACCCAACAGCACCAGGGACCGATCACACAAGAGAGTACGTGCCGGTTTTAATCTATTCACCTAAGTTTAAAAAAGGTGAAGAACTACCTCAAGGCTTATTCGCAGATATCAGTGCAACGATTGCTGAAAACTTCGATGTCAAAAATACTGGATTCGGCGATAGTTTCTTGAAGAAATTAAAATAAAACATTAAAAGGAGAATCAATGAATGACTGACACTTATACTTTGGCAATTGAAAAAGCAACAGCTTATTTAAGAGAAAAGGGAATTGAAATTCCAAAGATCGGATTGATTTTAGGTTCTGGATTAGGGGAACTGGCAAATGAAGCTGATAATGCCATAGCTGTCCCTTATGAAGATATCCCTGGATTTCCAGTTTCTACCGTTGAAGGTCATGCAGGCCAATTGGTCTACGGTGACCTAGGTGGAAAAAAAGTATTAGCGATGCAAGGCCGTTTCCACTACTATGAAGGCTATTCAATGAAAGAAGTGACCTTCCCGGTTAGAGTGATGAAAGCTTTGGGTGTTGAGTCACTTGTAGTTACAAACGCTGCCGGTGGTGTAAATAAAAAATTTATACCAGGCGATTTGATGATCATCACTGATCATATCAACATGATAGGTGAGAATCCATTACATGGATCAAATGATGATACTCAAGGACCACGATTTACGGATATGAGTAATGCCTATGATAAAGAGTACCAACGTATGATTGAAGATGTTGCGAAGGAACAAGATATTACTATCCAAAAAGGTGTCTACATGGGCATGTCCGGACCAACATATGAAACACCTGCAGAAGTTCGAATGATACGCACGTTAGGTGGCGATGCAGTAGGCATGTCAACGGTTCCTGAAGTGATCGTGGCAAATCATGCCGGTCTTAAAGTAGCAGGGATCTCTTGTATAACGAACTATGCTGCTGGGATGCAAGAGAGTTTAAATCATGATGAAGTCGTAGCAGTGACCACTCGAGTGAGAGAAACATTCAAAAATTTAGTTAAATCAATCATTTCAAATTTATAGATAAGTGTTGAGAGAAAGAGCGAAAGTTTTTGACTTTCGCTCTTTTTCTGTCTGTAAATCATGATCCGTTTGATTTTTACTTGATAAATAGGTATGATTGTCATGAATGAATTTCTTTCGTTGTGAACGATTAACTTATAAGAAAAGTGGGAAAAGATGAATAAAGATAATTACAGTAAACGATTAATGAGTAATATGGAGATCAATACGCACAATCATTTGGTCATTGACGGTGTAGATACGATAGACCTTGTTAATAAATACGGGACACCCCTTAATGTCTATGATCTTTCTTTAATAAAAGAAAAAATAAATATGTTTAAAGAGGCGTTTGAGAACTACGAAAATAAAACGCAAGTTGCCTATGCCAGTAAAGCTTTTTCGTCGCTGGCGCTATACGAATTATTAGCAAAAGAAGATGTATCGCTGGATGTTGTTTCGGGCGGAGAGCTGTTTTTAGCTATAGAAGCCGGATTCCCTAAGGAGCGTATTCATTTTCATGGCAATAACAAATCATACGACGAACTAAATACTGCCATTCAAGAGAATATTGGATGCATAGTGATCGATAATTTTTATGAAATTGAGATGGTGGAAGAATTAACGAACAAACATCATCGCGTAATGGATGTTCTCATTCGCGTAGCACCAGGTGTCGAAGCACACACGCATGAGTATATCACGACCGGACAAGCGGATTCAAAGTTCGGATTTGATTTAGCCTCAGGACAAGTGGAAGGGGCTATTGAAAAGATAAAATCAGCTGAAAATATCAATTGTATCGGTTTACATGCCCATATCGGTTCTCAGATTTTTGAAGTCGACGGGTATCAAGCAGTCATTGAAAAACTTTTAGTCAAAGCAAAAGAGTGGGAAAAGTCATTTGATTTCACCTTAAACGTACTCAATGTGGGTGGAGGTTTCGGTATACGCTATACGGAGGCAGATACGCCACTTCCTTTGAAAGACTACGCTGAAGCTATTATGAATGCTGTAAGAAAGCATGCCAAGATAAACGAACTAGATCTTCCGGAAATTTGGATTGAACCAGGTAGAAGTATCGTAGGAGAAGCTGGAACAAGTCTGTATACGGTAGGAAGTCAAAAAAATATTCCGGCAATCAGAAAATATGTTTCGGTAGATGGGGGAATGGCGGATAATATCAGACCCGCGCTGTACCAAGCAGAGTATACTGGAGTGTTGGCAAATAGAGTCAACGGAGACAGTGAAGAACTAGTATCCATCGCCGGAAAAGCATGCGAGAGTGGAGATATGTTAATATGGGATATCACGTTACCTCGCCCCACTTATAAAGATATTTTAGCTATATTCAGTACCGGTGCATATGGTTATTCTATGGCGAGCAACTATAATCGCTTACCCAGACCTGCAGTGGTATTTGTAGAGAAGGGTAAAGATTTTTTAGCAATCAAGAGAGAAACAGTTCAAGACTATTTGAAATTAGAAAATAGTATCGAAAATTGGTAACAAAACAGGAGGACTTTCATGCTCGTCATATACAAAGCTGATTATCAGAAAATAACGATGGGATTACTGTCATACATTCCTGATTTGAAAGAAACAAGTCGGTTAACAAAAGAAATGGAATGGTACAATCAAGAAGATAATCGACAGCTTTTCTTATGGAAAAGTGAAGAAACAGGTGATTTGGCTGGTGTTATCGGCATTGAAGAAGATGAAGAAATGGTCCTTTTAAGACACATCGCTGTGAACCCGTCTTACCGAGAAGAAGGCATGGCATCCAGCATGTTAAATGCTCTGTCAAAACAATGCGCACCGAAACGTATTGTTGGAACGCTGGAAACAGCATCTATTTTGACTAAGTGGCAAAAGGCTTAGATAATTAATATGACATTATAAAGTAGGAAACTGAATGAGTGATAAATGGAAAGTTAACCTAGATATTTTTGAAGGACCACTTGATTTGCTGCTCCATCTGATCAACCGGATGGAAATCGATATCTACGACATACCGATTAAAGAAATAACCGAACAATATCTAAATTATCTCCATGCTATGCAGCTGCTCCAACTTGACGTGGCAGGAGAATATTTAGTTATGGCGGCAACCCTTATGTCAATTAAAAGTCAATCGCTCCTTCCAAGAAATGAATCTTGGGAAGAAGTGGGTGAAGAGTTTAATGTTGAAGAAGATTCAATTGAAAAACTACAACAAAAACTTTTAGAATATCGGAAAATCAAGTATGTGTCGAGTAAATTAGATGAAAACCGTAGGAACCGTGAACAATATTTTTCTAAACCACACGAGGACTTAACACACTTTCAACAGTTTATACCACTTGAAACAGGGGAGTTAGGATTAAGTGATTTAATTGGAGCGTTCGGTGAACTGTTCAAAAGAAAAGAATGGCTGGATCCTACTCCAAATACGATTGATTTAGAAGGAATTACCGTTAACGAAAAAATAGAATGGCTAGAAAAAAGGATATTCTCGAGTGTACAAGCGATACCTTTTCGACTATTGTTCACTAAACCGACAAAAAAAGAGTATGTTGTCACGTTCTTAGCCTTGCTAGAAATGATTAAAGAAAATAAAGTAGCAATTGAACAATCTGACAGTTTCGGTGAAATTTATCTATCTAGTGTACAACAGGGAAAGAAAGGATTGAGTGAGCAAAATGAATGAATTTGCTACATACGAGGCCTTGTTATTTGTGGCCGGCGAAGAAGGGATAACGTTGAACGACTTGGCTCAATTGACAAAATCTACCCCTGACCACGTTAGAGTATGCCTTGAAGACCTATCAGAACAATATTTGAATGAAGAAAATAGTGGCTTGAAATTAATAGAAACGGCTGAAACGTACCGTTTAGTCACAAAAAAAGAATTTTCAGTCATAATAGAGCAATATGCAAAATCACCTCTGATTAAAAAGTTAAGTAAAGCTTCGGTTGAAACGCTGGCTATCATTGCTTATAAACAGCCCATCACTCGGATGGAGATAGAGGATATTAGAGGCGTACAGTTATCATCAAGCTTACAGAAGCTGAAGTTAAGAAATCTAATCCATGAAATCGGCCGAGTTGAAGCACCAGGTCGACCAGTACTCTACGGAACAACAGATTATTTTTTAGATTATTTTGGATTAAATGATTTAACTGAACTACCAGAATTAGAAGTTGAAGATGAAATGGAAAGTCAAAGTTTGTTTAGTGAAGAATTAGAATTTAAAGGAGATTATTATGGAACGTCTACAAAAAGTAATGGCACACGCGGGAATAGCTTCTAGAAGAGCATCAGAAAAATTGATCAAAGAAGGCAGAGTAAAAGTGAACGGGGAAGTAGTTACCGAAATGGGTTTAAATGTAAGCAGTGACGACACTATTGAAGTAGACAGTGTTCCTATTGCTAAAGAACAAAAGTTATATTTTCTCTTAAATAAACCCAGAGGTGTTATCTCAAGTGCGGATGATCCCAAGGGAAGAAAAACGGTTGTGGACTTCTTCTCACACATCGATCAGCGTATCTATCCAGTTGGACGTTTAGATTACGATACTACAGGCGTGCTTTTATTAACGAATGATGGAGAACTGACCAACCAGTTGACACACCCAAAATATGGCATCGAAAAAACATATGTTGCTAAAGTGACAGGTTTGATCAATAAAACGGCTATCTCCAAATTGGAAAAAGGCCTGAATATAGATGGTTACAAAACAAGACCCGCTAAAGCAAGAATTATCGATATCGACCCTAAGAAAAATATTAGTATGGTTGAATTAACTATTCATGAAGGCAAAAATCATCAGGTGAAAAAAATGCTTAAAACGGTTGGTTTTCCTGTCGAGAAATTAAACAGAGACAAATATGGGTTTTTAACAACAGAAGGTCTTCAATCGGGAGAATGGCGTCAACTTAAAACGTTTGAAGTAAACAAATTAAAAGAACTTATAAAAGAATAACTCCTAAAAGTGAATATGTTGGCAGAAACAGATCACATTCGTTATAATAATCATAGATGAGGTTTGCTGAAAGTATTTGATATCTAGCCATGACTAAAGTATGAATTAGAGGAGTGTCTAAACGTGACCGAAGAGACTAATCAAGACAACAAAAAGAAATTGCTAGTAGTTGATGATGAAGATAGAATCAGAAGACTACTGAAAATGTATTTAGAAAAAGCAGATTACAGTATTGAAGAGGCTGAACATGGAAAAAAAGCATTAGAAATGGCTTTAGAAAATGATTATGATCTCATTCTTTTAGATGTGATGATGCCAGAAATGGATGGTCTTGAAGTAGCTGAAGAAATCAGAAAAGAAAAAGAGACACCGATCATGATGCTGACAGCTAAAGGAGAAGAGTTGAATCGTATTCAAGGTTTTGAAGCAGGTGTCGACGATTATATCGTCAAACCATTTAGTCCACGGGAAATAGTATTGCGTGTAGCGGCTATTTTGAAACGTACTAAAAGTGATACACCAAGTGGTACCAACGGGGACACATCGGACACGCTCACGTTACCTCATTTAGAAATTGATAATGATTCAAGAAGAGTTACTGCCGACGGCCAGCCAGTTAATTTAACTCCAAAAGAATATGATCTTCTCCATTATCTGATGTCTTCTCCAGATCAAATATTTGGCCGAGAACAGTTACTCAGAGAAGTATGGAAATATGAATTTTTTGGTGATTTAAGAACAGTGGATACACATGTTAAAAGATTAAGAGAGAAACTCAAAAAAGAATCAGATGTCGCTTCTAAAATGATTGAAACAGTATGGGGTCTAGGTTACAAATTAAATTCTTATCCTGATGACGAAGAGGAGTAATTGTATGAAGTTAAATGTAGTGGCAATTAAAATTTGGCTCATTACGTTTGGAATCACCTTGTTATCTTTCGTCATTACGACTATATTTTATGGTGTCTTTTATTCTCAACAAATCAAAGATAATTATATGAATGAATATGAACAGGTTATTATAAATGTGGAGCGCCTTGCATTAGCGGATCCGCATTTTTTGTTGGAAAATATTGAAGCAATTAATGATTTCCATATGCATATAGACTTTGCTTTGTTATTAGATGACACGTATACTCCTAACGATGAAGAGTGGCTGTTGCCCTTTGCAGAAGAAAAAAAAGAAAGTATGGAAAACAAACCGGGGATCATGGATAATATTGATTCCAGCGAGCCTGTACAAATTCGTTCCGATTTAGTTGAAGAATATAAAACAAATATCCCACATGTTTTTCATATTCAACCCACAGAAATTGACGGGGAAGATGCTCTGTTTTATTCTTACGGAGATCTGTCCTTTCTTGTTGATATAGAAAGACGCATGACTTTTTTATTAACAGGTTTGATTATTGCCCATATGTTAGCTGCTCTATATTATTATATGTATTTGAAACGTAACGTTTCGGAGCCTATCAACGCTATGACGAACATAGCTTTCGATTTTGCTCGAGATGATTTCAGCCATCAACTACCTATTTCGGGTCGTGATGACTTGTCTGAACTTGCCATGGCTATGAATAAAATGGGCCATTCTCTCGAAACGAATCGAACCGTGGTCAAGCAAGAGAAAGAATTGTTGAGCCATATTTTAGAAAATATCGAAACAGGGATTTTATATTACGATATTGATAAAACCTTGTTATTATCTAACCCTGTTGGAGACTTGTTTGTAACTCAATACCAGGTGGAAGAATCTAACTTCTCGGGCCATGATAAATTTGTTAGTGTTGATGAAAAATTAAACGAAGTAATCGACACTAAGTCATCGGTGGAATTTACTATAGAAATGGAAGAAACGTTTTATGTGGTGACCATCTTACCGCTAATGGAATCTGACAGTAATGATCTTAGAGGCTTAGTCGTCTCGACTAAAGATTTAACGAAAGAACATCGATTAGATCGAATGAGAGTAGATTTTATAAATAATATCTCACATGAACTGCGCACACCGCTTGTTATGGTCCAAGGCTATAGTGAAGCGATACTGGATGATGTTGCTGAAAGTGTTGAAGAGAAAAAAGAGATGGCTCAGATCATCCGAGATGAGTCTCAAAGAATGAATCGGATGGTAAATGAAATGCTTGACTTATCTCGGATGGAAGCGGGATATATTGAATTACAAAAATCAGAAGTCAATCTCAACAGCTATTTAAGAAACCTTTTGTTCCGTTTTGATAATATGGCGAGCGATGCTGAAGTATCATTGCAGATGGAAGCCCCTAAAGAAACTGTGCATCAAATGATTGATAAAGATAAGATGGACCAGGTCTTCGTTAATATTATTAATAATGCAATCAGACACACAAGCATGACTGATAAAAAAGAAAAAATAGTGACGCTTCAACTACTTAAAGAAGAGAAACTTGAAGAAGTCGTCATGATCGTTAAAGATACAGGTACAGGTATCCCGGAGGATGATTTACCCTATATTTTTGATCGTTTTTTCAAAGCGGATAAATCTCGAAATAATTACGCACCTAATACCAAAGGAACAGGGATAGGCTTATCGCTAGTTAAAAATATTGTTGAAGCACATGGAGGATATATAGAAGTTGAATCAGCAATGAATGAAGGTTCTTCTTTTATTATTCATATACCAATGAACCAGGAAGATTAAATCATCAAGATAATATCTGCGTAAGGTGCAACAGATTTGACTTGTTCAATTAATTCTTTATAATTAGTATTGAAAATAAAATAATTTATGATTCATCTTCAGGGGCAGGGTGTGACTCCCGACCGGTGGTAAAGTCCACGAGCGATTAAAATTGCTGAACTGGTGCAATTCCAGTACCGACAGTAAAGTCTGGATAAAGAAGATGGAGCTTTTTGACTGAATATAACTCTGTCTAATGCTCTATTTGTCACCTGAAGTACAGGGATAAATAGAGTTTTTTGTATCCTCATACTTCAGGCGATAGTGACATGGTTGTGTTCAGAGAAGTTCACCCTTAGTAGGATGAATCCTTTCAGGAGGATTTATTATGACAAACAGTAAGACGAAGAAGCTGGTAGGCGTTGCCATGTTAGCGTCATTGGCTTGGGTGATTTCTATGTTAGCATTTCCGGTACTGCCGGGGTCACCGTTTTTGAAAGTTGATTTTAGTGATTTAGCCGTGTTGTTCGGGATGTATGTTTATGGTCCAGCTGCCGGTATTACCATTGCGTTTATCCGCTCACTTCTATCCTATGCACAAAAAGGTGGCGAGATGGGGTTCCCTATTGGAGATACAGCGGCATTTATTGCATCGGTCTCTTTCACACTACCTATTTATTTCATGCTAATAAGATATGGTTCGACATTGAAAAATAAAATAGTGGGTATTTTCAGTTCAACTCTGTCATTAACAGTCATGATGTCGGTATTGAACTGGTTGGTTATTGCTCCAGCTTATATGGCGGTTATGGGATTTGACGTTGGACCGATGCGCACCTATTTGATGTTAGCTGTTGTTCCATTCAACTTAATTAAAGGCATTTTAGTTGGCCTCGTTTTTTATGTCGCTTTTGCTAAACTGAAACCATGGTTAGATAAAACGAAGAGAAAATTTCAGAAAAAGCGCAGTCGGTCACTAGCTGTTAATGAAACAAATTAACCAGAATTGATTTAGCAAGAGAATAAATAATAGCAGGGATTTTTCCGGCTGTTATTTATTCTCTTTTTGGTTTTAGAAATCTCGAATTTAAGGGTTATTGAGTCTGGAAATAATGATATAATTAAACCATTGATACGGCATAAAATTCAGAGGAGTGAGATTACGTTGGCTGATCATTTTCTAGAAAACTATATATTAAGTTTGTTTAACAAAAATACCATAGTGACAATTAAACAACTAAGTCTCATTGCAAGTGGAAAACGAACCCCCTCTGTCTTATTTAATGTTGAGAAAAACAAGCTGTATGTTTTGTTTGGACTCTTTCCTGATCTCTCAATAAAAGAGTGGGAACGGATCATTCATATACTTATAAGTGAACGTCAGCTAAAGATTGCTGATGATCGTTTAACACTAACCCCAGAAGGTTTAAAAGAAAAAAAAGATTTCAATAAAGATTATCCTTTCATAAATAACTTGGATCAGTTACGCTATGCAACAACGAAACAACTCTTTTGGAATCGGTTTATTTTTATCACTCAAATTTTTTCTGAATACAGTCATCAAAACAAGGACTACGTGCCATATCTTTCTACTATAGAAAATCAGTTAAGCATAAAAAAATGGTTAGTTGGATATAGAAAAGGAATGGATGAATTGACTTTAATGTGGTTCAAAGAATTGAATGCACTGCTTAAATCGTTTCCGACGGAGCACTCAAATTTTATTGCAAGTCACTTCGTTGGATATAAAACTAACGGAAGCACAAGTCGTCAAATTAAAAATAGTAACAACCTATCGACGGAACACTACAAAGTTTTAATCGATCAGCTAAGTTATCAAATAGCACAACGAGACGAAAAGTCATTTCCGTTACTATCTTCGTTATGGAAATACACGCATAAAGATAGTGATGAAGGGTTGAGTCATAGTGCCTGGCTTTCAAAAAACTTGCTTGAAAATGGGGTAAGCTTAGGCGAAGTAGCTAAGAGACGAAATCTGAAAAACAATACAATCAAAGAACACATACTTGAATGTGTTTTAATAGAAAATTGGCCATATTATAAGCGCTATATCGCCTCTGCACACTATACGAATTTGCATAATTTATTTGAATCAAAACAGGTCTCGACGTATTCTGAAGCGAAAATAGTTTTAGAAGATTTAGATTTTTTCTCATATCGCTTAATTGAAATTGAAAGGATTAGACAGAATGATTAAAAAGCTTGAGGAACAGATGTATGAAATGTTAAATCAGAAATTTGGTCATGCTACATTCAGACCTGGTCAGAAAGAAGCAATTGAAGCCGCTTTAAATGGTAAACATTCGTTAGTCATGTTACCAACAGGAAGTGGAAAATCGTTGTGTTATCAACTTCCGTCATATTTCATGCCGGGTGCGACTTTAGTGGTCTCTCCCTTACTATCGCTGATGCAAGATCAAGTGGAAACGATGAAAAGAAATGGAGAGAAGTCGGTTGTTGCGCTAAATAGCTTTATGTCCCAGAAAGAAAAAAGCTTGATCATAAATAACTTGGAGTCCTTCAAGTTTATATTCATGTCACCTGAAATGCTACAGCATGATAGGATAATAAATCGTTTGAAAAATATTAAACTATCATTGCTCGTGGTGGACGAGGCCCACTGCATTTCGCAATGGGGCATGGACTTCCGACCGGATTATCTTAAACTAGGTGAAATCAGAAAGACATTAGATGGACCGCTTACCATGGCTTTAACGGCTACTGCTATAGAAAAAGTCAGAAATGAAATTATTGAAAACTTAAATCTTCAGACTAATGTTAAGGAAATCATTTACTCGGTGAATCGTCCTTCCATTCAACTGCGAGTAGAGTTATGCAAAGGGGATAAAGTTATCAAAATGATTCAGGCTATCAACGAGTTCAAGAGTGCCGGAATCATTTATTTCTCAAGTAAAAAAGTTGCTGACGCTATGGCAGAAAAAATTCGACAGACAACGATTTTCTCTGCCGAAAGCTATCATAGTGACATAGAAGCAGAAGACAAGAAGAAAATCCAGGCACAATTTCTTGATAATGATCTAGATATTATTTGTGCTACCAGTGCATTTGGTATGGGAATAGATAAACCGGACATAAGATTTGTTATTCACTATCATATGCCTGCGAATCCGGAGATGTATCTGCAGGAAATTGGTCGAGCAAGTAGAGATGAAAAAGGGGGTGTAGCCTTATTGTTATATGAAAGTGGGGATGAGTTTCTACAAATGAGATTACAACAAGATACTTTTCCCAATAGTGACGAGTTATCATTTGCATACGCCCATCCCAAATCCTTGGAGGCACTAAAGGATGACAGCAAAAGTAGACTTGCAGATTATTTTATAAAACAAAATATTCAAATAGAGAACGCACATCACCTTATAGAAGAGCGCATTCTTTATAAGAAAGAGCAGTTAAGTATCATGGTTAAGTATGCACTGACGGTGGAGTGTAAAAGAGAAACATTGCTTAATTACTTTAACGAAGAATTGAAGGTTGATTCTAAGCAATGCTGTTCAAGTTGTCAGCCCCATCTATCACTTCCTTATGAAATAAATAAAGACTCTAATCATAAATATAATAATAATGAACGAACTTGGGAAATGGTCATGAAAAAGTTATTTAATTTTACTGAGCAAGATAGATAATAGCTTTATTTATGCTATAATGAATACCAAATCGTATATGAGGAGTTAGACTATGGGCAAAAAAGATCGTAAATCCATGGAAGATCTTTGGTCAAAACGTTTTGACGAAGAAGCTGAAGATACAGAAGATGGACCTTTATCAAGAAAAGCTAAACGTGAAAGAGAAAAAAGTATTTCTCCCATTTTAACTGTGACTTTGATATTTATGGCTTTACTCATCATTTTGCCAACTTCTGCCTATTTATGGTGGTCAAGTAGAGAGAGCTTGTCAGAGGAGCCAACAGGTCCATCAATTGAGCAAGTAATGAAAAATGATGAAGAAGTTGAAGAACAATTGGAAGAAGACGATGAAATTAATGCCCCAGAGGATGACGAGCTGAATTTAACAGACTCCGATAAAGAAGATTCCTCTGTTAATGATGAAGAAACCGATGGAAACTCAGATGAGTTATTAACTAGTGCAGAAGAAGAGAACGGTGAAGCAGTGTCAGTAGCTGATGATGTAGTGAGTGAGAGTATTCCAGAAAAAAATAGCAATGATAATACTCAAAATCAGGCTACTGAATCTAGTAATCAGTCAAATGACGAAGAAGACATTGAAGAATCAACGGTGACAACTGAAGCAGAATCCACGCCGGAAAATCCACCAGCTCAAAACATTAACTTTTATAATGTTAAAGCAGGAGACAACATGTACCGTATTGCACTGAATCATGGAATGACAACAGAAGAGTTGATGCAGTTAAATAACATTCAAGATGAAACAGTACAAGTCGGACAAGAGTTAAGAGTTGAATAATTTTATAAACGAAAGTGTGGAGAGAATGGAAAATAAAACATTAACCATTGCGATAGATGGACCTGCATCTTCGGGGAAAAGTACAGTGGCAAAGAGAATTGCTTCTGAAATGAACCTGATTTACGTAGATACAGGTGCGATGTACCGGGCATTAACCTTGGAGGCTTTACAAAACAATATCAATATAAAAGATCAGAAGGCCTTGGTGAAATTGCTGGAAGAAACAGAGATAACGTTTGAACCTAGTGAAAACGGTCAGACAGTATTTTCTAATGGTGTTGATGTGACGTATGAAATCAGAGAAAATAATGTCACTAATACGGTATCTGTTGTCGCTGCTCATCCAAAAGTGCGTCAATTGATGGTGAAACGTCAGCAGGCTATGGCACTGAATCATGGTGTCGTTATGGATGGTCGTGATATCGGAACGGTAGTATTGCCCGATGCGGATCTGAAAATTTTTTTAGTTGCCAGTGTTAAAGAAAGAGCAGAACGAAGACACAAGGAAAATATAGAAAAAGGTATATTTTCTGATTTAGAACAATTAAAAAAAGACATAGCAGAACGAGATTATAAAGATACTACTCGAGAATCATCCCCCTTGAAACAAGCAGAGGATGGCATAAGAATAGATACGACTAAAATGTCTATTGATGAAGTCGTTAATAAGATAAAAAGTTTAATAAAAGAAGTCTAAATAAGGGATTTTTATCAGATAACATGTTTTAGTGGAAATTTTATTACATATTATGTACAATTAAATATGTAGGAATTATTGGTTTTGGGAGGCAAATAATATGACAGAAGAAAACAGAAACGAAGTAGATAATACAGAGGCAACAGAAGAGGAAGCAGTCGAAATAGCGAACGAGCAAGTTGAAGTCAATACCGCTAAAGACATTTCCCCTGAAGATGTCATGGCAGAAAACGAGGAAGCACAGGTACAACCTGTTGTTGAATCATCGAAGAATAAGGCTGAATCAATGTCAGATGTTATGAGAGATGTCGTTGATATTACTCCTGGCGATATAGTCAAGGGTGAAGTCTTAACTATCGACAATGAGAAACAAGTCATTGTTGGGCTAGGCGGAGGACAAGAAGGTGTTATTCCTCCAAGAGAATTATCATCAGAGCGTTTTGATCATCCTACCGATATTGTATCCGTGGGCGATATTATAGATGTGGTTGTTTTAAGAGATAATCAGGATAAAGAACAAGGAAGCTTTGTTTTATCAAAAAAACGCGTAGATCAGCGTAAAGTATGGGAAGAATTGCAAGCGAAATTTGACAATGATGAAACGATTGAAGCACCCGTTTCACGTGTTGTTAAAGGTGGATTAACTGTCGATTTAGGTGTAAGGGGATTTGTTCCTGCATCTCAAATAGATACGCACTTTGTCAGTGACTTAAATCAATTTGAAGGTAACACTTATACTTTCAAAATTATTGAAATAGATCCTAAAGAGCGTCAACTTATCTTATCTCGTAAAGTTTTACTTGAAAAAGAACATGCTGCAGAGAGAGAGAAAGCGCTAGAAAGTTTAGAAGAAGGATCTGTTGTTGAAGGTGAAGTGGTTCGATTAACTAACTTTGGTGCGTTTGTTAATGTAGGTGGCGTTGATGGGCTTGTTCATATTTCTGAAATTGCACATGAACGTATCAACTCTCCAAAAGACAAATTATCTAAAGGTGATAAAGTAAAGGTTAAAGTTCTTAAAGTAGATAAAGAACAAGAACGTGTGTCTCTATCTATCAAAGAAACATTAGCTGGACCATGGGATAATATTGAAGATGAATTACCAGCTGGTACTGTTACGAAAGGTATAGTGAAACGTGTAACAGATTTTGGTGCATTTGTTGAAGTTAAACCAGGTGTTGAAGGACTTGTTCATATTTCTGAAATGGCTCACAAACATGTGGAAACACCTCATGAAGTTGTAGCTAAAGATGAAGAAATTGACGTTAAAGTTCTTAGCGTTAATCCTGAAGAAGAACGTATTTCATTAAGTATCAAGGCTTTAGAAGATAATCCAAATGAAATATCCGACAGTGTAGCACCTAAAAAAGTTAAAAAACAAGAGTCTCGAAGTAAGCCTAATGTTAAGCAACCATCATTAAGTGAAGACGATGACGATGGATCATTTACATTAGGGGATCAAATAGGGGATCAACTTTCAAAATTTATGGAGAACAACGAAGAGTAATTAATTTAACGGTATATTTTACCGCACCCAACTGTTAGTAGGTGTCTTGCCTATTTCAGTTGGGTGTCCTATTTTTACTAAGTAGATTACAAAGATAGAAAGAAGGTGTTTTAATGGTAAAACCAACTGTAGCAATTGTAGGTAGACCTAATGTAGGCAAATCTACAATTTTTAACCGCGTCGTAGGTGAACGTATCTCGATCGTTGAAGACACATCAGGAGTAACACGAGATAGAATCTATGCAGACGCTGAATGGCTTGGGCGAGAATTTGCTCTTATTGACACAGGCGGTATTACGATGGAAGATGAGCCTCTAAATGTTCAAATTAGACAGCAAGCTCAGATTGCCATAGAAGAAGCCGACGTCATAATCATGATGGCAAGTGTTAGAGAAGGTGTCACTTATGAAGATGAACAAGTTGCACCCATTCTATTCAAGTCAGGAAAACCGGTGATACTGGCTGTTAACAAAGTCGATAATCCAGAAAGTAGAAATGAAATTTATGAATTTTATTCATTGGGATTAGGAGAGCCGTATCCTATTTCAGGTGCACATGGATTAGGTCTCGGAGACGTCTTGGATGAGGTCATCAAACATTTCCCTGATAATGAAGAAAGCGATTATGATGAATCAACAATCAAGTTTAGCGTGATCGGTCGACCAAATGTAGGGAAATCCAGTTTAGTAAACGCAATTATTGGTGAAGAACGTGTTATCGTATCCGACATTGCTGGAACAACACGTGAAGCTGTCGATACGCGTTTTCAGACTAAAGAAGGTAGAGATTTTGTCGTCATAGACACTGCCGGTATGCGTAAAAAAGGTAAAATATACGAAAAAACTGAAAAATACAGCGTATTAAGAGCCCTTAGAGCCATTGAGCGTTCAGATATAGTCTTGTGTGTTATTAATGCTGAAGAAGGCATTAGAGAACAGGATAAGCACGTATTTGGCTATGCACATGAAGCCGGCAAAGGAATCATTTTAGTTGTAAACAAATGGGATACGGTTGAAAAAGAGACCAATACGATGAAAGAGTTCGAACTGGATGTCAGAGATGAATTTCAATATCTGAAATATGCACCCATTGTATTTGTATCCGCCATAACTAAAAAGCGTCTACACTTATTACCTGAACGCATCGAACAAGTCTTTATGAATCGGCATCTCCGTATCCAATCGTCTACCTTAAATGATGTGGTCATGGATGCTGTAGCAACAAACCCTACGCCAACTGATAAAGGTCGCAGACTTAAAATTTATTACACCACCCAAGTGGCTGTTTCACCTCCGACTTTTGTGATTTTTGTGAATGATCCCGAACTTCTTCACTTTTCTTATGCACGTTTTTTAGAAAATAGATTTAGGGATACATTTAATTTTGAAGGAACACCTATTCGGATTATTCCTCGCAGACGAAAATAAGAGGAATCCAATCTGTTTATTATAGAACTATATTTTGATGAAAAGTTTCGGTCATTTCAAAGAGAATTTTTATAAAAGCATTGCAGTGTCAACGATTCTGTGGTATCTTTTTAATTGAAATGTCATAACAGACTATTTCACCCAAGCATATTCTTTGAAATGAGAATGTAGTAAGATTGCAAGTTGATTCACTAAATTAGCATGCATCGAACTTCTTTTGAGGAGGTGAAAGAATAAGATGGCAAATAAAGCAGAATTAATCGAAAAAGTAGCAACTTCAGCTGACCTTACTAAAAAGGACGCAACAGCTGCAGTAGAAGCAGTCTTTGAATCAATTAAAGATACATTAGCTGACGGCGAAAAAGTGCAGATCATTGGCTTTGGTAACTTTGAAGTACGTGACCGCGCTGCACGTAAAGGACGTAATCCTCAAACTGGGGAAGAAATCCAAATCCCTGCAACTAAAGTTCCAGCATTTAAAGCTGGTAAAGCTTTAAAAGACGCAGTAAAACAGTAACAATTCATAGTTCTTAAAAGCCGAGATCAAATGATCTCGGCTTTTTTTTTTGAAACGCATTTTTTCAAATTGTTATTTATTTGAAAAGGTTAAATTAATTGACAATCAAACAATATGTACGTAGTCTTAATTAAGAAATAATAGTAAAAGACTGAAAGGATGATGAATGGATTATGTCCTCCAATCGCAAAGAGGAAATACGGAAAAAAGCTGAAGAAAAAAATGTCAGGTTCTTACGGTTGATGTTCACTGATATTGATGGGGTCATTAAAAATGTTGAAGTGCCTATAAGCCAGTTAGATAAAGTAATGGATAATGAAATGGCGTTTGATGGTTCTTCAATTGATGGCTTCGTAGAAATTGATCAAAGTGATATGAAACTGCATCCTGATTTAGATACCTGGCTTGTTTTTCCTTGGGAAATTGATTCAAGCGACGGTCGCATAGCACGATTTATATGTGATGTCTATATGCCTAGTGGAGAACCTTTTGAAGGAGATCCTAGAAGTAACTTGAAGCGTGTCTTGAAAGGTATGAAAGAGCTTGGGTTTACAGAATTCAATTTAGGCCCTGAACCAGAATTTTTCCTATTCAAACTGGATGAGAACGGCAACCCAAGCAAGAATCTAAATGATAACGGAGGATATTTCGATTTAGCACCAACCGATTTAGCAGAGAACTGCCGAAGAGACATCGTTTTAGAACTCGAAGCATTAGGCTTTGAAATTGAAGCGAGTCATCATGAAGCGGCTCCCGGCCAACATGAAATAGACTGGAAATATGCGGATGCAGTAGAAGCATGTGATAATATCCAAACATTTAAACTGATTGTCAAAACAGTTGCGAGAAAATATAGTCTACATGCAACCTTTATGCCCAAACCCATAGAAAACATTAGTGGATCGGGTATGCATTTTAATATGTCATTGTTCAGGCAAGGAAAGAATGCCTTTTTCGATGAAAGTAATGAAGATGGCTTGAGTAATACGGCCTATCAATTTATTGCAGGGTTGTTGGATCATGCTCAAGCCTATACAGCTATTTGTAATCCTATCATCAATTCTTATAAACGATTAACACCTGGTTTTGAGGCGCCTGTCTACGTCGCATGGTCAGGAACGAATAGAACACCGCTTATCCGAGTACCGGCTTCTAGAGGACAATCTACGCGTGTGGAGCTCAGAAGTGTCGATCCTACAGCTAATCCTTATTTAGCTCTAGCAGTATTATTAAAAGCTGGATTAAAAGGGATTTCTGAAGCCAAAAGCGCACCTAGCCCGATAAATAAAAACATTTATAATATGAGCCAATTTGAACGGGATGAGAACCAGATTCAGTCATTGCCCAAAACTTTAATTGAGGCTATAGAAGCCTTAAAAGAAGACGAAACAATTAAAGATGCATTGGGTCATCATATTTTCGAACGTTTTGTTGCTGCGAAAGAAAGTGACTGGAGAAATTATTCGACATCGGTATCACAATATGAGATGGATCGTTACTTCAAATTATACTAAGCAAATGATTATTCATTCCAAGAAAAATCCCTCTAAACGATCAAGTTGAAATCGTTTAGAGGGATTTTTTAGCTTATTAACGATAACAATCAGAATGAAATGATTTTCAAACATTTTACTTGCACTCCAAAAGCAATAGTGGTATTATTCAAAAGTACTTATTGTGTAAGGTTTAGCAAGCATAAAAAAGATATTGGTATATATGGGAGGAGATGTTAAAATGAATGGAATAACTAAAGAGAAGATAATTGAAGATGTTAAGAAACAGAATGTCCGTTTTTTGAGATTAATGTTCACAGATATTTTAGGTATTGTTAAAAACGTAGAGGTGCCCGTCAGCCAAGTGGAAAAAGTTTTAGAAGGAAAAATGATGTTTGACGGTTCTTCGATCGAAGGATTTGTGCGTATTCACGAATCAGATATGTATTTAAAACCTGACTTAAGCACATGGTTAGTTTTTCCATGGGAAATAGAAGCATTTAAAGGTGGCACAGTCGCACGTTTGATTTGTGATGTTTTTAATCCGGATGGTTCCCCATTCTTAGGTGATCCTAGGATCAACTTGAAAAGAGTAATGAATGAAGCAAAAGAAATGGGTTTTTCTTCATTTAAATTAGGTCCTGAACCTGAATTCTTTTTATTTAAACTTAATGAAAATCATGAAGTAACTGAGAACTTAAATGACAATGGTGGTTATTTCGACTTGGCCCCAACAGATTTAGCTGAGAATTGTCGTCGAGATATTGTACTGGAACTTGAAGATTTAGGGTTTGAAATAGAAGCCAGTCATCATGAAGTAGCACCGGGACAACACGAAATCGACTGGAAATATGCTGATGCAGTTGAAGCCTGCGACAATATTCAGACATTTAAATTGATCGTTAAAACAGTTGCGCGTAAATATGGTTTACATGCGACATTTATGGCTAAACCTCTATTTGGAATCAACGGATCGGGCATGCATTGCAACATGTCTTTATTCGAAGGTGAAGAGAATGCCTTTTATGACGAGACAGATGAGAGAGAATTAAGCCAAACAGCGTACCAATTTTTAGCGGGACTACTTCATCATGCCCCTGCTTACACGGCGATAACCAATCCTACTGTGAATTCTTACAAACGTCTAGTGCCAGGTTATGAAGCTCCTGTTTACATTGCTTGGTCGGGGAGCAACCGAACACCAATGATTAGAATTCCAGCGTCAAGAGGATTATCTACACGCTTGGAAGTTCGCTCCGTCGATCCGATGGCGAATCCTTATTTAGCTTTAGCTGTGATGTTAAAAGCTGGCTTAGATGGGGTCAAGAATGAATGGATGCCTCCTCAAGAGACATGCGACAACATCTATGATATGAATAAAACCGATTTAGAAGAAAATGGTATCGAATCGTTACCTACTAGCTTACACGAGGCATTAGAAGTGTTAAAGACTAGTATCACAATGAAAGAGGCTTTAGGCAATCATATTTATAGAAATTTCTATCAATCAAAAACGATAGAATGGAACTCCTATAAGGCGTCTGTCAGCCAATGGGAAAAAGATAATTATTTAAAACTCTATTAAAAATATAAAAGCATTATTCTTATCATAAGAATAATGCTTTTATTATTTTTGAATTGCTATAAGCAAGTCAAATGAATTATAATGTATTTATAGATGATGAATTTATGGAGTGATAAAAATGAAAATATATACTGGTAGAGGCGATTATGGAAACACCAACTTGATCGGCGGAGGGACAATCAAAAAGACCGATAAAAGAGTAGAAGCCTATGGAAGTGTCGACGAACTCAATGCGCATGTGGGTTTGTTGTTAAGTTTGATCAATGAGGAATGGTCTGTGTCCAGAAATTATATCAGAGATTCTCTAAGTCGTATTCAGCATCAATTATTCGACATAGGAAGTATTCTTGCAGATAAAGAGAATAAAATGGAAATGAACTTTGAAAGTTCTGAAATCAAGAAAATCGAAGAAGAAATTGATGAAATTACTCAAGTGTTAAGTGAGATAAAGTATTTTATTTTACCCGGAGGAACGAAACAAGCCTCTCAAGCTCATGTTGCTCGCACCGTTACACGACGTGTAGAAAGAACTATGCTATCTTTACATGATGTGGAACCTTTACCAAAAGAAATTCTAATATACGTTAACCGCTTGTCAGACTATTTCTTTGTGTTAGCCCGTTATTTGAATAAAATAGCAGAGAAAGAAGAAGTCTTTTATACAAAAACAGGAGAAGTCTTTCATAACGAATAAATATAATGACAAGTATTACGAATAAAGAAGACCCCGTCTAAAAATAGACGGGGTCTTCTTTATTCAAATCAATCGTAAAAAATACGTTCCGGAAGGGATTCGAACCCCTGACCGTTCGCTTAGAAGGCGAATGCTCTATCCAACTGAGCTACCGGAACTATTTAACCAACATATTTTATTATATAGAAGTTTAGATGAGATGTCAATAAAGAAATTTATTAAATAGAAGAATAGTTTACTTGCTTAATTTTATTGATTATTAGAATTTTTATTTGTGAATCATGTCATTTGTAGTCTTTTTCAGCTATAATTACAACAGAATATATAATATAAGGAGAATGATTAATGGAATGGTTTATTGAGCAACACCCGGTATTTCAAGCCTTATTAGGCACGTTATTTACTTGGGGCGTCACAGCATTAGGCGCATCTGTTGTATTTTTCTTTAAGGAAATCAATAAAAATGTACTGACTGGTATGTTAGGTTTTGCGGCAGGTGTTATGATTGCTGCAAGTTTCTGGTCATTGCTGGCGCCGGCCATTGAGATGGCAGAACTGACAGATACACCCGCATGGTTCCCTGCAGTCGTCGGATTTTTATCCGGTGGTCTGTTTCTGTTCATCACAGATAAAGTACTTCCTCACTTACACCCGGGAACCTATGAAAGGGAAGGAATCAAAACGGACTGGCAACGAAGCGTCTTACTGGTGTTAGCCATCACGTTGCATAATATACCTGAAGGATTAGCAGTTGGAGTGGCATTCGGAGCAGCCGCTGCCGGTTACCCTACGGCTACAGTAACAAGTGCCATTGCCTTAGCTATCGGTATCGGTCTACAAAACTTTCCTGAAGGGGCGGCAGTTTCTGTACCTTTAAGAAAAAATGGATTCAGCCGATTAAAAGCTTTCACATACGGACAGGCTTCAGGGATTGTCGAACCAATTGCGGGCGTTGCAGGAGCGGCATTAGTCATAACGATGCAGCCGCTCTTGCCTTACGCTCTCTCATTTGCAGCCGGTGCGATGATCTATGTTGTTGTCGAAGAGCTCATACCAGAAGCGAAAGTTGAACGTTGGAACGATATCGGAACGATTGGAGCCATGCTTGGGTTTGCAGTCATGATGTTTTTAGACGTCGCTTTAGCGTAAAAATTAGCACAAGCATTTTAATCGGTAAGAAAAGAAGCCAATTGGTTATAGCATTCAAGAATTTTATCATAGGAGGAGTCATTCATGAAATTTATCGTTGCACATCAAGAGGTTAATGATATGGTTGTAGCAATCGAGGAATTGTTGCAGAGTGGTGCTTATAAGAGAGAGAATTTAGTAATCGTTTGTGGAGAAGATCGACAATCAGATATAAAATCAATGGTTTCAGTGAAAATTGATACAGTAAATGCTGCTGAATTTGCTGATAGTAAGCAATCAACAATGAGAAATCATCTTTTGGAAGGGAAAAATCGACATCTTTACGATGAAATGATTAGCAATGGCGGTTACGTCCTGTTAGAAGATGATACAGTTTCTTCCGTAGAAACAGTAAAGCCTGTAACTAATGAAACGGATGATCATTCTAAACTTGAAAATATGCATGCACCTGGGTTTGGTGTGGATTTTAAAGAACCAAAGAGTGATGCAACGAATCATGAAGACAATTTATAACCCTAACGATTCATCAAAGCGTTAAAAATAATGGTTTTTTAGAAAGAGGCAGGTGTAGAAAATATACTTTTTTCACCTGTCTCTTTCATTTTTGGTTGATATTGGTCAATGAATTAGATATACTAATACCTGTAACTACGAGAGTTACCCAAGCCCGGCTGAAGGGGACGGACTCGAAATCCGTTAGGCGGCTTATGGCTGTGCGAGGGTTCGAATCCCTCACTCTCGGTATATGACCTTATAATCCTTGTGATTATAGGGTTTTTTTGTGTTTTTGATTACTGTTTTATTGATTGGAAGATAGGTTTCCGTTATAACGTCCATCAAAAAGTGGCAGGGTATAGTCAGATGAACACTAAAAAATGAGCAGCCAGGAAGTAGATAAAACAGGTGTTTATATTCATTATTTATTGAAACGCTTACATATTTGTAGTATACTACAGTCTTGTCAGAGTTATTAATAGAATGGAGGCGAGGACATGGTGACGGAAAGACAACTGAATGAACTGGAAATATTAAAATACGAGCGTAAGCAAAGTAATGAGTCACTTCGAATCGCCGAAGTAACTAAAATACTTTATCCTGTAGATAAAAAGCCTGGATACCAACTGACCAATGATGATCAGTAATAGATAAATGAATCTTACTACAAATAATAGATAAAGTAACCAGGGTATTTGATCTTATGCATGACTGGATTAGGAGATGAGTTTTGAAGTTGAACATTTTTTTTAGAACTAAAATAATAAAATTTGATTATTAGACTCGCTCTTTTTGTGTATCGTGTAGTGTTACTGTTAGTGTTTACTGAAAAAAATGTGATATACTAATAAATAATAAAGAAACCGAGAAGTCAGATTATACAACGCTCTCTTTAACTACATCGGTTATTTCCCGTAACTGTTAATGAAAATCATAAGGTCATAACGAGTGAGCATCTCTCAGAGTTTACTATACCTTTGATTTAGCTGTGCGCAGATTCCCCATACTCAATTACTATTTGAAAGGAATGATGATATGTCTAAGAGAGACTGGTTTACGATACCAAATATTCTATCTTACTTCAGGCTTATCCTTATTCCCTATTTTGTATACTTCTACGTCACGGCTGTAACAGAAGAAGATTATTGGCTGGCAACGGGCATTCTCGTTTTATCCGGAATAACCGATGCTGCAGATGGATTTATTGCCAGACATTTTGATCAAGGGACTAAAATAGGTCAATTACTTGATCCGATAGCAGACAAACTGACTCAGATAGCGGTAGTTAGTGTGCTTATGCTGGAATGGCCAGTATTTGGCTTTCTATTACTCTTGTTTATTATCAAAGAAGGGTATATGTTTGTTGAAAATATACGACTATACCGGAAAAAAATAACATTGGATGGTTCAAAGTGGTATGGCAAGATCGCAACGATCGTTTTTTACCTTACGATGTTTATAGCGGTCTTTTTCCCGGACCTGTCAAATGTGACTGTCACTTTCTTAGTTATTCTCGCCAGCACCTATCAATTACTCGCATTTTTCTACTATGCTAAACTCTTTAAATATCTGCATAAAAGTGAGGGGAATTAAATCTAATATTTTCCTCACTTTTTTATTTGTGTTAATATATGATACGTTACTTTAAAAGTTAATATATCTAAAAATAAAAATAGTAAAGTAAGTAAAGGTGAGTATAAATGAAGAACAATCAAGATGAGTTAAAAGCCTTGACCATCCTGTTAAAAGCGTCTGCCAGTGTTGAAAAAGTTGTGAAAAAAGATATGTCTACTTACGGATTAAATGCTACTGAATTCACTGTCTTGGAACTTTTATACAGCAAAGGTAAACAACCAATTCAAAAAATTGGTCAACAAGTCTTGCTTGCTTCAAGCAGTATCACTTATGTGGTCGATCGCTTAGAGGAGAAAGGCTTTGTTAACCGAATCGCAGATAAAAGTGACAGACGCGTGACGTTTTGTGAATTATCAGATGAAGGAGAAAAATTAATGAAAGAAATTTTTCCGAGACATGCTGAAAAAATTGCAGAACTCTTTGAAGCCTGTTCAAAAGACGAGATCTTAGCACTTCAGTCAACTTTGAAAAAGTTAGGATTTAAAGCAGCCGGATTATTAGAATAACTTCATTCTTTTAAGGATTATGGAGTAAGTTGATAATGTGCCTAAAGTGTTTATCGATAAACACTTTTTTTTATGGTATAATGATTAAAGGAGTTTAAAAACTTTATGAAAGAATTGAGGGATGAAAGTGGCAAAAGTTGAAATAACCGCTGAAGTTCAAGAACTAGTGGAAACAGAACTTCGAAAAGGCGCCAGCAATTCCCGTATTGCTAATCTGCTGAATTTGCCTTACAAAGAAGCCGTTGAAATAATTGAAACCATAAAAGAAGATTTAAGACCGGATGTTGGAGATGAGATTGTTTTTTCTTTCAGAGATGAACCAATGGAAGGAATCATTGAAAAGCTTCTTACCAATAGTGCCATAGTTAAAATAAACTGGACTAATTCAGCTGAAAGAATGCATGATCTTGTTGAAGAAAAAACGGTTGTAAACTTTAAAGATATTGAAGGATTTAAGAATCAAATCACTGAAATCACTGAAAACGTTGAAGATTTAGAAGAAGAATAATAGAATTTAGATAAGCCATTAAAGTGATGGCTTATTTTTTTTGTAATCTTTTCTTGACAGAATCAAGAATCTAAGTTATTATTTTGATTGTCAAATAGTTTGATGTTCAAACAATATTTGAAATGATGGATTAGGAGGAGTTGATGTGGATCAACGAATAAATGAAGTCAACAGTTATTTGGTTTCGATTTTCAATGATGTGTTGATGATTGAAGAGCGAACTTTACGAACAAGCCAATTTAAAGATGTTTCAATTAAAGAAATGCATACGATAGAAGCCATAGGTATGTACCAAGAACACACGACAAGTGAAGTAGCCAGGAAACTAGGAATTACCGTAGGAACCTTAACGGTTTCTGTTAACAACTTGGTGAGAAAAGGTTACGTCAATCGTGTGAGAAGTGAAATAGACCGTCGGGTAGTATCGTTAGCTCTGACAAAAAAAGGACGATTGCTGTACCGAGTGCATGATAAATTCCATCGTGATATGGTGAAAGAAACAATTATTGAGATGGATGATAAAGAATCAGAAGTACTCATGCATGGATTAAAAAATCTTCATGAATTCTTGAAGCGAACAAAGGAGCAGTTGCCAAACTAATGAAAACCTTTGGAGTGACTATACGTTCAACAGGCAGATACATTCCTGAAAATAGTGTGGACAACGAAACGCTTACTCAGTGGATGGACACATCTGACGAATGGATCAAAAAAAGAACCGGAATAAGAAAAAGACACCTGTCGACTGGTCAGGACACGAGCGACTTGTGTATAGAAGCAAGTAAAAAGACTCTTGTTAAAAGTGAGATTGACCCTAGTCAGATAGGCTTGATTATTGTCGCGACTATGACACCTGATAGTCAATCGCCTTCCGTTGCGAGTAAAGTTCAAACGGCACTGAAAGCTAATAATGCTGTCGCTTTTGATCTAAGTGCAGCATGTTCAGGCTTCATCTATAGTTTGTCAGTGGCAGAAAAAATGCTTCGACATATGAATTTTCCGTATGCTTTAGTTATAGGCGGAGAGGTTATGTCAAAGGCTATAGACTGGAATGATCGAAAAACATCGGTATTATTTGGTGATGGAGCTGGAGCAGTGCTGTTACAAAGAGAAGCAGATGCAGAAGCGTTTATTGCCGAGGATCTACATACAGATGGCGGAAAAGGCGATGCATTAGTTTCTGGGGAACAAGAAGTTAAGAACCCACTCTGTGTTTCGCAAGGAAAAAGTGGCTATTTAACAATGGATGGACGGGCTATTTTCAATTTTGTCACCAAGACGATACCCCAGAGTATTAGTCTGGTGCTGGAAAACAGCCATACAGAACTTGAAGACGTCGATTATGTGCTTTTGCACCAGGCAAATGCAAGAATAATAGAAATCATTTCCAAGAAACTGGACAGTCCGCTGTCTAAATTTCCGATGAATATTCAGAATTATGGCAACACATCTGCTGCCAGTTTACCGATATTATTAGACGAATTGGTTGAGAATAATACGATCCAACTGGGCAGTGGACAAAAAATAGTGTTAAGCGCGTTTGGCGGGGGATTAACCTGGGGAACGTTACTAATAAAAATTTAAAAAATTACTTACATGGAGGAAATTAAAATGACAATATTTAAACAAGTACAAGAAATTATCGTGGATCAATTAGACAAAGAAGAAAGTGAAGTTCAATTAAAAACTAACTTCAGAGACGAATTAGAAGCAGATAGTTTAGATTTATTCCAAATCATCAACGATATCGAAGATGAATTTGATATTAAAATTGAATCTGAAGAAGGATTAAATACTGTCAAAGATCTCGTCGATTATGTTGAGAAACAAATAGAGGCAAAATAAGCAGGAAGGAGCTCCTAGATGAATCAAACTTTAATAGAACGAATAGGTATTGATTATCCTATTATACAAGGAGCTATGTCTTGGGTAGCAACACCGAGTCTTGCCGCTGCCGTTTCAAATGCTGGCGGCTTAGGCATGTTGGGTGCAGGTCATGCGCCTGCTGAATTCGTAAGAAAAACGATTCATGAAACTAAAAAACTAACGGATAAACCATTTGGAGTGAATGTCTTACTTTTATCTCCTTACGTAGACGAAGTGGTCGATGTTGTTTGCGAGGAAAACATTAAAGTTGTCACCACCGGAGCAGGTAGCCCGGGGAAATACATGAAAAAATTTAAAGAAGCGGGGATCACGGTTATTCCAGTCGTTGCATCTGTTGCATTAGCTAGACGCATGGAACATGAAGGGGCAGATGCCATCATTTGTGAAGGAATGGAAGCTGGTGGTCACATCGGTAAATTAACAACGATGACATTAGTCCCACAAGTGGTCGATGCAGTAAGTATTCCAGTTATCGCAGCTGGTGGTATCGCTGACGGGCGTGGGATGGCTGCAGCGATTATGCTGGGAGCCGCAGCCGTGCAATTAGGCACACGGTTTGTAGTGGCGCATGAAAGTATCGCTCACGACACCTTTAAACAACGTATCATTAAAGCACGTGATATCGATACCGTCGTTACAGGGCAAATAACCGGACATCCTGTAAGGGTTTTAAGAAACAAGCTAACTAAAGAATACCTTAAAGTAGAAAAAGAGATGGCGAGTGACGAAAATCCCGATTTTACACGCTTAGAAGAAATCGCTAAGGGTGCTTTGAGAAAAGCAGTAGTCGAGGGAGACAAGGATGGCGGTTCCTTCATGTCTGGGCAAATTGCCGGACTAGTAAAAAAAGAACAAAGCAGCCACGATATTATTCAGGAACTGATGGAAGAATATGAAGATTTGGTTAAAAATCCGAAACTTTTTTAAGCTAATACTTTGATATTCAAACTAATTTAAACTGATGTATTATTTTTTAAATGCAGTATAGGATAGGAGAGATAGCTTGAAAACAGCTTTTTTATTCAGTGGTCAAGGGGCACAATATAATGGCATGGGTCAGGACTTCTATGATGAATTCAAAGAAGTAAAACAGATTTTCGATAAAGCAAGTAAACTACTTGAAGTGGACTTAGCTGAAATTTGTTTTGACGATGATTCGAGACTTAACGAGACAGCCTATACGCAACCCGCGATACTGACTGTCAGTCATGCCATAGAAGAAGTTATGAAAAAAACGATCGGCTTGACACCGGATGCTGTCGCCGGCTTGAGTCTGGGGGAATATACAGCTCTAATATCCTCAGGCTCTTTAAGTCTCGAAGATGCTGTACCGCTCGTTCATCAGCGCGGTTCTTTAATGGAAAAAGCTGTGCCAGATGGTGAAGGTGCCATGGCAGCGATCCTGGGACTTGATGCAAAAGCGTTAATATCGATATGCGAAGAAGTATCAATAGAGAGTTATGTTGCTATTGCAAATTACAACACGCCTGGTCAGTTAGTGGTTTCAGGTGAAACTGAAGGTGTTGAAAAGGCGATGACCCAAGCTTTAAACAAGGGAGCTAAGAAAGCCATTAAACTGAATGTCAGTGGTCCTTTTCATACCAAATTACTCGAACCGGCAGGGCAGGCATTCACTAAATCACTTGCTGAAGTTAAGTTTCAGTCCTTTAACTACCCTGTTTATTCTAATGTTACTGCCAATAGTTATCCGGATACTGAAGCAATAAAATCACTGTTAACGAGTCAAATTTCTTCACCAGTCAAATTTGAACAAATGATTAGACAGATGATTTCTGATGGGATAACAACATTTGTTGAAGTGGGACCGGGAAAAACCTTGCGTTCTTTCGTCAAAAATATAGATAGAAATGTCACTGTTAAAAACATTGAAAAAGTTAATCAATTAGAAACTATAGCGAAAGTTATACATTCTTAAAGGAGTCGAGTATGGACAGTAAAAAAGTTGTTATTGTCACCGGAAGTTCAAGAGGTATAGGTAAAGCTATTGCTTCCTCTTTTTTAAAGCAGGGACATACAGTTGTAGTCAATGGTCGAAGTGAAATGTCATCTGATTTAATGGATTATTTCAACAGTTTAGGTGGAGAAGTGTATCCTATCATTGGCGATATAAGCGATGAATCATTTGCAAAACAGTTAATAAAAGAAACAAAAAAAATGTTTAAAAAAATAGATGTTCTTATCAATAACGCCGGACTAACGAAAGACAATCTACTTATACGAATGTCTGAAGACGATTTCGATTCGACATTAACGGTTAACTTGAAAGGGACTTTCTTTACAACTAAAGAAGTAGCCAAAGTGATGCTCAAGCAGCGTTCCGGTCACATCATAAACATTGCGAGTGTTGTCGGTACAGTAGGAAATGTCGGACAAGCCAATTATGCGGCAAGTAAAGCTGGAGTCATAGGTTTCACAAAATCAATCGCAAAAGAACTCGCACCGCGTGGGGTTGTGGCGAATGCTATTGCACCTGGATTTATCGAATCAGATATGACCAATAATCTGACTGAAGAGGTCAAAGAACAAGCGTTACAATCTATACCACTCAAACGATTAGGAAAAGCAGAAGAAGTCGCGGAATTAGTGAATTTTTTGAGTGACCAAAAATATATAACCGGTCAAGTTTTACATGTTGATGGTGGAATGGTCATGAACGGTTAATTCTAGGAGGATATGAATGGAAAAAGTTGTCGTTACTGGGTTAGGGGCTATCACGCCTCTAGGGAATTCAGTTGAAGAGTTTTGGACAGGATTAAAAGCGGGTAGAAATGGTATTGCTCCATTAACAAAATTTGATGGTGAAGCGATCAATATAAGTGTTGCCGGTGAAGTGAAAGATTTTCAAGCTAGAGATTTAATGGACAGAAAATCAGCCAAAAGGATGGATCCTTTTTCACAGTACGGTGTTGCCGCAGCGTTAGAGGCAATGAAAGACAGCGGATTGGATGAATTTGACTTTGACGCTGACCGATTAGGCGTAATTGTCGGTTCCGGTATCGGCGGATTACAGACGATGCAGACACAAATCATCAAAATGCATGAAAAAGGATTAGACAGAGTGGAACCATTATTCGTGCCAAAAGCAATTGGAAATATGGTGGCTGGAAACATCTCGATTGCAACAGGAGCTAAAGGACCTAACTTAACTATTGTTACGGCGTGTGCCTCAGGCAATAATTCAATTGGCGAAGCGTTTAGACAGATCAAACATGGTTATGCGGATTATATACTAGCGGGGGGAGCAGAAGCTAGTTTGAATGAAATCGGCATGTCTGGTTTTGCTGCGCTTAATGCCTTGTCAACGAGTACTGATCCGGATGCAGCTTCTCTTCCTTTCGATAAAAATCGTCACGGTTTCGTGATGGGAGAAGGCGCAGGTATTTTGATTCTTGAAAGTTTGACCTCTGCCTTGGAACGTGGGGCGCATATCTATGCTGAAATAGTAGGTTACGGGGCGACCGGTGACAGCTTCCATATGACGGCTCCGACACCAGATGGTGAAGGTGCTGCGAAAGCGATGCAGTTAGCAATGAAAGAAGCGGGTATCGAACCAAAAGATGTAGGCTATATTAATGCCCACGGCACGTCTACACCAGCTAATGATTCTGCCGAAACGAGCGCTATCAAGTTGGCTTTTGGAGAAGAAAATTCTAAAAGTGTGGCAGTATCAAGTACAAAGAGTATGACCGGGCATTTACTCGGCGGTGCAGGAGCCATCGAAGCTATCGCAACCGTGAAATCTCTTGAAGAGAATATTATGCCACCGACAATTAATACAAAAGAATTAGACGAAAAATGTGATTTGGATTATATATTGAATGAAGCTCGCGAGCAAGAAAATATGTATGCTTTAAATAATTCGCTTGGTTTCGGAGGACATAATGCTGTGACGTGTTTCAAAAAATGGAGTGAGACTGAATGAATAACAACGAAATAAAAGAACTGATTCATTTGATTGACCAGTCAAGTTTGAAGTATTTCGAACTGGAAAATTCTTCAGTTTCTTTGAAATTAAGTAAACGCGAATCTGATCAGGTAACAGGCATGCAGGATAATTCAACACAAGAACAGAATGATTCACTGCATGAAACGTCAAATAATGATGAAGTTATAAAGCAAAGCAAAAAGAATAACGAAAATACGGTGAATGATGTCGAAGAGGACCATTCAACTGATGAGTCGATCCACAATATAAAATCACCGATCGTAGGAACCAGTTACCGTTCTTCCTCTCCCGATTCGCCAGACTTTGTCAAAGTGGGAGACTTGGTGGATGCCGGACAAACGATCCTCATTATTGAAGCGATGAAAGTCATGAATGAAATCAAAAGTGATGTCTCGGGTGTTATTGAAGAAATACTTATTGAAGACGGACAGGCGATCGAATTTGATCAAGCCTTAGTTAAAATAAAAACGAATTAAAAGGAGATTACTATGACGACAATGAATATTGCAGAAATTCAGGAATTAATACCGAACCGGTATCCCATTTATTTTATTGATAAAGTAACAGAAATGATACCTGGTGAACACGTGACGGCCATTAAAAATGTAACGATCAACGAAGAATTTTTTCAAGGCCATTTCCCTGGAGAACCTGTAATGCCGGGAGTTTTGATTGTAGAAAGCCTGGCACAAGCCGGTTCTATTCCATTGTTAAAACTCGATAGATTTAAATCACAAACAGCCTACTTGGGCGGTATAAACAAGGTTAAGTTTAGAAAGAAAGTAGTTCCGGGAGACGTCCTTGTATTAAAAGTAGATATCGTTAAGCTTAAAGATTATGCGGGCATTGGAAAAGGCGTTGCTTACGTCGATGGGAAAAAAGTGTGTGAAGCAGAATTAACATTTATCATCGGAAAATAAGCTTTTCAATGTTTAAAAATGTATAAGGAAGGTATGTGCATGTTTCAAAAAATACTTATAGCCAATCGAGGAGAAATTGCGGTACGGATCATCAGGGCATGTCAGGAATTAAATATCAAAACAGTGGCTGTATACTCAACGGCAGATAAGGATGCTCTTCATATGCAGTTGGCAGATGAAGCGGTGTGCATAGGGCCTTCTAAAGCGAACGAATCATACTTGAATATACAGAACATTCTAAGTGCAGCGGTATTGACAGGAGCAGAGGCTATTCATCCAGGATTTGGTTTTCTATCAGAAAACAGTACCTTTGCAGCAATGTGTGAAGAAGTGAACGTTTCGTTTATTGGTCCCAATAAAGATATCATTGATCAAATGGGTAATAAATCAAATGCACGTGCCATGATGCAGAAGGCCAATGTGCCTGTCGTCCCAGGCAGTGACCATTCAATCACCACTTTTTCTGAAGTAGAGGAAATGGTTATTGCAATCGGGCTACCCGTTATCATCAAAGCTGTAGCAGGTGGTGGTGGAAAGGGTATGCGGATGGTGTTCAAAGAAGACGATCTGGAAGCGAAGTTCCTGCAAGCTCAATCAGAATCTAAAGCAGCGTTTGATGATGATAGAATGTATGTAGAAAGAATTATAACACCAGCCAAACACATTGAAGTGCAAATTCTAGCCGATCATTATGGGAATGTGATCCATTTGGGAGAACGTGATTGTTCGCTTCAGAGAAATCACCAGAAGATCCTTGAGGAAGCGCCGAGTCCGACGTTGTCTGAAAAAACAAGAAAACTTATTTGCGAAAGTGCGGTAGAAGCTGCAAAAACAGTGGGATATGAAAATGCTGGAACCATTGAGTTTTTAGTGGATGCAGACGAAAAATTTTATTTCATGGAAATGAATACCCGTATCCAAGTAGAGCATCCGATAACGGAAATGATTACATCAATAGACATCGTTAAAGAACAAATAAAGATTGCGTTTGGCGAGCGCCTTTCGATCACTCAAGCGGATGTGGTTCTGACTGGGCATGCTATTGAGTGTCGTATCAATGCAGAAAATCCTTTGTTTAATTTTGCGCCCTCTCCCGGTAATGTAGACTTTTTGAACGTGCCTTCAGGAGGGCTGGGGTTGCGCGTGGATACAGCTATGTTTGCCGGAGCGACCATTCCACCTTTTTACGATGCGATGGTCGCTAAGGTGATCACCCATGGAAAAAGCAGAGAAGAAGCAATCAGTAAAATGGATCGCGCTTTGAATGAAATGGTGATTGAAGGGATTCAGACCAATTTGGATTTCCATATCGACCTGCTTAAAGATACTAACTTCCGAACCGGAGAGTATACAATCGATACACTGTCACAGGTGATCATACCTAAGTGGCTGAAAGATAAGGAGGCTAATAATGAGGTTGTTTAAGAAAAGACCTTATATTACTCTGCAAAAAACTGAGGGAGAAAACGGCCCGCAAGTACCGGATGGCATGTTTGAAAAGTGCCCCAGTTGTCAGAAACCCATTTATGTTAAATCTTTAGGAAAAGCACGCCGCTGTCCTAATTGTGATTATACTTTTCGAATCAGTGCACAAGAGCGCTTATCGATTACTGTAGATCCTAAAACATTTAAAGAATGGGATAAAGACGTAACAACACATAACCCGCTTGATTTTCCGGATTACGAATACAAAATTTCTCAAACTCAGATAAAAACGGGTTTAAGAGAAGCTGTGCTGACTGGTGAGGCTTATGTTCAAGGCAACCAAGCAGCTATCGGGATCATGGATTCTAACTTTATAATGGGAAGTATGGGCCAAGCAGTAGGTGAAAAAATCACACGTTTATTTGAAAAAGCACTGGATAAAAACTTGCCGGTTGTTCTCTTTACAGCCTCAGGCGGCGCCCGTATGCATGAAGGGATTTTCTCTTTAATGCAGATGGCAAAAACCAGTGCGGCGATAAAACGTTTTTCTGATCAAGGGTTGTTTTATCTTACCGTCCTTACTGATCCAACTACAGGCGGAGTGACGGCCAGTTTTGCTATGCAGGGTGATATCATTTTAGCCGAACCAGGTGCACTCGTAGGTTTTGCGGGCAAAAGAGTGATAGAACAAACGATCAAAGCATCATTACCGGATGACTTTCAGCTCGCTGAAACGGTACTTAAGAACGGATTTATCGATCAAATTGTAGATAGAGAAAAACTGCGTTCCGTCATTGCAGAACTCATAGACATGCATTCTTATCAAGCGGATAGAGTAGAAGAAGAAGGTGGATCTTAATGAGTAATGCGATGGACATCGTTAATCAAGCACGTAAATTAGACCGATTAAGCATGAAAGATATCACCACTCAATTAGTCGAGGGGTTTATCGAATTACACGGAGACAGACTCTATAAAGATGATGAAGCCATTATTGGTGGCATTGGTAAAATCAACGGGAGACCCGTTACGGTTATCGGAAATCAAAAAGGATCGTCCATCGAAGAAAATATGAGACGGAATTTTGGTTCTCCACATCCTGAAGGTTACCGGAAATCATTGCGCCTGATGAAACAAGCTGAAAAATTTAATCGTCCGATCATCAACTTTATCAACACATCTGGGGCATATTGTGGTTTAGAAGCTGAAGAACGTGGACAAGGAGAAGCGATAGCTAAGAATCTTTTTGAAATGAGTCGTTTGAACGTGCCTATTTTATCTATTATTTTAGGTGAAGGTGGGAGCGGCGGAGCATTGGCACTCGCATTGGCTGATGAAGTTTGGATGATGGAATATTCGATTTATTCCATCCTCTCACCCGAGGGATTTGCATCTATTCTCTGGAAAGATTCCAAGAGATCTGCAGAAGCTGCTGATTTAATGAAATTAACATCTTATGATTTAAATGCACTGGGGATCGTTGAAAAGGTTATTGATGAAAAAAATGCAGACCAGTGGATCAATAAAGAAGATTTAATCAAACAGATGAAAATAGATATCATTGATAAACTGGATAGCTTAAATGCACTGCCCAGAGAGACTCTGTTAGAAAAAAGATACGATAGATTCAGGAACTTTTAAGCAATGGGGAATTATCCTATTGCTTTTTTTGCATATATTTCCTTAAATTTGGTATGATGACTACTGAAGAGGTGAAGGGATATGGGAGATCAAATTGAATTTCCAAAGAATTTCAATATGTACATGACTCAAGTGATGAGTTGTCTGAGAGAAGGAAATATAGAAAAAGCCATTATACACATGAAAAAAGCGTATGCTATCAAAGAAGAGGAGAGTCTCAATATCCTTCTCGTTTCATCGTTGTTGCAGATGGGTCATTATCAAGAAGCACTTGAGCGGGCAAATGAACAAATCCACTTTTACGAGTCTGATGAAAAAAGGTTGCTTATATATGTCGAAGTTTTGATAGAAAACAGGCAAATTCTTCAAGCTGAAAAACATATTAAAGATTCACTCTCTAATCCATCAGTAAAATACAAAGACACCTGGAACAGGCTGAAAGAAAAACTTGATCAATTAAAAAGAGAGCAAGAAGAGAACAAAAGAAAAGCTGAAGAAAAAACAGTTAAAGAACTTTATTCACTTGCATCTCTAAATACTCTGGAGCAATTTTCCAAAATCGAGGATATTTATACATTACCTAATGATAAATTGGAAAAAGTTGCTCTGCAAGTTTTTACCAATCCATATGTCCATCCATTAGTTAGGGCGACCTTATTCTCGCTGTTGGCTGAAAGAGGGATAGACAAACAGTATAGCTATCTCTGGTTTGATGAAAAAAAAGAAATAAATCCTGGAGATACTACTGCTATTGAAGATAATCCGACGGTGAAGGAACTGACGAACGTTATGAATGAAAAATTAATGCAAAATCCTTCTTTACATCAATTAGTAAAGAATGAAATCGATGCACTATTTTTGATGCTTTATCCGTTTGAAGAAAAGGTCATGGAAAAAGATGCCATTGAGGATTGGGTGGAAAGTGTTATTCGAGCTATCGAGCCAGATTTTTCAACTCAGGACAAAACAGATAATAAAAAGAGTAAACATATCGATAGGTGGATAAAAAAAATACACAGCGAATTGCTTAGATTTGAGTAACGAATGTTTACAAATCAAGTTAAATATTGTATGATATATGAGTATGTTCAAATAATAAGTGTAATAAATTGATTGTTACTAGAGGAAAAGTGAAACTAGTGCGATCATTTTATAACGTTAAAATACAATTAATGTCGGAGGTTAATAGTAATGGAAACAAAATTCGAAAAAACTGGGCCAACTACTGGTCGCTTAGAATTTACAATTGATCAAGAAACAGTGGGAAAAGGGTTAGATAAAACATTTAAAAAGGTTCAAAAAACATTAAATGTTCCTGGGTTCCGTAAAGGACGCGTACCTCGTCGTATTTTCAATCAAATGTACGGTGAAGCAGCTTTGTATGAAGATACATTAAACGATTTATTACCAGCTGCTTACTCACAAGCTATTGAAGAAATTGACGTAGAACCTGTTGCTCAACCAGACGTTGATATCAAATCAGTCGGCAAAGACCAGGACTGGGAATTAGTTGCTGAATTAACATTGAAACCTGATGTTGACTTAGGTCAATATAAAGAAATAGATGTTGTAACACAAGACCGAGAAGTAACTGAAGAAGAAGTTGAAGAAAGTTTAGAAACACGTCGTCAAAGCTTAGCAGAATTAGCAATTAAAGAAGAGGCTGCTGAAGAAGGCGATACAGTCGTCATCGACTATGAAGGATTTAAAGACGGCGAATCATTTGAAGGTGGCAAAGGCGAAAATTATTCACTGGAGCTAGGATCAAATTCGTTCATCCCTGGATTTGAAGAACAATTGATCGGTGTTAAAGTTGGCGATGAAAAAGAAGTTGAACTGACTTTCCCAGAAGAATATCATTCTGAGGACTTGGCTGGACAAGAAGTAACATTTAAAGTTAAAGTTCATGAAGTTAAATCTAAAGAATTACCAGAATTAGATGATGATTTTGCTAAAGATTTAGATGAAGACGTTGAAACATTTGCTGAATTGAAAGAAAAAGCACGTAAAGAATTAGAAGAGAAAAAAGAAACTGCAGCAAACGACGCTCGTGATGACGAAGCAATCAGAAAAGCTGTAGAAAATGCAAAAATTGAAGAAATCCCAAGTGAAATGGCACATGAAGAAGTGCATCGTCAAATGGAGATGTTCTTAAACAACTTGAAACAACAAGGTATTTCACCAGAAATGTACTATCAAATGACAGGTTCAACTGAAGCTGACTTGCATAAACAATTTGAAGGCGAAGCAGAATTCAATGTTCGCACTAACTTGGTATTAGAAGCAATTGTTGAAAAAGAGAACCTTGAAGCTACTGAAGAAGATATGGAAAAAGAAACTGCTGAATTAGCTGAACAATATAATATGGATATTGAACAAGTACGTAATGTTCTTTCGCCACAGTTATTAAATAGAGATATTTCATTGAAAAAAGCGATTGATTTAATCACATCAACAGCAAATGAAATATTGGAATCAAAAAAAGATTCTGACTCGGAATAATTAAAAAATAAAAAGGGGGATGCTAATGGAGCATTCCCGTTTTTCTTAATAAAAAAGTATCGAACGACGAACAACCTAGAAACGAGGTGGCCAACTTAATGTTTAATGAAGAAGAACAAACAGGAAACATTTCATGTTCTTTTTGCGGAAAATCTCAAGATCAAGTGAAAAAAATTGTAGCTGGTCCTGGAGTTTATATCTGTAATGAATGTGTAGATTTGTGTCAAGAAATAATGGAAGAAGAATTCAGTAAGCAATCGTTTGAAGGGGAAATGACCGTACCTAAACCCTTTGAAATTAGAGAAATTTTAAATGAGTACATTATTGGTCAAGAGTCGGCGAAAAAAACATTATCCGTAGCGGTATATAACCATTACAAGCGGATCAATAGCTTGGAAAATAGCGATGAAGATGATATCGAACTGCAAAAAAGCAATATTTGTCTGATCGGTCCAACCGGTTCAGGTAAAACATATTTAGCTCAAACTCTCGCACGCATCTTGAATGTTCCTTTTGCAATAGCAGATGCTACGAACTTGACAGAAGCCGGATATGTTGGCGAAGATGTAGAAAACATTCTTCTTAAACTATTGCAATCAGCTGATTACGACGTTGAGTTAGCTCAACGCGGAATCATCTATGTTGATGAAATAGATAAAATAGCACGTAAATCAGAAAACGTCTCTATTACCCGTGACGTTAGTGGTGAAGGTGTGCAGCAGGCACTGCTTAAAATCCTAGAAGGAACAACAGCGAGTGTTCCCCCTCAGGGCGGAAGAAAGCATCCACATCAAGAGTTGATTCAAATTGATACGACGAATATTCTGTTTATCGTAGGGGGAGCCTTTGACGGCATCGAAACGATTGTTAAAAATCGTTTAGGCGACAAAGTCATTGGGTTCGGTGCATCAACCCAACGTAAAGAAACAGAGGATAAAGGAAGCATTATTCAACAAATCATTCCTGAAGACCTCTTGAAATATGGATTGATCCCGGAATTTATCGGCCGTTTACCAATCACTGCTGTACTGGACAGATTAGACGAAGATGACTTAGTTGAAATATTAACGAAACCTAAAAATTCTTTAGTCAAACAGTACCAGAAACTTCTGAAAATTGACGACGTTGAGTTGGAATTTGACGAAGAAGCTTTACGTAGTATAGGTGAAAAAGCAATCGAGCGAGACACAGGTGCTCGAGGATTACGTTCGATCATTGAAAGCATTATGATGGATATCATGTTCGAGATACCTAGTCGAACAGAGATCAAGAAAGTGCGCATTACTAAAGAAACAGTAGAAACAAAAAAACACCCAGTATTCTACGATAAAGATGGGGAAATGGTCAGTTAATTAAGTTTACAGAAAAAAATTAATTGATTTTCTTTATAAAAGCCTTCTAGAACCGATTTCATTCGGGTCTAGAAGGCTTTTATTGATTCATTTAATCAAGAATAAAAATAAGGGAGATCACCAGCGATAGTTGGATAAGCGAACACCATATTTGCAAGTTCAGTTGTGGTAATTTTTCTATCAATAATGAGACTGAAAGCATTTATTAATTCATCTGCCTCATTATTTAAACAAGTTGCACCAACCAGAAGACCAGAATCTTTTTCTGTGATCATTTTTGCCTTTGAGACAGGTTCGTTAGTTCTACGGTAACTAAACCAGGTAGTCGCATCTATGTCTGAAATTTCATATTTAGTCTTGTTATTTTTGGCTTCTTCAACTGTTATACCTACCTGAGCCAATTTCGGACTGGAAAATACGATGCTTGGTATGCTCGGATAAGATAATGGTTCTTTAGTCTGCTCAGTAAGGAGTGAAACAAGGTAGCTAGCCTCCAGACTTGAAATGGGAGTCAGTTTTGGCTGTTTTTTAGAAAGGACATCTCCGATGGCGAAGATAGCTGGGTTGCTGGTCTTTAGATGGTCGTCTACTTTGATTCCCTTTTTATCATAATCGACTTTAGCGTTTTCCAATTTCAATATTTCTGTGTTGGGTATACGACCAGTCGTACCGAATACTAAATTTGTAGATAAATGGAATCCATTATCATCAGTTAACTCATAACCATGGGCTACTTTCTCGATTTTTGAAATATTTGTATTTAAGTGAAAAGTTACGCCCTTAGCTTCAAGTTGTCTTATCACTTCTTTTACGAATTCCTGGTCATAATCTTTCAGGGGGTGACTGTTGTGTTGTATAACATGTACGTCTGCTCCAGCAGCGTTAGCAATAGCTGCGAATTCAAATGCGATATAACCTGCACCTATAAAAGTGACGGTATCCGGCATTTCTGGAAGAGATAGAAAATCATCACTTATAAGTAAATGTTCTTTCCCTTTGATATTCAATAAAAATGGACGAGCACCTGTTGCGAGGACAAATTGATGAGCTTCCAATATATCTTCATTTACTTGTAGTGTTTTCTCATCTATAAATTCTGCCTGGCCAGTGTAGATATCAGCCCCAGAAGATTTCAAGCTCTCTTTAGTTCGTTCAGGTACCGGATCAGTGAATGATTTTTTGAAAGTCATTAGATCCGGCCAGTTAATCGCAGGAACTTCATCCATTCCTTTTCCTTTCAACTGCATTACTTTATTTCGAGCCTCTACGGCAGAAACTAGAACTTTTTTGGGGTCACAACCTCTATTTGCGCAAGTCCCACCCCATAGATCTGCTTCCACTATCGCCACTCTTTTTCCAGCGGAAGCTAGTCCGGAAGCAGTTACCTGTCCAGCTACGCCACTACCGATAACCACTGCATCATATGTTCTTTTCATTCCTGATCATCTCCAAATTTCGATTTTTTTATAATTTAAAAGAGAAGTAGTCACACAATAACTTTCTATAAGAATTAATCTTATGATGAAACAGCAGGAAGATATCTCAATACTATACTCGAATTTAGGGTATAACTGGATTGAACAGAATGAACGTTTCCCAAAATAATTAGATCAAGCTTTCATCTAATTGGCTGCTCCGTATTAAATGATTTAATTTTTATTAACTGATGCGTCATAAATAGATTCGATTGCTTTTTTCAATGCACGATTAAATTCTTCTTCCGACTGGTCAACCCGTAAATCTTGAGTTAAAGCTCTTGAGAAACTGGCAATCACACCTTTATTATTTTTTAGTTTTTCGTTGGCTTTCTTACGGGAATACCCACCTGACAGTGCAACAACGCGAACCACTCGAGGGTGTTCTGTTGCTTCTTTATAGAGATTTGCAACATCGGGAAGGGTTAGTTTCAATATGATATTATAATCATCAGATAAGTTGTTTAGATGATTCATGATTTCTTCTTTCAATATGCTTTCTGCTTCTTCTTTTTCTTTGCTATGGATATCAACTTCTGGTTCAACAATAGGAACTAAGCCGGCATCCATTATTTTTTTAGCGATCGCAAATTGTTGATCAGCGATTGCTCTGATTCCCTCTGGATTAGCTTCATGAATGACTGAACGCATCTTAGTACCAAAAATATTGCGCTGATTTGCACGTTCCAGCATGTTTTCCAGATCAGGGATAGGATTCATCATCTGGACACCCTTAGCGATATCGGCTAAACCTTTATCCACTTTCAGGAAAGGCGCAATTCCTTTTTCTTCTAATAAATAGTCCGCGGTATATTTGCCTTTAATTTTACTATCCATCGTTTGCTCGAATAAAATGGCTCCCAGTATATAGTCAGAATCGAAGGCTGGGGCTGTTATGATGCGTGTACGCATTTCATGAACAAGATCAAACATTTCATCTTCAGTTTTAAACGCATCATTCGTCACTCCATATGCAGCTAGTGCTTTAGGCGTGCTCCCACCACTTTGATCCAGGGCAGCTATGAAACCTTTACCAGCTGACATTCTTTCAAATTGATTCGTTTTCATTTTTTCCACTCCTCTGTATTATTTAACGTCAAATATTGGAAAGAAAATCTACTAAAACTAGTTTATCACTAGTAAGTAAAATTATGTAGTAAAGCACATTCTCTGGGGGAGAACAGAAAAGAGCCTGTCGGTAGACGATAAGCCGGACGAATAAATAAGGTTTCAAACTATGCAGTTTTTCATAAGAAAAGAATAATACTGGAAGATGTATCTACTGAAACGGACACTTATTTGTAACACAGTACATAATTGTAACTTTTTTTTAATATTAACCTGTATGTTTTTGATAAATATGGTATACTAATTTGTGTTTTATTAAATAGATTGAGGAGAGGTATGAATGAATAGCGATAATATAAATTATGCTGAAATTACAATTAGTGCAGTTTCTCCTTCTCAATATCCAGAAGATGGCTTACCAGAAATCGTAATAGCAGGACGTTCTAATGTGGGGAAATCGTCATTTATAAATACAATGGTTAATCGAAAAAATTTGGCGCGAACTTCCGGCAAACCCGGAAAAACACGGACATTGAATTTCTTTAATATTGAAGAGGAACTTTTTTTCGTTGATGTTCCGGGTTATGGTTATGCCAAAGCTTCTAATGCTGAACAGGAAAAATGGGGACATATGATGGGCGATTACTTCTCAACAAGAGAAGAGCTTGTTTTGGGCATATTACTTGTCGATTTTAGGCATGAACCTTCAGAACATGATACGTTAATGTATGATTTTTTTAAACATTACAATATACCAGTGTTTATTGTGGCTACAAAGTCAGATAAAATCAAAAAATCAAAACATAATAAACATGAAAGCATCATTAGGAAAACCCTCGATATAGATCCTTCTGATAAATTTTTCACTTTTTCTTCTTTCACGAAGGAAGGACGTCAAGCAGTTTGGGATGCTATATTAGCTCATTTACCAAAGGATGATAGTGCATGAAACTGATTATGTACGGTGTGAATCGAGATACTGTGTCTTTTGATGACATTCATAGGTATGGTCTAGATGAATCGATGCGTCTCTGCCATTTAAATGATATAAGTACATTTGATGGAGTAGTTGAGCTGGCATTGGTTACGACGAATAATAGAAATGAATATTATCTCTATATAGATGAACAAAATTTTAAACACGGTGATTTACTAAGATATTTATCTCGACATACCGGGAAACCACTAGAAGAAATCATTTTAGAAACGTATAGTAAATTTAACGATGATGTTACTAAGCATTTATTTCATTTGACGAGTGTTTCAAATGAAACGACAGAGTCCATCAGTGTTTTGGAACAAGCACTGTACGAAAGCGTGACATATGGAACCATTGGAAATGTCTTATATGAATTATTTAATGCGGCTATACACTTTTCATTGTCACTTTATGACAAAGAGCCTTTGTATCCTTTGATAAACGGAGAAGTGTCAAAAGCTATTCAAAATCTAAAAAGTCACTATCCTGTAAAAAAAGATATTAATTATCTTATCATTGGAAATAATGAATTGATCACTCAATTAGTAAAATATATCATAAGAGAATCTGAAGCTTACTTGACCTTTCTTGAGAGAAATGAAAAATCCAGAGAGATAATTACCAATGTTAATAAATGGTTGACTCTAACGAATAATTCTACTTGGAGAAACCATATCCAATCTGCCGATTTAGGTCAGCTTGTTTATCGATTGTCGAAGGCAGATGTCGTGATTATTGGTCCAAGTATTAAAAATGCCTGGTTATCAGATGAATTATTAGAAGATATGTATGAAATGAGACCCACTGCTAAAAAACAGCTGATATTAGATTTAAGTGGAGCTCAGGATGAAACGGTTTTTTCTGATTATCAAACACTAAGTTATACTCAAATCAATAATACCGTTGAGAATGATTATTCAATTGGAAAAATCGAAGTGGCTGAATCTTTTTACGACGAATATTTAACAAATCAGACGAATGCTTTCATGGTAAAATTTAATCGACTCATTGAAAAAAAAATTACTTATGCGCCTGCAAATGATGAGGCTAGTCATAATGTGTGTTATGTTAAAAAAATAAGTTATAAGGTTTGAGAAGCATCATAAACCTTATGACTTATTTTTATAAAAAATCCAATTAGATATCAACTGCCATTTAGTGTAAAATAAATAGATGACAGTTGAGTGTTTTATAGAAAGAAGGAATATAAGTGTCTATGTTTTTAGATCAAGTTAAAGTTAAAGTGAAAGCCGGTACTGGTGGAGATGGTATGGTGACTTTCAGACGAGAGAAATATATACCTGATGGCGGACCGGCAGGTGGAGATGGTGGAGAAGGTGGAGACATCATTTTCGTCGTAGATGAAGGATTAAGAACGCTGATGGACTTCCGTTATAATCGTCATTTTAAAGCAGAAAATGGGCAAAACGGTATGTCTAAAGGCATGCATGGTAGAGGAGCAAAAGATTTATACGTGAAAGTTCCCCCAGGCACAATTGTTAAAGATGCCGTTACAGGTATTATGTATGCAGACCTAACAGAGAACGAACAAAAAGCAGTCATCGCTAAAGGTGGACGCGGGGGTAGAGGCAACATCCGGTTTGCATCACCAAGTAATCCTGCACCTGAAATAGCAGAAAACGGTGAACCTGGAGAAGAAAAAGAAATTGAACTAGAATTGAAAGTGCTGGCAGACGTTGGCTTAATAGGCTTTCCTTCTGTAGGGAAATCGACGTTATTATCTGTTGTTTCTGCAGCACGTCCTAAGATAGGCGCGTATCATTTTACAACGCTTGTACCGAATCTTGGCATGGTCAATACAGAAGACGGCAGAAGTTTTGTTTTGGCGGATATGCCTGGTTTAATCGAAGGTGCATCGCAGGGCGTCGGTTTAGGGATTGAATTCTTAAGACATATTGAAAGAACGCGCGTATTATTACACGTGATAGATATGAGCGGGGTCGAAGGTAGAGAGCCGATTGAAGACTACTTTACAATCAATGAAGAATTGGAACAGTATGACTTGAAGTTACGTGAACGTCCTCAGTTAGTCATCGCCAATAAAATGGATATGCCTAATTCTGAAGAAAATCTTGCGAAATTTAAAAAAGAGCTTGAAAAAGCAAATGAAGATGTAGAAGTTTTTGAAGTATCTGCACTCACTCAAACAGGTTTAAATACTGTAATGTCTCGTACGGTTGACTTACTGGAAACAACGCCAGAATTTCCATTGTATGAAGACGAAACAGACAAAGAAGAAAGAGTTTTATATAAATTCATACCAGAGAATAAAAATTATTCGATTACAAGAGAACCTGATGGTACGTGGGTCATATCGGGAGAAAAAATTGAAAAATTATATAAAATGACTAATTTCCAATTTGATGAATCTGTTATGCGTTTTGCACGTCAACTTAGAGGGATGGGTATTGATCAAGTTCTTAGAGACCGTGGTGCAAAAAATGGTGATACAGTAAGAATAGATGAGTTTGAGTTTGATTTTGTAGAATAAAAGAAGTAAAGGATTGGCATATGGAATTATTATTTTTAGGAACAGGATCAGGTGTCCCCGCTAAATATCGGAATGTCTCAAGCATGATGTTAAAGTTATTGGATGAAAGAAATGCTATGTGGTTATTTGATTGTGGAGAAGCAACACAGCAGCAGATATTGAATACAACGGTAAAGCCTAGAAAAATCGAAAAAATATTTATTACACATATGCATGGCGATCATATTTTTGGTCTTCCGGGCCTTTTAAGTAGTCGGGCATTTCAAGGTGGAGAGTCACCCGTAACAATTTATGGTCCTAAAGGGATCAAACAGTATGTAACCATGTCTTTAAAACTCTCACATTCTCATATCAGATATGGCATCCGTTTTGTTGAAATTCAAAATGAGGGAATCATCTTTGAGGATGATCAATTTGTAGTTGAAACTAAACGATTGCAACATGGAATTCCTTCGTTTGGATACAGAATTGTTGAGAAGGATCGAGAAGGAGTGCTCATGGCTGATAAGCTTCAAGCCGTGGGTGTTCCTTTTGGACCTATGTTTGGTAAATTAAAAAAAGGTGAAACAATTGTATTGGAAGATGGCCAGGAGATTAACGGTAAAGATTTTATTGGTCCTAAACAAAAAGGTCGTATTGTTACAATTCTCGGAGATACTAAATTCTGCTTGAATAGTATTGAATTAGCAGAAAATGCGGATGTATTAGTTCATGAAAGTACGTTTATTCATTCAGATGAGGAATTAGCGCACAGTTACAATCATTCTACAAACCTTGAAGCTGTTGCTGTTGCACAAAAAGCTAATGCTTCAAAACTTTTATTGACACATATCAGTGCAAGATATCTTTATGCTGATAGTAGATTAATGGAAAAAGAAGCACAAACTCTTTTTCCGAATACATTCGTGATGAGTGATTTTACTGAAGTTTCTATTCCATTAAAAAGAGACGAGGAATAAGATGAAATCATTAAAAGATAAAGTTATTTGGGTTACCGGTGCTTCGTCAGGTATAGGTGAAGCACTTGCCTATGGCTTAGCACGTAAAGGCGCTACCCTTATACTCAGCGCAAGACGAAAAGATCAACTGGAACGTGTCAAACAAGAATGTGTAGAACGATATGATGCAAATGTAATCGTCTGTCCTTTAGACGTTTCTAATTTGAGTGAAATAGACCGTGTCGTTGATGTTCTTTATTCGAAACTGAATAAAATAGACGTATTGATAAATAATGCGGGCTATGGTCATTCAGAAAAATTCCTTGATTACGATTTTTCCAAAGTTGAAAACATGTTCAAAGTTAATGTTTTAGGCTTAATGTATTTATCTCAATGTGTGGCTAAGAATATGACAGAGCATAAAAATGGTCATATTATTAACATTGCTTCAATTGCTGGTAAGATTGCGACACCAAAGTCAGCAGTTTATTCATCAACCAAGTTTGCAGTTATAGGATTTAGTGATGCTTTAAGATTAGAACTCAAAGAAGATAACATCCAAGTCACAACTATTAATCCTGGACCCGTTGATACAGCATTTTTTGATAAATTCGATCCAAAGGGCAGCTATCTTGAAAAAGTAGCACCTCTTGTATTAACTCCCGAAGTGGTAGCTGAAAAGACGATAAAAATTATTGGCACGAAAAAAAGAGAAGTCAACTTGCCCGTCATGCTGGAATTCTCTTCTCGACTTTATTCATTGTTTCCCTCAACTGGTGATTTTCTTGTTGATCAATTATTTGACAGAAAATAATATATATTAATGTGATAAATAATCATTATATGTTATTCTTAACTATATTAAATGATCTATAGGAGGAATAATCAATGAGAAAACAATGGAGTATGGTTGGGGCAATTATATTATTTTTGGGCGTAGCTATTTTATCTGTATTAAATGTTGAACCTGTTCCAGTGAATTTCGGATTTGCTGAGGTCGAATGGCCATTAATCGTTATTATCTTTGTATCAGTATTACTTGGGGCATTAATTGCTACACTTCTGTCCACGTATAAAATGTATACAGATCAACGTAAGAGCAAACATCAGAAAGCTGACAGTTCTTCAAAAACATCTAAAATACCGTCCAGCAAAAAAACACGTTCAAACAAGGATGAATTTGATAAAGATGATAGTGATAAAGTAAGCACAGAGTCTCATTCAGAAAAAAATGATATATTGTAATATAGTAATTCGTTAATTTAGGCAGGGGGAAAAGGTATGAATGATAATAAAATTGCTATTCTAACTGACTCGGGTTCAGATGTACCTCAAGAGATAAAAGAAAAATATGATGTAAAAGTGATACCTTTAAAAATAATCTTTAGCGATGGTGAATACATTGATAAAGTAACCATTACAGCTGAAGAAGTTTATCAACGTATGGATAAAGAGGTTCCAAAAACTTCCCTGCCCGACGGCGAAATGATCAAAGAGATGTTTGATGAGATCAAAGCTGAGGGTTACGAAAAAGTTTTAGCTATCACAATATCAAGCGGTTTAAGTGGAACCAATAATATGGTTCGTGTAGTTGCTGAACAATATGAAGGCTTAGATATATTCGTTCTAGACACAAAAAATATTGGGATTGCTTCTGGATTTACAGTTGTCGAAGCTGCACTGCAAGTGGACCGCGGTATCGATTGGGAAACCTTGAAAGTAAACTTAACAGAACGTATCGAAAAAGCGAAAATCTTTTTCTATGTACCGACTTTGGAATATTTACAAAAAGGCGGAAGAATCGGTTTGGTTCAGTCAGTTGTTGGAAGCATGATGAATTTGAAACCCATCATTACCTGCAACGAAGAGGGTATTTATCATACTGTTGCTAAAGTTAGAGGTAAAACAAAATCAATTAAAAAAACACTCGATTTAGCTGAAGATTTTGCTAAAGGTGCTAAGAAATATAATTTAGCTGTTGCCTATGGTGGTGAAACAGCCCGTAAAGAGGCTGAAGATATTCGCGAAGAAATGAAAACTAGATTACCCAATTTCGAACATTTTTTCTACGATCAGATAAGCCCTGCCTTAGGTGTTCATACCGGACCCGGATTGATTGGTATCGGCGTTCAAATACTGGATTAATATAAGCAACTTAAATTTTTTAAAAAAGACACAATAAAGTCTTTCCTTTATTGTGTCTTTTTTTTTGTTATAATAAAGTTCTGCGAGTAATATGAGGAGTGACAGGATGCTAAACAGTAAAACGTTATGGAAATTTGATGAACAAGCAGATGAATCGTTAATTGAAAAATTAGCACTTGAACTAAATAAATCGAAAACATTTATAGGCTTGTGTGTCGCCAGAGGCTTATATACTAAAGAAGCCATTGAGGAATTCGTTGAGCCTGACCAAGATTGGATCGATGATCCTTTCTTGCTTTTTGACATGACAAAAGCCGTGGATCGAATCAAGAGAGCTGTATCCAACAATGAAAAAATAACTATCTACGGTGATTATGATGCTGACGGTGTCACAAGTACGGCTATCTTATACGAAGCTGTTGAATTGCTAGGCGGTCAGGTCGATTACTTTATCCCGAACCGATTTAAGGAAGGGTATGGTCCAAATGTGGATGCATTTGATCAGCTCATAAGCAATGGGACACAATTGATCGTAACTGTCGATAATGGAATTTCCGGGCATCAGGCTATTTTACATGCCCGATCTAGAGATGTAGATGTAATCGTGACTGATCACCATGAATGTCCAGAGGATCTTCCGGATGCTTTTGCTATCGTTCACCCGAGACACCCGAATCAACACTATTCTACACCGGATTTGTCGGGTGCTGGAGTAAGCTTGAAAGTCGCCCATGCACTCCTTGGTGAATGTCCAATGGAATTCTTAGAATTAGCAGCTATCGGAACGATCGCTGACTTGGTCTCTTTAAAAAAAGAAAATAGAGCGATAGCTTATTTTGGATTAAAGGCACTGAAACAAACACAGCGTTTAGGGTTAATAGCATTAATGCAAGTTTCTGACCTGAAACCTGAAACGATCGATGAGGAAACGATTGGCTTTAAACTTGCACCACCGATCAATGCTGTCGGTCGTTTAGGAGATGCTTCTTTAGTCGTCGATTTATTAACAACTTTTGACGAAGAAAAGGCATTCAAGTTGAGTAAGGAAATATTAGCGAAAAATGATGAGAGAAAAGAGATAGTTGAAAGCATCACTAAAGAAGCGTTTGACCTTGCAAAAACAAAACAATCACAGCCTTTATTAGTTTTAGCCAAAAAGAATTGGCATGAAGGTGTTTTAGGAATTGTTGCGAGTAAAGTTTCGGAAAAATTCCATAAACCTACACTGGTCTTAACTATAAACGAGTCGGAGAACAAGATAAAAGGTTCCGGAAGAAGTATTGAAGGATTTAACCTTTTTGAGTGTGTCAATGAATTCAGAGACAAACTTCAAAGTTTCGGTGGTCATGAGATGGCTTGTGGGGTAAGCTTGGATCGTGACTATCTAGAAGAATTTACAGACGAGATCAATAGGGAGGCTGAAAAAAGCTTAGGCACACTATCTAGCGAAAAGATTTTTAAAGTTGATGCAAAAATTGAGTGGAGTGAAATTGACACACAATTGGTGGAAGAAATCGACTTGCTTAAACCGTTTGGTCAGGATAATGCAAAACCGTTATTCAAAATCGAGTCTGTTTTGCCAGAGAACTCTAAAAGAATCGGTGCCAATCAAACACACTTCAAAGCAACCTTAACTAGGGATAATAAGCAAATGGACATGATTGCATTTAATAGTGCAGAATGGTCTGATATACTCAAATCATCTCCTGAAATTGATATCATCGGGTACATTTCAATCAATGAATGGAATGGTTTCAGAAAAGTACAATTACAAGCCCTGGATTATAATTCAAACGAACCGTTAATTATTGATCAGCGGAAAAGTACGATCCAAGAAGAAATGTTTAAAACAGCAAACGTTCATTTTTTGTTTTTCCAAGTAACGGTTGCTAAACGCTGGATACCGAGGATCGACAAAAATTCTTCTTATCAAATTTATAAAACTAAAGACGAGCTGCTGGATGTTCCATCGGGTATGCCCATAATAGTAGTGGACACTCCTGAGGATATTAAGGATTTCAAACAGATTTATCAGACGTATCAATCACATCCGATGCATTTGTATTTTCATTCATCCAATGATTACTATATGAAAGGGATGCCTAAAAAACATCATTTTCAAAAATTGTATAAATGGATGATTACAAAACAAGAAATAATATTAGCGAAGGACACTAAACAAATGGTCAAGAGCATGCATTTAGATAAAGATACGATAAAATTTATGTTAATGGTGTTTTTAGAGAATGAATTTGTTACAATGGAAGATGGGAAGTTGAGCTTAGTATCTCATCCAACTAAGAAAAATTTGGAAGATACGATAACTTACAAGAAAAGGTTAGAACAAATAGAGGCTGAAGAAATTCTCGTCTATAGTTCCTTCAAAGAGTTGCTTACTTACCTGAAAAAATAATGATAAACGATTCAAATGATGGAGGAAGACAAATGGATTTTAAAAATTATATTGCTAACGTTCCTGATTTTCCAGAAGAAGGTATTATATTTAGAGATATTTCACCTTTAATGGCTGACGGAAAAGCTTACAAGGCCGCAACTGATAGAATTGTTGAATTTGCTAAAGACAAACGTGTCGACATGATCGTTGGTCCCGAAGCCAGAGGTTTTATTGTTGGATGCCCTGTCGCTTATGAATTAGAAATAGGATTTTCTCCCTGCAGAAAAAAAGGGAAGTTACCAAGAGATACTATTGAAGTAGGTTATGGACTAGAATATGGTAATGACGTTTTACAACTGCACAAAGATTCCATCAAACCTGGACAAAGAGTTTTAATTACAGATGACTTACTTGCTACAGGTGGGACGATTGCTGCGACAATCAAACTCGTAGAAAACCTTGGTGGAATAGTGGTCGGTGCTGCATTCTTCATTGAATTGGAAGATTTAAAAGGCCGAGATAAAATTAAAGGCTATGACATTTTTACATTAATGAGATATTGATACAAAAAAGCCAGCCTCTCCATGTGTGGAGGCTGGTTTTTTTGTATTGTGATTCAAATAAAAGGGTTTAAAAAATGTGACTTCGATAAAGCGAAATAACTTTACCTAAAATTTTAACATGATTAAGTATAATTGGATCCATTGTTTCGTTTTCGGGTTGTAACCGGATATGATTGTCTTCTCTGAAGAAACGTTTGCAGGTAGCTTCGTCTTCATCGGTCATAGCAATCACAATGTCCCCGTTATTTGCCGATTCTTGTTTGCGAATAATAACTTGGTCACCATCTAAAATACCGACATCCATCATACTGTCACCACGTATGGTTAACATAAAGAGGTTACCTTTCTCTAACTCCAAATCGGTCGGAACAGGAAAGTAATCAGTGGCTTCCTCAATGGCCAAGATGGGTTCACCAGCCGTAACGATTCCGAGAAGTGGGATCTTATCTTCATCTAAATTAATACCCAGTTTGTTTAACCCTTCAGCAGTAAACTCGATTGCTCGAGGTTTTGAAGGGTCTCGTAGGATATACCCATTCTTTTCTAATCGTGCTAAATGACCGTGTACCGTAGAGGTAGACGAAAGTGCGGTCGCTTCACCGATTTCTCGAACAGTAGGCGGATAACCTTTCTTTTTCACTTGTTTATGGATGAAATTCAAAATTTCTAGTTGTTTTTCACCTTTACGCCCTCGTGTACTCATAGTAAAATCCTCTCTATAATATGTTCTGTAAATGGAACAACCGTTCTATATTTTATTAAAGTATAGCACAGTACAGTCTTCAAATCAAACGGATGTTCGAAGAACAAAATCAAGAGAAACGAATGGAAATTTCGTCTAAAACTACCACTTTTTAATGACAAATGGTATGATGAATAATGTGGAACATAAGTCATCTGAAATGATTTAAGGAGGATAATATGTTAGAAAAACAAAAGCTTGACCGTATTAATGAATTAGTAAGAAAAGAAAGAAATGACGGATTATCAGAAGAAGAGAAACAAGAACAAAAAGGCTTGAGAGAAGAATATATTAAGGCTTTTCGTTCTGGAATGCGAAATCAGATAGAGGGCATGAAAATAGTCGATCCAGAGGGTAAAGATGTGACACCGGATAAAGTTAAGGAAATTCAAAAAGAAAAAGGGATTCATAATCGTGAATAAGTAGACGTGGATTCATAAAATGATAGAGTTTACATTGTAATGAAAGGCCAATAATAGTACAATAATAAAGAAAGTTTAAAATTTAAACAAACGAAAGGAATGAAGTTTATTGTTTGATAAAACTGATCAAATGGCAGTCGATACGATTCGTACACTTAGTATCGATGGCGTACAGAAAGCTAATTCAGGTCACCCGGGGTTACCTATGGGAGCTGCACCTATGGCGTATGCATTATGGACACGTCACTTAAATGTCAATCCGAAAAATCCGAGATGGTTCGACCGTGACCGTTTTGTATTGAGTGCGGGGCATGGTTCCATGATGCTTTACAGCTTGCTCCATTTATCTGGTTATGATGTAAGTATTGATGATCTTAAAAATTTCCGTCAGTTGGAAGGAAATACACCGGGACATCCAGAGGTACATGTTACAGATGGAGTAGAAGCAACAACTGGACCGCTTGGACAAGGTATCGCCAATGCTGTCGGTATGGCAATGGCTGAAGCACATTTGTCAGCAACCTACAATAAGGATAACTTCAATATTGTAGATCATTATACTTATACCTTATGTGGTGATGGGGACTTGATGGAAGGTGTTTCTCATGAAGCAGCCTCATTAGCCGGACATCTTAAACTTGGTAAATTAGTCATGCTATATGATTCCAATGATATTTCCTTAGACGGACCTACATCCAAAGCATTCACTGAAAATGTCGGCCAACGTTTTGAAGCATATGGCTGGGAACATATCTTAGTTAAAGATGGTAATGATCTGGAAGCTATCGATAGTGCTATCAAGCAGGCAAAAGAAACAACAGACAAACCAACCTTAATCGAAGTTAAAACAATTATAGGTTTTGGAGCACCTAACCAAGGAACGCATAACGTTCACGGTGCACCACTTGGTCCAGAAGGTGTCGAAGCAGCTAAAAAGGCTTACGGCTGGGAAGGCGAAGACTTCTACGTTCCTAAAGAAGTAAGCGACCGTTTCAACGAATACATGGTTGAAAAAGGAGAAAACCTTGAAAAAGGATGGAATACCTTGGTTGAAAACTACAAGAACGACTATTCTGATTTAGGTAAGAAATTCGAGACTGCACTATCTGGAGATCTGCCAGAAAATTGGGATGACTCATTACTTTCTTATTCTGAAGAAGATGGTGCATCTGCAACGCGTGCAACTAGTGGTCAAATGATCAATGCGATCGCTGAAGCTGTTCCTAACCTATGGGGTGGAGCTGCCGACTTATCTAGTTCAAACAAAACAATGATCGACGGCGAAAAAGATTTCCAACCTGGGCAATATGAAGGTCGTAACATCTGGTATGGTGTTAGAGAATTCGCAATGGCAGCTGCCATGAACGGAATTGTACTACATGGCGGAACCAAAACATATGCGGCAACATTCTTTGTATTTACTGACTATCTCAGACCAGCAGTACGCTTAGCTGCGCTATCAAAAATTCCAGCTATTTATGTGATGACACATGATTCTGTAGCTGTCGGTGAAGATGGCCCTACGCACGAACCTGTTGAACACCTTTCGAGTTTCCGTGGGATGCATAATTTAACTGTTTTACGTCCTGCTGACGGTAACGAAGTGGCAGCTGCGTGGGAAATTGCTTTAACGTCTAAAGATAGACCCACAATGTTAGTATTATCTCGTCAAAATCTTCCAGTATTAGCTGGATCTAAAGAATTGGCTAGAAAAAATGTCAAAAAAGGTGCATATGTCCTTTCACCTGCAGATAAAGAAATGCCAGATGGTATCTTGATCGCCACTGGGTCTGAAGTTTCATTGGCAATCAAAGCTCAAAAAGAATTGAAAGCTCAGGGGCATGATGTTTCTGTCGTTTCAATGCCAAGTTTTGACTTATTCGAAAATCAATCAGATGAATATAAAGAGTCAGTTCTCCCAAGTTCTGTTTCAAATCGTGTAGCCATTGAAATGGGCTCATCATTCGGATGGCATAGATATGTCAAAAATGATGGTGAAGTTATGGCAATTGATAAATTTGGAGCAAGTGGTAACGGGGATGCAGTTGTGGAAGCATATGGCTTTACAACACAAAATGTTGTGAACACATATTTATCAATAAACAACTAAACAATTAAATGAATTGAATGATTAATCATTAAACTTCCTTTCAATTATCATGTTGAAAGGAAGTTTTTTAAGATAGACTTTTTGATTTATAAGAATAAATTGACTAATTTGAATTTATAGGTTTATTTTTACTCGTTGATTGTGTAAAATAGTTTCAGTGAGCAGTTTTATTCGCATATTTAAAACGAGCGACAAGTTTTTTACTAGTAACGGTTGAGAGGAGTGAATATTTATGAATACAGGGTTAGCTATATTTTTAATCATTTTAGCTTTAATTGGTGGTCTTGTTGGAGGCTTCTTCATTGCAAGAAAATATATGATGGATTATTTCGAAAAAAATCCTCCTATCGATGAAAATATGTTACGCATGATGATGACGCAAATGGGACAAAAGCCGTCTGAAAGAAAAATCAATCAAATGCTGAGTCAAATGAAGACGCAACAAAAAAGCACTAAAAAAAGTACTAAAAAGAAAAAGAAATAACATTTGAAAATAGTAAATCAGCGGGCAGGAATCCTGTCCGCTGAACCTTAACACAACATGACAATATGTCATGTTGTGTTAAGGTTCGTAATAACAGAGAATGTAAATTGTGGGAGATTAGAATAATGGACATATTTAAACGATTAGGATGGTTTTTTAAAAAAGAGAAGAAATCTTATTTAGTGGGCGTTGCTGGCTTATTGATCGTAGCAATTTTACAACTTATACCACCACGCCTTATCGGTATTGTTGTCGATGAAATAGAAACAGAAACGCTGACGCAACAATCCTTGCTTCAGTGGCTGATTATTTTAACCTCAACAGCTATCATACAATACCTCTTAAGATACATGTGGCGTGTAAGGATTTGGGGAAACGCAGCTAAGTTAGAACAAATCGTTAGAAGGCAATTATACGATCACTTCACGAATATGGATAATGTTTTTTTTCAAAAATATAGAGCCGGAGATCTGATGGCTCATGCAACGAATGACTTGAGAGGTCTGCGTATGGTTGCAGGTGGCGGAATCCTCACTATGGCAGATGCAATCAGTGTTGGGCTAACGACGCTGATTGCAATGATGTTTATCGTCGATTTAAGACTAACTTTAATCGCCGTCATTCCTTTGCCTTTCCTAGCACTCACATCTCGCGTGTTGGGCAGACGCCTGCATCTACGTTTTAGGGATGCTCAAGCTGCTTTTTCTCAGTTAAACGATAAAGTACAGGAAAGCATCCAGGGTATCAAAGTAATCAAAACTTTTGGACAAGAAAAAGAAGATGTCGACGAGTTTATCAATCAAACAGATAACGTTGTCCAAAAGAACAAATCAGTATACAAGATCGACTCTCTTTTCGATCCGGCTATTACATTTATAATGGGGATTTCTTATTTCTTAACCATTCTTGTAGGCGGGTTGCTTATTACGGGAGATGAAATCTCAATCGGAGATTTTATAACATTCATAAACTACATCGGTATGCTGGTATGGCCAATGTTTGCCATTGGCAGACTATTTAATATTATTGAACGTGGTTCAGCTAGTTACGACCGGATCGAAAATCTATTAAGAGAAGATACTGCGATCAGCGAACGACAAGGTGCGATCGAAGAACCTATTTCTGGGACTTTAGAATTTGATATCGAATCGTTTAGCTATCCAGATGACGAAATGGTCGCATTACATCATGTTAATTTTAATATCGATCAAGGAAAAACATTAGGCATCGTAGGCAAGACGGGTGCGGGTAAGACAACCATCATGAAATTATTGCTTCGCGAATATGATACCTATAAAGGTTCGATCCGTTACGGCGGTTATGACATCAAAGATTATACTTTAGATGCGCTGCTCAAGCGAGTCGGTTATGTACCACAAGATAATTATCTTTTCTCTAATACGATTCGAGAGAACATTCGGTTTGCAGATCCAACTGTTTCTCAAGAAGCGGTTGAAGCAGCAGCCAAACTGGCTGATATTCATCAAGATATTCTGGATCTCCCCGAAGGCTACGATACTAAAGTAGGCGAACGCGGTGTCTCCTTATCAGGAGGACAAAAACAACGGATTTCCATCGCACGTGCCATACTTATTAATCCAGAGTTAATGATCCTTGACGATTCGCTGTCAGCTGTTGATGCTAAAACAGAGGAAACCATTTTGTCAGGCTTAAAAACAATTCGTCAGGGCCAAACAACAATCATTGCCGCCCACCGGATCAGTTCTGTCATGCACGCTGAAGAGATCATCGTCATTAAAGAAGGCACGATTGTCGAAAGAGGCACGCATAATGAGCTGCTAGAACAAGGTGGATGGTATAAAGAGATGTATGAACAGCAGCAACTCGAACGTAAATTGGAAGGAGAGGATTACTAATAATGGAACAGAAAGAACTATCAATTAGACGATCCATACCTTTCAAAGAACAGATGGTTGTCTTGAAACGAATTATGAAATTTGGAAAACCTTATAGAAAACAATTTGCCTTAGCTATATTCTTCAGTTTGGCGCTGGCGATTTCAACTGCAGCCTTACCGCGGATCATTCAATTATTCATTGATGATCATTTAACAACTGGAAATGTAACTCTTCAAATTATTCTGATGTTTGCAGGTTTACATTTCGGTGTCACGCTGATTCGTCTGACGGTCTGGTATTTTGAGCTATACATTTTCAATATGGCCTCAGAAAAAACAGTCCGGAATATTCGTAATCAATTATTCGAGAAATTGCATACACTAGGGATGCGCTTTTTTGATAGGACATCGACAGGGTGGATAATTACACGTGTAACCAACGATACAGAAGCCATGAAAGATTTCTGGCATGTATTTTTAGTCATCATGCAAGGGGTATTTGGTGTTGTTATTTCATTAGGAGCCATGTTTCTACTTGATGTAACAGTCACACTGTGGATTTTGATCTTCGCACCCGTTTTATTAGTCATTGTTCGCATCTATCAAGTTTATAGCTCGAAAACGTATAATGGCATGAAGTCAAAATTGAGTCTGTTGAATACTAAGTTAGCGGAAACTATTAATGGCATTTCAATCATCCAACAATTTCGTCAAGAAAAACGTCTGCAAAAAGAGTTCGAAGAGATTAATAAGTCTTACTTTGATTCCCGTTTTTCAATGATAAAAATCAACGCATTGTTGCTGAGTCCAGTCATTAATCTCCTTTACACCTTATCGATCGTTGTTATCTTAGGTATCTTTGGTACAGAAGCTTTATCTGGACCAGTTGAAGTAGGGATCATTTATGCCTTTACATCATACGCAAACAACTTTTTCAAACCATTAACACAACTAATGGACAGTATGAGCTTATTCCAAGAGGGGATCGTCTCGAGTAGCCGCATTTTAACAGTGATGGATAATGAGGAATATGCCCCTGCTCAGCTAGACAATGAAGATGCACACATAGTGGATGGGAAAATCGAATTCAAAAATGTATCATTCTCCTACGACGGGAAAAATAATGTCTTGAAAAACATTTCTTTCACTGTCAATCCCGGAGAAACGATTGCTCTGGTGGGACATACGGGTAGCGGTAAATCTTCTATCATCAATGTTTTGATGCGCTTTTATGATTTCCAAGAAGGAGAAGTTTTCATTGACGGTAAATCTATTAAAGAGTTTTCGATGAGAGAGTTGCGTGGACGTACGGGATTAGTACTTCAAGATTCGTTCCTCTTCTACGGCACTATAAAAGATAATATCCGATTACTCAATGATTCAATCACTGATAGAGAAATCATAGAGGCTGCACGTTTTGTTCAAGCGGATAAGTTTATTGAGGAGCTTCCAGGTCAGTATGATGCAAAAGTCGTTGAACGTGGTGCTAGCTTCTCAAGCGGTCAAAAACAATTGATTTCATTCGCAAGTACCATTGTTAGGGATCCTAAAATTCTTATTTTAGATGAAGCAACAGCGAATATCGATACTGAAACTGAAGCACTTATACAAGAAGGTTTAGAACGCATGAGAAAAGGCCGTACAACGGTGGCTATTGCGCATAGACTCTCAACGATTAGAGATGCTGATCAGATTTTAGTGTTAGATAACGGACATATAGTTGAAAGGGGATCACACGACGAGCTTATTGAACGCGGTGGTCAATATAAAGACATGTTCGAATTACAAAATCTAGGCTTGCAGACTAGATAACAGATGAAATAGTTATAAATAAAAAGTGGGGCATTCATCCGTTGAGGATTAATCCCGCTTTTTATTTTTTTGCTAGCGAAAAGACGTACCGGAAAGCGCAGATTAGGAGTCTAGATGTTCGTGAATTCGACATTTCGAGCGTGACAATTAGGGATCACATCGATTTTTCCAGTAATTGGTCCTTAAGAACCTGAAAAATAGAAAGAGGCTGGAACAATAGCTCCAGCCTCTTTCTATAATTAGTTGAATGATTGAAAAGATTCTGTGCATCGTTTATTTGTCTAAGTGTTCAAAAGCTGTTTGAATCTTTTCAGAGTAATAAGCATTTATATCTTTCACCCCTTCAATCTTTCGTTCCACATAGAAAGGTTCTCCGATGCGGACAGTTGCCTTCTTACGCTTAATCAAGTCTTTGAATGTAAGCGGACCACTGTAAACGGCAGGGACGATTGGTTTTTTACTCATTTTTGCTATCGTTATTGCTCCGCCTTTCAATTCATTGGAATGTCTTGTTCCAGCGGGGAATATAAGTAAACCCAAATCACTTTCTTTTAGAGATTTTACAGGTATTTTAATAGCGCTAGGGCCAGGGTTGTTTCTGTCTACTGGAAAAGCGTTCATGTTAGTGATAAACCAGCTGATTATCGGATTTTTGAATAATTCTTTTTTTGCCATAACGCTGAATTGCTTGGGTGACGCGGCGAGCGCGAGATAAAGAGGATCTATCCACGAGCGGTGAGGGGCTATTAAAATATAATTTTCATCTTGAGGCAAATTTTCTTTACCAATAAAATTCGGTTTGCCATTTAAAATCCAAAATAACAAAAGCACTATGCTGCGTACTACTGAGAAAAACATATTAGTCACTTCCTTTTTTTTACTTCTTTTATTAGTATGCGATAGGATTTAAAAATTAGCAAGATATTATTATCTGATTATTGCATTTAATTACTTTTTATAGTACAATTATAAACGGTGCATAAAGCACTAATTTCACACCTTAGTTGATGCTTTGAATGGTGCTCCAGATGCCATGGAGTGTTCAGGCAGATGACACTAGGGGAGGAAAATACAAAAACCAAATGGAGGAATGACAAAATGGCAGTAGTATCAATGAAACAATTATTAGAATCAGGAGTGCATTTCGGACACCAGACAAGACGTTGGAATCCAAAAATGAAACCTTTTATCTTCACAGAAAGAAACGGTATCTACATTATTGACTTGCAGAAAACTGTTAAGTTGATCGATAAAGCTTACAACTATGTACGTGACGTTTCTGAAGATGGCGGAGTTGTTCTTTTTGTAGGTACAAAGAAACAAGCTCAAGATGCAATCAAAGAAGAAGCTATTAGAGCAGGCGCATTCTACATCAACCATCGTTGGTTGGGTGGAACGTTAACTAACTGGGACACAATCCAAAAACGTATTAAACGTTTGAAACAATTAGAAAAAATGGAAGAAGACGGAACATTTGACGTCTTACCTAAAAAAGAAGTGGGATTATTAGTCAAAGAACGTGATCGCTTAGATAAATTCTTAGGCGGAATCAAAGATATGCCTAGAAAACCAGACGTATTGTTCATTGTAGATCCACGTAAAGAACACATTGCAGTTAAAGAAGCACAAAAATTAAACATTCCTATCGTAGCAATGGTAGATACTAACTGTGATCCAGATGAGATCGATGTAATTATCCCTTCAAACGACGATGCTATTCGTGCAGTTAAATTATTAACTAAAACGATGGCTGATGCTGTTATCGAAGGTAACCAGGGAGAAGAAGAGTTTGAAGAAGAAGCTAAATCTGATTCTTTAGATGAAATTGTTGAAGTTGTAGAAGGCGACAACGAATAATTTAAACTTACAGGTTAGAACCATAATCTACTGAGGAGGAAGAAGTATAGTGGCAAATATTAAAGCAGTTCAAGTTAAAGAATTACGTGATAAAACAGGCGTAGGTATGATGGACGCAAAAAATGCATTAGTGGAAACTGATGGCGATATGAACGCAGCTATCGATTACCTAAGAGAAAAAGGTGTTTCTAAAGCTGCTAAAAAAGCAGACCGCATTGCAGCTGAAGGCTTAGCAAACGTTTATGTTAATGGGAATGTTGCAGCTATTGCTGAAATCAACTCTGAAACAGATTTCGTTTCTAAAAATGATAAATTCCAAAATATAGTTAAAGGCATTACTAAAACAGTTGCCGACAACAATCCTGCTTCTGTTGAAGATGCGTTACAATTAGATATGGATGGCGAAACGATTCAAGATACCATTACTGAAGCAATGACTACCATTGGTGAAAAAATCACTTTCCGTCGTTTTGCAGTATTAGAAAAGACAGATAATGACGCGTTTGGTGATTACGAACACATGGGCGGGCGCATCAGTGTCTTAGCTATTGTTGAAGGAACAGACGACGTTGAAGTTGCACGTAACGTAGCTATGCACATTGCGGCAATTAATCCTAAATATATTACACGTGAAGATGTCGCTCAAGAAGATAGAGATCACGAATTAAGCATGTTAACTGAACAAGCTAAAAGTGAAGGTAAACCAGCAAACATCGTTGAAAAAATGGTTCAAGGACGTTTGAATAAATGGTTAGCTGACGTAAGCTTGGTTGACCAATCTTACGTTAAAAATCCAGATATAACAGTTGGACAATACCTGAAAGAAAATGGCGCTTCAATTAAATCCTTCATTCGTTATGAAGTAGGAGAAGGAATTGAAAAACGCTCTGAAGACTTCGCTGCTGAAGTACAAAGTCAATTAGGTAAATAATTATATGTTAGAAAAGTAGGGATAGTTCACTATTCCTGCTTTTTTTTATAGTAATATAGGAACAAATGATATAATATATTTTAATGACGCTACACATTAAATGTGGTAAAATTACTATTGTATGAATGATGGAGGGAAAGAATTTATGGATGAACCGAAGTACAAACGTATTATATTAAAAATAAGTGGAGAAGCGCTTGCTGGTGATGCTGGATTTGGTATACAACCACCCACCATTCACGAAATTTGTCAGGAAATTAAAGAAGTTCATGAATTGGGCATTGAAATTGCTATTGTTG